>NZ_JBITDA010000010.1:0-242675 GCF_044453765.1 Streptomyces sp. NPDC051636 | reverse complement strand
CGCACCCCTGGACCCCGCCCACGCGTGGCAACCTCACGCGCGAACAAGGTTTCGTCGTGGTCAAGATCCGTGCGCGCGTGAGGTCACCACGCACGTGATTTCACACGGTGCCGTCGTCGTGAGGAGCTGTAGCCGACGACCCGCAGTCAGCCGGCCCCCGCACACCGAGGCAGCCTCCCCCGCTAGTTCCGGCACGTCCGTGCGTGCTGCTCAGCGGCGAACCGAGCAGGGCCCGCACCCGTGATCAGGATCGGCCGTCGGCACCCTTCGCACCGGATGAACTCCCCGCGCCTATCGGTCTCGACCCACACGCGCGAGCCCGCCGCCGTACGCCAGGCATCCCGCCCCATCCCGTCTCCCCTTCCCTCTGGTTCCAGCACTCGCGCGATCAACCGGGCACCCTCCGGACACAGCCACACCACCGGCTCACCGTGCGCCCCCGCGTGAGGTACGGCCTGCGCCGCCCGCGCGTCCACACCGAGTTTGCCTAAGCTGGCGTTCAGTTCTTCGGCAGCCTCGTACGCTTCACGCCAACCTGACAGGTAGTCAACTCCGGGCACGAACACGGCGTCATCCGCTCCGCCGTACTCTCCCCCCTGAGCGTTCACGTTCGCACACCCCTTCCAGCCCCCGTAAGTGCCGCCGTTCACCACAGGAGGTCGCCCGCATCGAATCGAACACGTGTCGGTCACATAGGCCAGCAGCCTATGCCCGAGCACCCTGCAAGCGCTCAGCTACAGACAGTCAGATTATGGAACCGGAGTAAAAAACACACCAACTCCATACCGTCAGCACAGAGTTAACACGGATCACGTCGCAATCACGACGAAACGGCCCCCTCCCTGCCGAGACAGGGAGGAGGCCGCCCACTAGATCACCTTCCTGGGTCGTGGGTCAGTAGAGATACTCCTCCGTGACCCACCCGATGAAGCCGCTCGGCAGGCCGCCCGCCGAGGCGGTCTGCAACATCACCTTGTCCCACACCTGGCCCGTGTCGTCATAGGCAGAGGTGATCACCTGCACCTGCTGACCCTCGTAGACCAGGCCGAGTATCGCCCGATCCGTTCCCGGACCCGTGCGCACCCGCAACCCGTCCACCGTCGCCGACTTGAACACCGACCGATCCGCCGGATACGACGCCCCCGCTCCGCCGGAGCCACCCGACGAGTACCCCGGGTCAACCGGCATGGCCGACGCCGTCGACACGCCCACCAGGCCGACACCGGCCACCAGCGCACCCGACACCACCAGTGCCCGCAGAGCCTTACGCCCCATGATTGAAATCCTCTCGACTCGAAGAGGACGAGCAGCCGCCAATCAACCGGGTAGCCACTCATCCGGATGAGTGGCCAGCATCCATCGCCCATACCGAAGTGGTCAACCACTTATCCGGATGAGTGTCGGGGAGTGCCATAGAGAGCTCTGCCAGCAGCCGGGAAGGCCACGCCTTGACGCCTGCCGACTGACGGCCCGTTGCATGAAGAAGCCCCGGCCGCCCCCACGGGGGATGCAGGCGACCGGGGCCAGCTCAGATCCGCTTACGCGCCAGGGCTCGGCTCCGCCCGGCGGATCAGCGCACGTGCTTGCTCCATGAGTTCCTGATCATCGAGGGAAATCCGGCCAGCAAATACCCGCCGGTGGCCGTAGTACGGGCCGTCGAGGTCAACGCCCCGTGCCATGTCGACCGTCCAACGCACCTCAGGAACATCGATCGTGTCCGCTTTCCTCACAGTCCGCGAACTGTAGCCGGTGCAGGCGAGCCAGCAACCGCACCGTTGTTCGTGCGACCCCTTCCACTCGCCGATGAAGCCGTGCCGGCCAGCCAGCGCGAACAAATCGCCGGGCTCGTGCACGTTGCCCTCAACCGGAATGACTCCGAGAACTGCGGTAAGGCCGCTGTCTGCCGTCGCGTAGGCGAGGACGCACCAAGATGACGTCTCCCAGTCATGCAGGAGCGGGAAGATCGTCACCCTGCCAGTTCCGCTCATCGGTGGCGCCATCTATCTCCCTCACCTCGTCGGTCCGACCGTCAGCCCCCGCCCCAAGCACTCTAAAGGCGGGGGCTGACATCACCTAGACGATCTTGCAGACGTCAGATGCTGTGCTCACACGTCGGCAGCGGGTTGCCGCCCCCGCCGTCATCGCCGCACGTGTCCTCACAGTCCACGGCCGCCTTCCACAGCTCCGGGACCACGAAGTATCCCGCCGCCTGGATTGCAGCCACCGTGAGGGGAAGCACTTCAGCCGCAGGCGGGTAGACCGCCCCGCCGTATCCGTCACACGGGTTGTGGTGAACCTTGGGCCAGCCGTGCGACGCGAAGAACTCGTCGTACTGCCGGGTGTACGTCATGAACTCGTGCCACGCAGGATCCACGTCTGCGCTCATGTAGAGCGTCGGGGCCCCTTCGGGCTTCTGTGCGGACGTGGCCAGATACGCCAGGGCCTGTTCCGTGATCGCCTCAGCGGTCTCCCGGTCCAGGTCGTTGGTCTTGGCCACCCGGAGGCACAGTCGCTCGAAGAACGCTGGAGCAACCAGCGTCCTCGCTTTGACTGCCTCCATCACAGGTGCAGACATGCTCACTCCTCTAATTGAGTTGTGGTGCCTTGCAGCTCGACCCACCCGTTATAGCGGGTCGAGCGGTCCCCCCACCCGGACTCGAACCGGGGTCCTCACAGTGCCGGACTGCATCCCGCGTCGATAGGCCGCATTGCCGCTCTTCCGCTGAGCTACAAGGGGTTGGGTGCGCCCGTGTCCGGGGTCGGACCGGAAGGCAGCCGACGAGGCCGTTAATACTCTCGACATGGCTGCAATTCACGGGCCCCTCTATCGGTACTCGCCGTGCACCCCCACGCGAGATCGCCCACTTCGGGCGCCGACAAAGGAAGTGGTACCCGCTCTGGCCGGAGACCGGGGAGAAAGGGAGATCATCCGGCCAGAGCGGGGGCTCAGGGGGCGTTACCGCGCACAACGGCGGACACGATGCAGGTGACCACTGACGCCCATATCACGAACATGAGCAGCCCGCCCCAGAAGGGACCGTCAGAGGTGAACCTCCAGGTCCGTAATTTCCTGGGGGCCTTCCGTTCTTCCGACTTGAGGGCCGGGGGCCAGGCCGTCATCAGTGGATCACCCGCGCTTCGGTACCCGCCTCGATGTCCAGACAGTTGATGTACAGGAAGCCGCCCAAGGGATCGATCCCCGTATCAGCCAGCATCCCAGCCCCGTGAAGAGCGTTGAGCCGCGCCAAGGCGTCTGAGGCGTCACGACTGGGCATTCACGGACTCCTCGGGGAACTTCTGCCGAAGGGTGAGGCCATCCCTCAGCAGGTTGCAGATGGCGAGGCCATGACGCACATTGACGTCACCGAGCCGGACAACCCAGTCACGGGCCTCGGAGGGGGCAAGCCGGGCGTGGAACTGCGGGATCCTGATCCCCGCCTCTTCCAGCGCCCCCGCCAGCGCAATTGTGACTTCTTGGACCTCAACCACCAGGCTTGCCGGCGGATCGTCGTCTCTGCTGTGGGGAAGCATCGCGCCATCCTTCACGTCGTCAGCCAGAGCCCAAGTCGTTTCCCGTTCGGGCACGGTTGTAGCGCTCCGTAGTGCTGCCACTACCGGACAGGTTCAGCGTGGCCTACAGTCGAGACCCGTTCAACGTGTCACTGACGGATGGAAGGTCGCGAACGGGCCGTGAACAAGAACGAGTTGAACCCGGACGCCTCTGCCGAAGCAGCCTACGGGGCGCGTTTACGCAGTCTGCGGGAGGCACGTGGCTGGACTCAGGAAGACCTCGCCGAACGCACGGAATATTCCAGTGTGCATATTTCGGCTGTCGAAAATGCTCGGAAACCTCCAACCCTCCGCTTCTCGCGTAGCGTTGACCGCGCCTTCGGCATCGAGGGCACCGTAGACACGTTCGAGCGCCAGTACCGAGAGCTTCAGCACGGCTCCTTGTTGGAGGGGTTCCCTGAGTACGTTGGGTACGAGGGTCGAGCAGTAGAGATCCGGTTGTTTGAGATTGGGATCATTCCCGGCTTGCTTCAGACTCCCGAGTACGCGCGGGTACTGGCGAACAGCGCCGTGAAGCGGGGCGCCATTACGCCAGAGCAAGCAGACGAACGAGTTTCGTCCCTGGCAGAGCGACAGGAAGCACTGAAGAGATCACGTCCTCCCATGCTGATGGTGGTGATGGACGAGAGCTGCATCCGTCGCCCCGTCGGCGGTTCGGAGGTCATGGGCGCCCAGCTTGAGCAGCTGATCAAATTCGCCGACCAACCCAACACCATGCTCCAGGTGGCTCCATACGACATAGGCGAGCGTCGCCCGGTCAACCTGCCTGTCTACCTGCTGACGATGTCGGACCGATCCGTACTGTGCTACGCGGAGTCTCAGACCCAGGGTCATCTGGACCGCGAAACCGCGTCAGTATTGCCGGTGTTGACGGCCTACCATCAGCTACAGGCTGAAGCGCTCTCGCAGGCGGCTTCCGTAGCCATGATCGAACAGCTTCGAAAGGGCACCCCGTGACCACGACCAACTCTCCCCGCTGGTTTAAGTCCTCCTACAGCGACAACGGCGGCGCCTGCATCGAGGTCGCCACCAACCTCGTCGCCTCAAGCGGCGTGGTCCCCGTCCGTGACTCCAAGACTCCTGCTGGCTCTGTTCTGGACTTCCCCGCCGATGCGTTCTCGTCCTTCGTGACAGGCGTCAAGGCCGGAGAGTTCGGCGCCGTTTGACAGCCCTCCTCACACGAGCCGGCCCCCTCTCGCCAAGCCAGAGAGGGGGCCGACTCTTGTCCGCTGTTTGGGTCAGGTGGCCTGAGGGCTGATCACGGTCCATATCTCTGCCCACGACTCCTCAGAGATGTTGGGCAGAAGCTTGCTCAGTTCTTGGGCAACCCAGTCGTTGAGTTCCTGCGTGGTCTCAGTCTTCTCAGTGGCCATCTGCACTCCTGTCGAGTCTCACGTTGTCGGGTTCGCGAGGAAGGCCAAAAGGTCTTGGCGGGTGACGATCCCGGCAGGCTTACCGTCCACCAGGACCACCGCCGCATCACGGCCTTCAAGGGCAGACATCAGGCGCTCTACTGGCTCCCCAGAACCAACGACCGGCAGGGGCTCTGACATGTACTTCTCCAGCGGGGCGTCAGAGGGAGCGTGGTCGGCCACCAGGGCGTGAAGCAACACCCGCTCTTCCACAGCGCCGATCACCTCTCCCGCCATCACGTCCGGGTGTCCCGCTCCGGGGGCCACCACCGGCATCTGAGACACCCCGTACTCGCGCAGCACGCTGATTGCTTCCCCTACCGTCTCCGTAGGGTGCACGTGCACGAAGTTCGGGATGCCCTCCCCTGCGTCTGCCTTCTGCGCGAGAACCGCCCCGGCCGTCTGGCCGGTTGAGGTCTCCTCGCTGAACCCATGTTGACCGATCCACTCGTCGTTGAAAATCTTGCTGAGGTAGCCGCGCCCGCTGTCGGGGAGGAGGACGACCACGACATCGTCCGGCCCGAGCCGCTCGGCGACCCGCAGCGCCGCCACGACGGCCATGCCGCAGGACCCGCCGACCAGCAGCCCTTCCTCCTTCGCCAGCCGCCGGGTCATCTGGAAGGAGTCCTTGTCGGACACGGCGACGATCTCGTCGGCGACGGTCCGGTCGTAGGCGGTCGGCCAGAAGTCCTCACCGACTCCCTCGACGAGGTACGGGCGCCCGGAACCGCCGGAGTAGACGGACCCCTCCGGGTCGGCGCCGATCACCTTGACCTCGCCGTCGCTGACGTCCTTCAGATAGCGCCCGGTGCCGGAGATGGTGCCGCCGGTGCCCACGCCCGCCACGAAGTGGGTGATCCTGCCCCCGGTCTGCTCCCACAGTTCGGGGCCGGTCGAGTGATAGTGCGAGAGGGGGTTGTTGGGGTTGGAGTACTGGTCGGGCTTCCAGGCGCCGGGCGTCTCGCGCACCAGCCGGTCGGAGACGTTATAGTACGAGTCCGGGTGCTCGGGCGCCACCGCCGTCGGGCAGACCACCACTTCCGCCCCGTACGCGCGCAGCACGTTGATCTTGTCGGTGCTCACCTTGTCGGGGCACACGAAGATGCACTTGTACCCCTTCTGCTGCGCCACGATGGCCAGGCCCACGCCGGTGTTCCCGCTGGTCGGCTCGACGATCGTGCCGCCCGGCTTGAGCTCCCCGCTCTGCTCGGCGGCCTCGATCATGCGCAGGGCGATGCGGTCCTTCACGGAACCGCCCGGGTTGAAGTACTCCACCTTGGCCAGGACGGTCGCCCGGATGCCCTTGGTCACGCTGTTGAGCCTCACCAGCGGGGTGTTGCCGACGAGGCTGATCATCGAGTCGTGGAATCGCACCGTTGTCTCCGGTTGCTTGCAAAAAAGACGGTCGTGATTGGTTCCGCCAGCCTAAGGCTCCCGCCGACCGGGTGACGGTCGTTCACTCTGCGTTGCGATTGGGCGACGGCCTGTACGGGGCAAGGAGTGGGTGTACGGGTACGAGGAGGTGGCGGCGAGGCATGACGAGCATGTCGAGGGCGAGAGCGGCCCGGCGGATCGCGGCCGGCGCGGCGTACGGCGGTGGCGGGGTCGGACTGGTCGGCGCGGCCACCGTCGGTGTGGTGCTGGCCGAGCTGCGTCTGGCGAAGCGGCACGTGGGCAACGGCACCAGCGGCCGCGTGCCGGTGGCGGACGGCGTGTACGGCAGCTCCTACAACACCCCCGGCGAACCACCCCTGCGCCTGACCATGCTCGGCGACTCCACGGCCGCCGGCCAGGGCGTGCACCGGGCGGGGCAGACCCCGGGAGCGCTTTTGGCCTCGGGCCTGTCCGCGGTGGCGGAACGCCCGGTGGAGCTGCGCAATGTCGCCCTGCCCGGTGCCCAGTCGGACGACCTGGACCGCCAGGTCGCCCTGGTCCTCGCCGATCCCTCCACCGTCCCCGACATCTGCGTGATCATCGTCGGCGCGAACGACGTCACCCGCCGGATGCCCCCGACCCGCTCGGTCCGTCACCTCTCGGCGGCGGTACGGCGGCTGCGCACGGCCGGCGCCGAGGTGGTGGTCGGCACCTGCCCTGATCTGGGCACCATCGAGCCGGTCCAGCAACCGCTGCGCTGGCTGGCCCGCCGCGCCTCCCGGCAGCTGGCCGCCGCCCAGACGATCGGGGTCGTCGAACAGGGCGGCCGCACGGTGTCACTGGGCGACCTGTTGGGCCCCGAGTTCGCCGCGAACCCGCGCGAGCTGTTCGGCCCCGACAACTACCACCCCTCCGCCGAGGGCTACGCCACCGCCGCGATGGCGGTCCTCCCCACCGTCTGCGCCGCGCTGGGTCTGTGGCCCGCGGAAGAGGAACGCCCCGACGTCTCCCGCCGCGAGGGCTTCCTCCCCGTCGCCCGGGCGGCGGCGGAGGCAGCCTCCGAGGCCGGCACGGAGGTCACCGCAGCGATGCCGACGGGGCCCAGGGGGCCGTGGGCCCTGCTCAAGCGGCGACGCCGCCGCCGGGTACCGGAGCCGGAGCCGAGCCCGGAGCCGACACCTTCGGCGCCTTCGACGTAGCGGGCTCGCAGGGGCCGAGCCCCTGGGGGGAACGGGTGGTGGCGGCGAGGCGCGAAAAAAGCAAGCGCTTAGAAACTGCGGCCAGGGTCACACAGCGATACCCGTGACCTGGACCATACGTACGGGTAACTTCCCAGGAGTCCCTCCCCCTTACGCCAATGGAGCCGTGATGCCCGAAGCCGTCATCGTCTCGACCGCCCGCTCCCCCATCGGCCGCGCCGTCAAGGGCTCCCTCAAGGACCTGCGCCCGGACGACCTGACCGCCACGATCATCCAGGCGGCGCTGGCGAAGGTCCCCGAGCTGGACCCGAAGGACATCGACGACCTGATGCTCGGCTGCGGCCTCCCCGGCGGCGAGCAGGGTCACAACCTCGGCCGGGTCGTCGCCGTGCAGATGGGCATGGACCACCTGCCGGGCTGCACGATCACCCGGTACTGCTCCTCCTCCCTGCAGACCTCCCGCATGGCCCTGCACGCCATCAAGGCCGGCGAGGGCGACGTCTTCATCTCAGCCGGTGTCGAGACGGTCTCCCGGTACGCCAAGGGCAACTCCGACAACATCCCGGACACGTACAACCCGTTGTTCGCCGAGGCGCAGGCCCGTACCGAGGCCGTCGCCCAGCAGGAGGGCACGACCTGGCACGACCCGCGCGAGGACGGCCTGCTGCCCGACCCGTACATCTCGATGGGCCAGACCGCCGAGAACCTGGCCCGCATCAAGGGCATCACCCGCCAGGAGATGGACGAGTTCGGCGTCCGCTCGCAGAACCTCGCCGAGGAAGCCATCAAGAACGGCTTCTGGGAGCGGGAGATCACCCCGGTGACCCTCCCCGACGGCACGGTCGTCAGCAAGGACGACGGCCCGCGCGCCGGCGTCACCCTGGAGGCCGTCCAGGGCCTCAAGCCGGTCTTCCGGCCGGACGGCCTGGTCACGGCCGGCAACTGCTGCCCGCTGAACGACGGCGCCGCCGCGCTCGTCATCATGTCCGACACCAAGGCCCGCGAGCTCGGCCTCACCCCGCTCGCCCGCATCGTGTCGACCGGCGTCTCGGGCCTCTCCCCCGAGATCATGGGCCTCGGCCCGGTCGAGGCCTCGCGGCAGGCGCTGCGCCGCGCCGGACTCACCATCGACGACATCGACCTGGTCGAGATCAACGAGGCCTTCGCCGCCCAGGTGATCCCCTCCTACCGCGACCTCGGCATCGACCTCGACAAGCTGAACGTCAACGGCGGCGCCATCGCCGTCGGCCACCCCTTCGGCATGACCGGCGCCCGCATCACCGGCACGCTCATCAACTCCCTGCAGTGGCACGACAAGCAGTTCGGCCTGGAGACGATGTGCGTCGGCGGCGGCCAGGGCATGGCGATGGTCATCGAGCGCCTCAGCTGAGTCCCGCACCGGCCCGGAGTTCGCCCGCAGGATCGAGCTCCGGGCCGATTTGTGATCCAATCTCCCCCAGGATGTGACCTAACTCCCTTTGGGGAGACATCCATGCAGGTCACAACAGCTGTGCAAGCGATTTCGGGACCCGCTACCCTGTCCGTTTCGTGACGTTACGCACTGACAGCTGGTTAGTCCGCCCTTCAAGCTGATGTAGGAAGTCGGGGGTCGACTTTGAACCGGGAGTACGTCAGTGAGCGCCATGCCGATCGCCTTGCTGCTCACCACGGCCGCCACGGGCGCCGTGGGCGTCGCCGTCCTGCGCACCCTTCTGGTGCTGCGCCGGCAGGTCGCGGCCCTGCACACGCAGCTCGCCGAGAACCAGGCCGCCGCGATGCGCGCCCTGCTGCCCGCCGCCCGCGCGGCCGACACGACTGAGATACGCGCGGCCGTCGCCGAGGCGCTAGCCGAGGAGCGGGAGCGCGAGCTGGCCGAGGCGCGCGCGTTCTGGGCCGCCCAGGAGGCCCGTGACGCCTCCGACGCGCCCACCCTGCTCGGCCTGCCCGACAGCGAGCTGTTCCTGCCCCGGCACGCCGACTTCGCGGGCCTGGAGCCCGTGACCGAGTCCGGCACGGACACCGACGAGTTCGCCGGGGAGTCCCCGGAGCTGGCCGCGGCCCGCCGCCGTCACCCCTCCCACCCCGACTTCGTGCCCGTCCAGTCGCCGGTGGTCAACGACCACGAGCGCACGGTCACCATCCTGGAACAGCTCGCCGGCTCCCGCACCGACCTGACCGACGTCCGCCCGGGCCCCCTGGGCACCCTCGACGTCTACGTCTTCGCCGACGGCACCACCCTGTGCATGACCCCCGGCCACCGCGAAACAGCCGAACGCCTGGCGGCGTCCCTGCGCACGGGCGAGAAGCCCTACCTGCTGGGCGGCTCGGGCATCTCGGGCGCGTACACACTGACGTTCGCGTGCGGCGAGGAGACGGTCTACATCCTCGCGGACAGGGTCATCGCCTCCCTCTGAGACGCCGGGAAGGTCAAACCCCCGCCCGCTTCTGCGCCGCCGCGACCAACCGCACCGCTTCCTCGACCTCAGCGTCGGATTTCAGCACGATCGCCAAGTCGTGCCCAGCCACGGTGATCTGGTCGGCGGCCGCGAACATCCCCGCATCCGGCATCTCCCGCGGCTGCGCCCCAGGGCACTCGACCCGCTGGGCCCACACCGCCAACTCCCTGGCCAGCCGCAGAGCCTCAGCGGCAGCGCCCCGTTGAAGACGACTCTGCGGCGCCGCCCGCAACCGGTCGGCGAAATGATCCACGGCACGGGTCAGGGGCGTCGTATCAACCACGCGGTGAGCGTAACGCGTCGCAGCGAGACTGTTGCCAACGCGCCAACGCTAGGGCACGGTGACCTGAAGGACCGGCTTACATCCCCTTTGCGCACGGAGGCGCCGATGTCCCAACTCTTCTCCGAGGAGACCCACCGCAACCTGCTCGCCCGCATCCCCCACTGCACCGGTCGTGAAATCTCCGACTGGCTTCGCGCCGTAGAAGAAGGCCCCGCTCTCTTCCGCTTCGAGGAGAAGGTCAGCTGGCTCCGGCACGAGCACAACCTCGCGTACGGCCACGCCAAGGCGATCGTCCACGAATACGACCTGAGGAGGGCCGCGCGCAAACTGCTCTAGCCGCGCACCCGCAACGACGAAGGGCCCCGGGGTTACCCGGGGCCCCTCTCGCTACCGCTGGGCGGTGACCAGATGACCAGGCGCTAGTCGTTGTTGCTGAAGATCGCCGCCAGCCGCAGCATCTCCACGTAGATCCACACCAGCGTCAGGGTGAGGCCGAACGCGGCCAGCCAGGCCTCGTTGCGCGGGGCGCCGTAGGCGATGCCGTCCTCGATCTGCTTGAAGTCGAGGGTCAGGAAGAACGCGCCGATGAGTACCGCGAGGATGCCCACGGCCGCGCCCAGCGGACCAAAGCTGCGCAGACCGCCGTCCTCGGCTACGCCGAACACGACCAGCAGCAGGTTGACCGCCATGACCAGCACGAACGCCATGGCGATGGCCAGGCCGATGCGGGCGTACCGGGCGGTGACGCGGATCCAGCCCGCCTTGTAGACCAGCAGGGTGGCCGCCGAGACCGCCATGGTGCCGAGCACCGCCTGGAACGGGGCGCCGCTCCACTGGCTGTTGTACATCTCGCTGATCACGCCGAGGAAGACGCCCTCGAAGGCGGCGTATCCCAGGATCAGCGCGGGCGACGGGGTGCGCTTGAAGCTCTGGACGAGCGCCAGGACCATCGCGACCAGGGCGGCGCCGATCGCCAGGCCGTAACTGCCGGCGGAGACCGGCAGCAGGGCCCAGGCGAGGACCGCGCCGACGGCGACGGTGCCGAGCGTCATGGCCGAGCGCATGACGACGTCGTCCATCGTCATCCGGCCGGTGGAGACCGGGGCCTGCGGCGGAGCGCCGTACTGCTGGTCCGTCTGGGCGTACGGGTTGGTCGCGTAGGGGTTCTGCGCGTACGGGTTGCCCTGGGCGTAGGGGTTGCCCGGTGCGTACCCGGCCTGCGGCGCGGTGTTGAAGCCCGCGTAGCCGTTGTCGCGGCTGAAGCCCCGTCGCGAGAAGACCGGGTTGCTGCTCCTCATTTCACTCCTCCATGGCCACCCTTCGTGGCCTTGGCTCAAGAGTAATGGATTGGCAAAGGAATGACCCTGGTACTTGAGGAGGATCTTTCCCTTTCCGTGTTGGCCAACACGCTACGCGGATGCGTGATTCCCGGCCACGGAGCGATCCATTCCTCACCGAACCGGTACCCGGCCGGAACCGGTCAGTCGAACGGAAGCCCGGTGTACGCCTCGGCGAGGCCGGTCCTGGCGGCCCGGGAGGAGGCGATCCGCTCCAGGCGGGCGAGCTGAAGGCGGTCCTCGAAGTCGGTGGCGTCCGGGGCACGGTGCAGCAGGGCCGTCAAGTCGCAGGAGAACCGCTCGGCCTGCCAGACGCGGCGCAGGCAGGTCGCGGAGTAGGCGTCCAGCGGCTCCGGCGACCCGGTCTGCCGCTGGCGGGCCGGCGCCCGCACGGAGGTGACGACGTCACCGACGGTGAGGTTCAGCCCCTTGGCACCGGCCGGCGGCACGACGTGGGCGGCGTCCCCGGCGAGGAAGAGGCGGCCGTGCCGCATGGGCTCGTGGACGAAGGAGCGCATCGGTGTCACCGACTTCTGGGTGACGGGCCCGCGTTCGAGCCGCCATCCGTCGGCGGTCTCGGACCGGCGGAGGGGTGGTGGCGGGTGACGGGCAGGCGCATGGACAGCAGGGCGAAGCCGCGGTCGTGGCGGGCGTGGACCAGCTCGTCGTGCGAGGGGGCGACGTCGGCGAGGACGCCGAGCCGGCCGAAGGGGTACGTCCGCTCGAAGACCCGGGAGAGCGCGGCGGGCGCGGCCTTCCTCGACACGCCCCAGAGCCGTCACACCCGACGACGTACTCGCAGTCCAGCACGTCCTCGCGCCCCGCGTGCCGGAAGGGAATCCGCGGGCGGTCGGTGTCGGCCCCCTCGACGGCCGGCGCCTCCGCCTCGAACAGCAGCGGCCGCCCTCCTTCAGCTGGAGGGCGATGAGGTCCTTGCGGCCTCGGTCTGGGCGCAGACCATCACGGACCGGCCGCCGGTGAGGCGGGGAAGTCCACGCGATGGCGCCGCCCGGCGAACCGCAGTTCGATCCCGTCGTGCCGCAGCCCCTCCCGGTCGATGCGCTCCCCGGCACCGGCCGCCCGCGGTACGTCCGCCGTGCCCTGCTCCGGAATCCCGGCCCGCTGCCGGTGTCCGACGCAGGACCGGTCGCGGCCCTCCAGGACGACTGAGTCGATGCCGGCGGTGTGCAGCAACCGCGCGAGGAGGAGCCCGGCGGGGCCGGCTCCGATGATGCCGACGGCGGTGCGCATCGGTCGCTCCCTTTGCTCGACGCCTTGACGGGCGTTCGCATGCTTTCGCACGCATTCGGGCTGCGTTCGCGCAGTGTTCGCCTGGTGAGGTCTTCTTCCCCGACTTCCCGGCGTGAGCCTCCGGCCACATACGCCCGCTGTCAAAGGTTGCGCGGTACATCGATCAGGGAAACGGGGGCGGGAAGTGCCCGGAACCGGACTTGAACCGGTACGCCCGCGAGGGGCAGCGAGGTTTAAGCTCGCCGTGTCTGCATTCCACATCGAGATCCCGAGCCTATCGGGATACATCCCCCGAACAGCGGGCGGGCGGACCGATGTTGTCTTATTTTATTGAGGTCTGAGGGAGCATCAGCCCATGGAACGCGCCATCCGCACTTGCCAGCAGCGTGACGCGCGGTGGGTGCCCGCGTACACGGAATGACGGAATTTCACCGTCCAAACGAGGTGGCTCCACCTGTTATCGACAGTGTGTCCACGACTCTGAGGGTCCGCTGTCATCCCCAGGTATGACATGACGCCGCCCGGTCCGACCGCAGTCGGCCCCCGGAACCGGAACAGCGGGTGACTCCAGGACGCAAGGCGGCCGGGACGATGGATCACGTCCCCATGAACGCCGTCGTCCCGACAGGAGCACTTTTCCGTGACCACCACACCCACCGCCGGCCGGACCACGGCCGTGGCCGCGCGCGCCGCGGAGCTGTCGAAGATCTACGGGCAGGGTGAGACCCGGGTGGTCGCCCTGGACCGGGTCTCCGTCGACTTCCGCCAGGCCGAGTTCACCGCGATCATGGGGCCGTCCGGGTCCGGCAAGTCCACGCTGATGCACTGCGTGGCCGGGCTGGACACCTTCTCCTCCGGGTCCGTGCGGATCGGCGAGACCGAGCTGGGCTCCCTGAAGGACAAGCAGCTGACCAAGCTGCGCCGGGACAAGATCGGGTTCATCTTCCAGGCGTTCAACCTGCTGCCGACGCTGACGGCGCTGGAGAACATCACCCTCCCGATGGACATCGCGGGCCGCAAGCCGGACAAGCAGTGGCTGGACACGGTCATTGAGATGGTCGGGCTGTCGGGGCGGCTCAGCCACCGGCCGTCCCAGCTCTCCGGCGGCCAGCAGCAGCGCGTCGCCGTCGCCCGCGCCCTGGCCTCCAAGCCCGACATCATCTTCGGCGACGAACCGACCGGAAACCTCGACTCGCGCTCCGGCGCCGAGGTGCTGGGCTTCCTGCGCAACTCCGTACGGGAGTTGGGGCAGACGGTCGTGATGGTCACCCACGACCCGGTGGCCGCGGCCTACGCGGACCGGGTGGTGTTCCTGGCCGACGGGCGGATCGTCGACGAGGTGTACGGGCCCACGGCGGAGTCCGTCCTGGACACCATGAAGCAGTTCGACGCGAAGGGCCGTACGAGCTGATGTTCCGCACCGCCCTGCGCAACGTACTCGCGCACAAGGCCCGGCTCCTGATGACCGTGCTCGCCGTCATGCTCGGCGTGGCGTTCGTGTCCGGGACGCTGGTCTTCACCAACACCATCTCCGACGCCTACCAGAAGAGCTCCGCCAAGGGCTTCGGCCAGGTCGACGTCGCCGTCACGGCCGAGAGCCAGGAGGACAAGGGCGACACCGTCGGCAAGACCCCCGAGCTGACGCAGGCGCTGCTCGACAAGAGCGCGAAGGTGCCGGGGGCCGCCTCCGCGACCGGCGTCGTCACCGGTTTCACCGCCATCGCCGACAAGGACGGCAACCTGATCGGCGGCGGCTGGCAGTCCGAGGGCGGGAACTACTGGGGCACCAAGGACGCCCGGTACCCGCTGGTCGGCGGCCACGCCCCGAGCGGCAGGGGCGAGGTCCTGATCGACTCCAGGACCGCCGAGCGGGCCGGCTACAAGATCGGTGACCGCGTGCACATCTCGGTCGACGGCCCGGTGCTGGCCCCGGTCATCAGCGGCATCTTCACCACCGACGACGGCAACGTCGCCGCCGGCGGCAGCCTCGCGCTGTTCGACACGGCGACCGCGCAGAAGCTGTTCGGAAAACCGGGCACGTACGACGAGATCGACGTCAGGGCGAAGCCGGGAACCAGCCAGACCGCGCTGAAGGCCGCGCTGGACGCCGCCCTGCCGAAGAAGCTGGTGGAGACCACCACCGGGACGCAACTCGCCGACGACCAGGCGGACATGATCGCCTCCTCGATGAGCGGACTGAAGCAGGGTCTGCTGGTCTTCGCGGGCATCGCGCTCTTCGTCGGCACGTTCATCATCGCCAACACCTTCACCATGCTGGTGGCCCAGCGCACCAAGGAGCTGGCCCTGCTGCGCGCGGTCGGCGCCTCCCGCCGCCAGGTCACCCGGTCGGTGCTGCTCGAGGCGTTCGTGGTGGGCACGGTCGCCGGCGTGACCGGTCTGGCCGCCGGTATCGGCATCGGCGCCGGACTGCGGTCGCTGATGGGCTCGCTGGGCGCGACCGTCCCGGACGGCCCGCTGGTCATCACGCCCGGCACGGTCGTCGCCGCCCTCGTGGTCGGCGTCGTCATCACCATGCTGGCCGCCTGGCTGCCCGGCCGCCGCGCCGCGAAGATCCCGCCGGTCGCCGCGATGAGCGCGGTGCACGCGAAGGCGTCCACCAAGTCGCTGGTGCTGCGCAACACGATCGGCGCCCTGTTCTCGGCGGCCGGCGTGGCGGTGGTCCTGGCGGCCACGACGATGGACGGCTCGGACGGCCAGGCCCCGATGGGTCTGGGGGCCGTACTGCTGATCATCGGCGTGTTCGTGCTGACCCCGCTGCTGTCCCGCCCGCTGATCGCGGCCGCCGCGCCGGTGCTGCGCGTGTTCGGGGTCTCCGGCAAGCTGGCCCGGCAGAACTCGGTGCGCAACCCGCGCCGTACGGCCGCCACCGCATCCGCGCTGATGATCGGTCTGACCCTGATCACCGGTATGACGGTGATGGCGGGCAGCCTGCAGAAGTCGATCGACAAGATGGCGAGCGCGGCGATCCGCGCGGACTACGTGGTGTCGATGGCCAACGGCAACGAGCTCTCCCCGCAGGTGGCCGGGAAACTCGCCGCCACCGACGGCGTCACCGCCGTCAGCCCGCTGCGCAACGCGCCCTCCCGTATCGACGGGCAGACGGAGTACCTGACGGGCGTCAACGGCCCGGCGATCGGCGGGCTGACGGACCTGAAGGTCGACGACGGCTCCTTCACGGTGCGCGGCTCGCAGGTGGTCGTCGACGACGACACCGCCACGTCCCATGGCTGGAAGGCCGGTTCGGGCTTCACGGTGCACTACGAGGACGGCAAGCAGCAGAAGCTGACGGTCGCCGGGGTGTACGAGGGCAACGACATGATCCAGGGCATCATGCTGGACAACACGGCCCTGGCCCCCCACCAGAGCGACCCGGCCGACATGCAGGTCCTGGTCAAGACGGCGGACGGCGCCGCCAGCGCGACCAAGGACAAGCTGGAGAAGGTGCTGGGGGACACCCCGGCGATCAAGGTCCAGGACAAGAAGGACCTGTCCAACTCCATCGCGAAGATGTTCACGCTGATGCTGAACATGGTCTACGGCCTGCTCGCGATGGCGGTGATCGTGGCGGTCCTCGGGGTCATCAACACCCTGGCCATGTCCGTCTTCGAGCGCTCCCAGGAGATCGGCATGCTCCGCGCGATCGGCCTGGACCGCAAGGCCGTCAAGCGGATGGTCCGCCTGGAGTCCCTGGTCATCTCCGTCTTCGGCGGGGTGCTGGGCATCGGCCTGGGCGTGTTCTTCGGCTGGGCGGCCGGTGAACTGCTCGGTACGAAGATGGCGAGCTACGAACTGGTCGTGCCATGGGCCCGGATCGCGGTCTTCCTGCTGCTGGCCGGCACGGTCGGCGTCCTGGCGGCCCTGTGGCCGGCCCGGCGGGCAGCACGGCTGAACATGCTGGCGGCCATCAAGTCGGAGTAGCCGTACGGACGCCGAGGCCCCGCTCTCCCTTCGCCGGGGAGCGTGGCCTCGCGCGTTCAGCCCCAGGTACGGGAGCGCAGCGGCAGCCCGGACTCGCCCGAGTCGGGGGTGCGGACGGCCAGGACCTGGTTGACGCCAATGCGGTTGCGTTCGAAGGCGAGGGCGGAGGCCGCCATGTACAGGCGCCAGACGCGGGCCCGGCCGGGGCCGGCGAGCCGGACGGCGCGCGGCCAGTCGGCCTCCAGATTGGCGACCCACCGGCGCAGGGTGAGGCCGTAGTGCTCGCGGATCGACTCCACGTCGCGGACCTCGAAGCCGGCCCGCTCCAGCTGGGTCACCGTACTGCCGAGGGGGGCGAGCTCGCCGTCGGGGAAGACGTAGGCGTCGATGAACTCGTCCACGTGGTACGTCGTCTCGTCGCGCTGCGGGCGGCGGGCGATCTGGTGGTTCAGGAGCCGTCCGCCGGGCTTGAGCAGGTCGTACAGGTTCCTCGCGTACTCCAGGTAGCGCTCGGCACCGACGTGTTCGGCCATGCCGATGGAGGAGATCGCGTCGTACGGGCCGTCGGTGACGTCCCGGTAGTCCTGCACCCTGATCTCCACCCGGTCGGTGAGGCCCGCGTCGGCGACGCGCTTGCGGGCGTAGGCGGCCTGCTCCTGGGAGAGGGTGACACCGACGACGCCCACGCCGTGCTCGCGGGCCGCGTGGATCGCCATCGAGCCCCAGCCGCAGCCGACGTCGAGGAGTCGCCGGCCGGGCGTCAGGGCGAGCTTGCGGCAGACCAGTTCGAGCTTGTCGCGCTGGGCGGACTCCAGGGTGCCGGCCTCGTCCCAGTAGGCGCAGGAGTACACCATGGACGGGCCGAGGACGATCTCGTAGAAGTCGTTGCCGACGTCGTAGTGGTGGCTGATGGCGCGTCTGTCGCTGCGCTTGGTGTGCAGGTGGGGGCGTCGGCGGACCTCCTCGCGGGGCGGCGCGGGCGGGATCGGGGGGCCGGCGAGCTTCAGCAGCCCGAGGGCGGCGGCCCTGACCTCGGGGTCGCGCAGCGCCTGGGCGAGGGTGCGGGCGTCCTCCCCGCGCTCCCACACCAGGCCGGCCATCGCGTCGAGGGCGGCGTACAGGTCCCCCTCGACGTCCAGGTCGCCGGCCACCCAGGCGCGGGCCAGGCCCAGTTCGCCCGGTTTGAACAGCAGCCGGCGCAGTGCGCGGCGGTTGCGGACGACCATCATCGGTGCGTCGGGCGGCCCACCCTGCGAACCGTCCCAGGCGCGGATGCGCACCGGGAGCGGGGCTCCCACCAACTGTTCGAGCAGGCTCTTGAGCCGCGACGCGGCGTCGGCCATGGCGCACACCTCCGTGACGACGAACCCCGGAATGTCCTTCACCACGTAAACATCAAGATGCCCTCGGCGCAGTCCCGCAAGGGTGTTACGTCTGGGCAAACACCCTTTCCGCGCAACGCCGAGGGCCGCGCAACGCCGCAGGACCCGGAACGCCGAAGGACCTCCCGCACCACGGATGGCGGGAGGTCCTTCGGTTGGTTCGGTGACCGGTGGTGGTCAGGAGGCCTTGGCCTTCTCCTCGGTCTTCTTGCTCGCGGCAGCGACCGGCGCCGGCTTGGCGGCCTCGTAGAACTCCTCGCGGGGGTTCTCCATGGCGCCGAGGGAGACGACCTCGCGCTTGAGGAACATGGCGAGCGTCCAGTCGGCGAAGACGCGGATCTTGCGGTTCCAGGTCGGCATGGCCAGACCGTGGTAGCCACGGTGCATGTACCAGGCGAGACGGCCCTTGAGCTTGATCTTCATCTTGCCCATGACGATCATCGCGACGCCCTTGTGCA
This sequence comes from Streptomyces sp. NPDC051636, assembly GCF_044453765.1. Lineage (NCBI taxonomy): Bacteria > Bacillati > Actinomycetota > Actinomycetes > Kitasatosporales > Streptomycetaceae > Streptomyces > Streptomyces sp. NPDC051636. Next base: position 224,014 of record NZ_JBITDA010000010.1, on the reverse strand, counting down.
GGCCCAGGCCCGCCACCGCGCCCTTGTTGGCGTGGCTGTACTCCTTCTGCGGGAAGCCCCGCATGCCGGAGATCACGTTGTCGCCGAGGACGCGGGCCTGACGCAGCGCGTGCTGGGCGTTCGGCGGGCACCAGGCGTTCTCCACGCCGGCCTTGCGGGCGGCGACGTCCGGCACCTGGGCGTTGTCACCGGCGGCCCAGATGTAGTCCGTGCCCTTGACCTGCAGCGTGGGCTCGCAGTCGACGTGGCCGCGCGGGCCCAGCGGGAGACCGAAGCGGGCCAGGGCCGGGTTCGGCTTGACGCCCGCGGTCCACACGATGGTGTTGGAGTCGACCTCGAGGCCGTTCTTGAGCACGACGTGGCCGTCGACGCAGGAGTCCATGGAGGTGGACAGGTAGACCTCGACACCGCGGCCCTCGAGGTGCTCCTTGCCGTACTGGCCGAGCTTGGGGCCGACCTCGGGGAGGATCTTGTCGGCGGCGTCGACGAGGATGAAGCGCATGTCCTCACGGGACACGTTCTTGTAGTACTTGGCCGCGTCCCGGGCCATGTCCTCGACCTCGCCGATGGTCTCCGCGCCCGCGAAGCCACCGCCGACGAAGACGAAGGTGAGCGCCTTGCGGCGGATCTCCTCGTCGTCGGTGGAGTCGGCCTTGTCGAGCTGCTCGAGGACGTGGTTGCGCAGGCCTATCGACTCCTCGATGCCCTTCATACCGATGCCCTGCTCGGCGAGGCCGGGGATCGGGAAGGTCCGGGAGACGGCGCCGAGCGCGATGACGAGGTAGTCGAAGGGCAGCTCGTACGCCTCGCCGACCAGCGGGGCGATCGTGGCGACCTTGCGGTCCTGGTCGATGGTGGTCACCCGGCCGGTGAGGACCTCCGCCTTCGGCAGCACGCGCCGCAGCGGGACGACGACGTGGCGAGGGGAGATGCTGCCGGCGGCGGCTTCGGGCAGGAAGGGCTGGTAGGTCATGTACGACCGGGGGTCGACGACCGTGACGGTCGCCTCGCCGTAGCGCATCTTCTTGAGAATGCGCCGAGCTGCGTACAGGCCTACGTACCCACCGCCTACTACGAGGATCCTGGGACGCTCCGTGGTGCTCATGGAATCGAGTATCCACCCGCCGATGGGGGGTCGCTCGTGCGCCCCTTCACAAGGTTGTTGAAGGCCTGTGTTAAACTCCGCGGCCCGCGTGACGCAGGTCATGATTGCGGGCAGGAACCAGCCGCCGCCGCGACCTGTTGTCAATGCCGCGTGAGCTGCCTCTCCGGCTGACGACGCCCCCTGTGAGTCCCCGGAAACACCTCTGCGGGACTCCTGCGGGACACCGGTCCGCAACGTTCTCCTGAGGGCGCTCCCGGGCCTGTTGGACCCCCGAACGGCTCAAGAGAACCTCTTGGATCCCTCGAGCGGGCCGAATTCCTTGTGAAGAACTTCACGAACTTTTCCGGCGGGGCGTCACGGAGGGGCCCGCGAAGGCTCCTCGGTGCCGCTCAAACGTTATCCGACCTGCTCACCCGACGGCTACTGATCGGTAATAAATGAGAGTCAGGCCACCGACCAAGCGATGCCGTCGAGGATGTCGTGCTCGCTCACAACGACCTCCTCGGCACCGATCCGCTCCATGATCGCGAGCAGGACGAGGGCACCGGCGCCGATGACGTCGACCCGCCCCGGGTGCATGGAGGGGATCGCCGCGCGCTCGGCGTGGGTGGAGTGGAGCAGCCCACCGGTGATCTCGCGGACGCGGTCGCGGGGGATCCGGGAGTGGTGGATGGCCTCGGAGTCGTACTCGGGCAGGTCCTGCGCGATCGCCGACACCGTGGTGACGGAGCCGGCGAGCCCGACCAGCGTGCGCGCCTCGCGCAGCGGGACCGTCTCCTCGGCGAGGTCGAGGGCCGCCTCGATGTCCGCCCTTGTCGCGGCGATCTGCTCCTCGGTGGGCGGGTCGCTCACCTTGCCGTCGCGCACCAGGTGCCGCTCGGTCATCCGCACGCAGCCGACGTCGACGGAACGTGCGGCGCGTACGTGGTCGTCGCCGACGACGAACTCGGTGGAGCCGCCGCCGATGTCCACCACGAGGAAGGGCCGCGCGAGGTCCTCACGCCCCGTCAGCTCCTTCGTGGCGCCGGTGAAGGAGAACTCGGCCTCCTGGTCACCGGTGATCACCTCGGGCTCGACCCCGAGGATGCCGACGACCCCACGCACGAACTCGTCCCTGTTCTCGGCGTCGCGGGAGGCGGAGGTGGCGACGAAGCGCAGCCGCTCGGCGCCGTGTTCCTTGATGACCGCCGCGTACTCACGGCAGGCGGCGAAGGTCCGCTCCAGTGCCTCAGGGGCGAGCCGCCCGGTGCGGTCGACGCCCTGCCCGAGCCGCACGATGGTCATACGCCGGTCCAGCTCGACGAGTTCACCGGTCTCCGGGTACGCGTCGGCGACGAGCAGACGGATGGAGTTCGTACCGCAGTCGATGGCGGCGACGCGGGTCATGGGTGGGCCCTTCTGTGATCGGGAGGCATTGCAGCGCCGGCCGGCATGTCCTGGCCCGTCCGGCGCTTGTGGACGAGGCCGTTCAGGCCGAAGGGGGATCTTGGGGTGCGGCCCCCGGGAACGGCAGCGGAGCCACGGTCACTCGTCGGCGGCCGGAACGACGCACGGCCCCTTGCGCCACCACTCCGGCAGCATCGCCAGCGCCTCGTCGCCCAGCGGGTTGACGCCCGGGCCGGCGGCCAGTGAGTGGGCGACGAGGACGTGCAGGCACTTCACCCGGTCCGGCATGCCGCCCGCACTGGGGAAGCCCGTCAGCTCCTCGATCTCGTCCCGGCGCCGGATGTAGTCCTCGTGGGCGGCGCGGTAGGCGGCCGCGAGCTCCGGGTCGGTGGCCAGCCGCTCCGTCATCTCCTTCATCACGCCGTCGGCCTCGAGCGTGCCGATGGCCGACGCGGCGCGCGGGCACGTCAGGTAGTACAGCGTCGGGAAGGGCGTGCCGTCGGGCAGCCGGGGGGCCGTCTCGACGACGTCCGGCTGCCCGCAGGGGCACCGGTGCGCGATCGCGCGCAGTCCGCGCGGCGGCCTCCCGAGCTGCTGCTTGAAGGCCTCGACGTCCGCCTCGGTGGGTTCGGTGCGCGGGGTGTGGGGCGGGGGCGTTTCCATGCCTGTACGAAAGTCTCTCTGTGGGTTCACTGGTCGGAGGCGTCGGACTTGTCGACCCCGTCCCAGACGTTCGCGTACCAGGGGCGGTCGGCCGCCACCAGGTCGGCGCGCGCCTGCTTGGCCGCGTCCGGGTCGATCACGACGTATCCGGTCTCCCCCGGCATCACATAGTGCAGCCGCCGCCGGATCTGCTGCTCGGCGTACGCGTCGTCCCGCCAGCGTGCCTTGAGATCGCGCAGCTGCTCGACCCGTTCGCCGGCCTGCTTCTTCTGCCGCTCCAGGTCGGCGATCTGGGCGCGCTGGGAGACGTACTGCCGCATCGGGTAGGCCAGGGCCACCACCAGCGAGCAGACCACGAGGGCGAGCAGCGCGGCCCGGCTGGTGAGCCGGGAGCGGCGGGCCTGCCGTTTGGTCTGGGAGCGGTAGACCCGGGCCGCCGTCTGCTCGCCGAGCAGCCGGATCCTGGTCGCGGTGGAGAAACGGTCCCGTTCCTTCGCGGCCATCTGGCTCTCCGCCTCCCCTGCGTGCTTCCTACGTGCGTACGTCCCCGGACACGGTACGGGACCGGGTACGGGGACGTACGTACGACTGGCTAGGCCCTACTCGGGCCTGACCGGTTGGGTCAGCCCTTGGAGACCTCTTCGTAGCCCCTGAAGCGCGGGAAGGCGCTGCGGCCCGCGTACACCGCCGCGTCGTCGAGGATCTCCTCGATGCGCAGCAGCTGGTTGTACTTGGCGACGCGCTCGGAGCGGGCCGGGGCGCCGGTCTTGATCTGGCCGCAGTTGGTGGCGACGGCCAGGTCGGCGATGGTGACGTCCTCGGTCTCGCCGGAACGGTGCGACATCATGCACTTGTAGCCGTTGCGCTGGGCCAGCTCGACGGCGTCCAGGGTCTCGGTCAGCGAGCCGATCTGGTTGACCTTGACCAGCAGGGCGTTGGCGGCGCCGTCCTCGATGCCGCGCTGCAGGCGCTCGGGGTTGGTGACGAACAGGTCGTCCCCGACGAGCTGGACCTTGTCACCGAGCTTGGCGGTGATGGTCTTCCAGCCCTCCCAGTCGTCCTCGAACAGCGGGTCCTCGATGGAGACGAGCGGGTACGCCTCGACGAGCTCGGCGTAGTACTCCGTCATCTCGGCGGCGGAGCGCTCCTTGCCCTCGAAGACGTAGACGCCGTCCTTGTAGAACTCGGACGCGGCGACGTCGAGGGCGAGGGCGATCTGCTCGCCGGGGGCGTAACCGGCCTCCTTGATGGCCTCGAGGATGAGGTCGAGAGCCTCGCGGTTGGAGCCGAGGTTCGGGGCGAAGCCGCCCTCGTCGCCGAGGCCGGTGGCCAGGCCCTTGTTCTTCAGGACCTTCTTCAGGGTGTGGTAGACCTCGGCGCCCCAGCGCAGCGCCTCGGAGAAGGACTCCGCGCCGATCGGGGCGATCATGAACTCCTGGATGTCCACGTTGGAGTCGGCGTGCGAGCCGCCGTTCAGGATGTTCATCATCGGCACCGGCAGCAGGTGCGCGTTCGGGCCGCCCAGGTAGCGGAAGAGGGGGAGGTCGCTGGCCTCGGAGGCGGCGTGGGCGACGGCGAGGGAGACGCCGAGGATGGCGTTGGCGCCGAGGGAGCCCTTGTTGTCGGTGGCGTCCAGATCGAACATCGCCTGGTCGATCAGACGCTGCTCGGTGGCGTCGTAGCCGACCAGCTCCGGGCCGATCTGCTCGATGACGGCGAGGACGGCCTTCTCGACGCCCTTGCCCAGGTAGCGGTTCGGGTCACCGTCGCGGAGCTCGATGGCCTCGAAGGCGCCCGTCGAGGCGCCGGACGGAACGGCGGCACGCCCCGTGCTGCCGTCGTCGAGGCCGACCTCGACCTCGACCGTGGGGTTGCCTCGGGAGTCCAGGATTTCCCGGGCTACGACGACGTCGATGGACGGCACGAGCATCTCCTTCTTGGATGTGACGCTGAAAGTGCGGGGCTGTGTGCCTTACGGCTGTGCCCTGCGCCTAGAGCCTAACCGTCCCCGGGGCGTCGGCAGCCGACCGACCGTCCCGTGGACACGGTGACGACAGGCTGACGGTACACATTGTTCCCCGGCGGAACAAAGAGGGGAGAAAAAACCCCGCCCCGGTGCGTACGGGGGAACACGCACCGGAGCGGGGAGCCCGTGGGGACGGGGGTGACCCTCACGAGGCCTCCACTGGGGAGGCCCCGGGAAGAGGGCGCTGTGGTTCGGCTACGAGCCGGGGGTCACTTCAGGTGCAGCTGCTGGCCCGGGTAGATGACATCGGCATCGTCGATGATGTCCTTGTTCAGCTGGAACAGCTTCTGCCAGCCGCCGGCGACGTGGTGCTTCTCGGCGATCGAGCTGAGGGTGTCGCCCGTGACGACCTTGTACTCGCCGTCGCCCTTCTTGACCTTCTTGCCGGTCGGGGTGGTGACGGTCTTCTTGGCGGCCGGGCGCTCGGCGGAGCGGGAGGCCTGCTGCTCGGTGGTCGAACGGGTGCCGGTGCTGTTCGGCGAGGAGCTCGAGGAGCTGCTGGCGCCGCCGCTGTAGGTGGCGCTGGACAGGCCCTTGCCGCAGACCGGCCAGGCACCCTTGCCCTGAGAGGCGAGGACCTTCTCCGCCACGGCTATCTGCTGCGACTTACTGGCCAGGTCGGCGCGCGAGGCGTACTGGGTGCCGCCGTACGCGGCCCAGGTGGAGGCGGAGAACTGCAGGCCGCCGTAGTAGCCGTTGCCGGTGTTGATGGACCAGTTGCCGCCGGACTCGCACTGGGCGACGGCGTCCCACTCGGAGGCGGTGGCGGCGGAGGCGTTGCCGGCCGCCATCAGCGGGGCGGCGACGGCGACGCCGGTGACACCGGCGAGCGCGATGGCGCGAGTGGCCTTGGACGGACGACGGTGCTTGCCCTTGCCGGAAAACAGCATGGTTCGATCCCCTCACCGACGCCTGCGAGGTGAGCTGTCGGGTTCGGGCCGGTTGAGTTGCCCGGCCGCCCCTCACACGTGTCTCGTGCGAGGCGCGGCTTCACCCCCAGCCGGTCCCGGTCGTCTCTCAACTCCCGGTCACGGCACTTACCTTGGGTCCCCCGCTCCTGCCTACGGCGCTTGACGCGACGACTGTTCCCGGGCGGCCACTGGCAGGATTCGGCGTTGCGGCAGCCGGGGCTCGCATTGGCGAGCGGTCACGACCGTAGACACGCGCTCCGCCGAATTTCAAAGACGATCAGGGCTTCTGAGACTCATCCCACACTTTCACCGAACCGGACATCGGGCACAAAACAGGGCGTCAAGTACCGCTACTTTTCGCCCGTTTCGGTACCGACTTCCAGGGTCTGACCGGGGGTGATGTTGTTCGGGTCGGTGCCGATGGCGTCCTTGTTGGCGGTGTAGAGCGCCCGCCACCCGCCCTCGAGGTCAACAGAGTCGGCGATGGAGGCGAGGGTGTCACCGGCGCGGACGGTGTAGTCGCGTGAGGCGTGACGACCGGAAGCGCTGGCGGTCTGACCGTTTGTCACGCTTTCGTCCGCACTGTCACCCCGGTGGCGGCCACTGCTGATCGCTCCGGTGTCTACAAGGTTCCAAGAACCCCCGCTCTGCCATGAATCGTCCGAGTCGTCGACTTTGGGGGTCGTCGTGGACGAGCTGCCGCTCTCCTGGGAGTCTTTGGAGTCGGAAGATGCCGACTTGTCCGACTTCGCGGAGTCGGAGGAACCGTCCGTGACACCGCTGTCGGCGTCCGCGCTCGCACTCGGCGACGGGGAGGCGTCGGAGGACGGGCCGGACGACGAGGCGGAACCGGACCTGTCCGACGAGTGGGACGAGGAGTCCGAAGAATGGGAGGAACCGGAGGAATTGGATGAACCGGAGTAACCGGATGAGTCACCGGAGCCGGATGATCCGGGCTCCCCGACGCCGGTGTCCACATCGACCGAACCGGAGTTCGACGTAAGGCCGGAGAGCAGAGCGCAGGTGGCCCAGGGGGTGGTGCCCCGGTCGGCGAGGATCTTCTCGGCGACCGCGATCTGCTGCGAGCGGCTGGCCTGGTCGGGGCTGGAGGCGTAGTCGAGGCCTCCGTACTTGTCCCAGTCGTCCTGGGATATCTGCAGGCCGCCGTAGTACCCGTTGCCGGTGCTGGCGCTCCAGGAGCCGCCGCTTTCGCACTCGGCCACCTTGTCCCACGTGGTCCCGTCGGCCGCGTTGGCGGCGGTGGCGCCGAGGAGTGGGATGGCGATGGCGGAGCCGGTCACTCCGGCCGCGACGAGGAGGGCCGGAGCCTGGCGGGGGCGACGGTGGCGACCGTTCCCGGAGAGCATGCGGTGACCTTTCGCAAGACAGCAGTGACCGGCGCGGCGGCTGCGGTGAGGCGCCGCGCTGACGAGTGAACGTATCGGCAGACGATCACTTGTCACAAGTTAATGCCGCACAGATCACGTGAAGATCACAGAGTTGAGCGTGCGTCACTTTTGACCCTGCTTGTGCTCCCTTTCAGTTGATTACGGGACGGGTGTGAACTCCACGGGCAAGGTGCGCAGTCCACGCATGATGAGCCCCCCACGCCAGCGCAAATCGGCCGGATCCACCGCGAGTCGGAGGTCGGGAAGGCGGGTGAGGAGGGTGGCGAGCGCGGTCTGGCCCTCCAGCCGGGCGAGCGGGGCGCCCAGGCAGTAGTGGATGCCGTGGCCGTAACCGAGGTGCTGATTGTCACGTCGCCCCAGATCGAGGACGTCCGGATCGGCGAACCGCTGCGGATCCCGGTCCGCGGCGGCGAGTACGACGAGGACGGGGTCGCCGGGTGCGATGTCCTGCCCGCCGACGGTGACCGGCCGGGTGGCGAACCGCCAGGTGGCCAGCTCCACCGGGCCGTCGTAGCGCAGGAGTTCCTCGACGCCGGTCTCCAGCAGGTCCCGTTCGCCGCGGGCGAGGGACGCCTGGAGCCGCTGCCGCTGCCCGGGGTGGGTGAGGAGGGCGTACGTGCCGTTGCCGATGAGGTTGACCGTCGTCTCGAACCCGGCGAACAGCAGGATGAAGGCCATGGCGGCGGCCTCGTTCTCGGTGAGGTGCTCGCCGTGGTCGGAGGCGCGGATGAGCCCGGAGATGAGGTCCTCGCCGGGCGCGGGATCGGCCGACAGCGCCTCTCGCTTGCGGTGGATCAACTCCGCGAGATAGCCCCGCATCTTCTTCACCGACCGCGCGACCCCGCCGCGCGGCCCTCCCCCGTGCCGGATCATCATCCCCGCCCAGTCCCGGAAGTCGTCCTGGTCCTCACGCGGGACGCCGAGCATGTCGCAGATGGCGTAGATGGGCAGCGGGAAGGCGAACTCGTGGATGAGGTCGGCCGAGCCGCTCGCGGCGAACCGGTCGATGAGCTGATCGGTGAGCTGCTGCACCCGGGGCGCGAACTCGGCGACCCGGCGGGGCGTGAAGGCCTTGCTGACCAGCCGGCGCAGCCTGGTGTGGTCCGGCGGGTCGATGTTGAGCAGATGCGTCATCAGCTCCGCCTTGCGCTCCCCCGGGATCCCGGTCTTGCCCTTGGCGTGCGCGGGCTCGTCGTGGTGCGCCGGGTTCTTCGAGAGCCGCTGGTCGGCGAGCGCCTGCCGGGCGTCGGCGTACCGGGTGACCAGCCAGGCCTCCACCCCGCTGGGAAGCTTGGTGCGGTGCACGGGGGCGTGCTCACGCAGCCATGCGTAGGCGGGGTAGGGGTCGCTCGCGAACTCCCAGGTGAAGAGGTCGGGGGCGGGCGCGCCGGGGGTGGTCGGGGGGTGGGGCTGGTCGGTCACTCCTTGACGGTATCCGGCTTTCCGGCGCGTACCCCGCGGAGGGCGAGGAGGGCATGAGGGTGAGGAGGGCGGGAGGGCGGTGGCGTGGGCCGGCGGGGCTAACCCGCCACGCCCTCGGCGGCCCGCACCGCGTCCCGGTAAGCCCTGGCCGCCGCCCGCAGCGCCGCCTCCGGGTCCACGCCGTCCGCCTCGGCCCGTACCGCGAGGGCCAGCAGCTCGTAGCCGATGCCCTCGCCCTGGGGCAGGGGCACCTCCAGGCCAGCCGTGCGCACGCGGGAGTGGAGCTTCGCGGCGAGGGCGAGGCCGGGCTGGCCGAGGGGTATCCCCTCTGTCACCGACGTGCGCTGCTTCTCGACCGCCTTGGTGCGCAGCCAGTGCTCCTTGACCTCCTCGGGGGTCTCGGCCTTCTCGTCGCCGAAGACGTGCGGGTGGCGGTGGATGAGCTTGGCGACGATGCCGCCGGCCACGTCGTCGATGGAGAAGGGGGCCTGTGCGTCCTCCTCGGCTATGCGGGCGTGGAAGACGACCTGGAGCAGCACGTCGCCCAGTTCCTCCCGCAGTTCCTCGCGGTCACCGGCCTCGATCGCCTCGACGAGTTCGTACGCCTCCTCGATGCCGTACTTCGCCAGGCCCTCGTGGGTCTGCCGGGAGGACCAGGGGCACTCGGCGCGGATGCGGTCCATGACCTGGACGAGGTCGAGGAGGCGGGCGCCGGGCAGGTCGTAGGAGGCGGGGAGCAGCTCCAGCTCCGGCATGTGGACCCGGCCGGTGCCGGCGAGACGGGCCAGCCCGTCCGTGAGGGCCGGTTCGCCCTCGCCCGTCGCCACGACCACCACCGTGTGCCCGCCCGCGCAGGCCTCGACGAGTTCCTGGGCGGCCGGGGAGGCCTCGTCCACGGATATCCCGGCCTCGCGCAGATAGGGCAGCTGCGGATGCGCGCCGTCCGCGCACAGCACGCGGTCGGCGGCGTGCAGCGCCTGCCAGGCCGGCCAGGACAGCAGGCCGGGCGCGACACGGTGGCTGGTGGTGAGCAGGACGATCCGGCCGGGGGCCGCGTCCGGGCCCGGTGCCTGGGCGTCTTCGAGGCTGGTGGTGTTCACGCTTCGAACGTAACGCACGCCCGCCGCCGACCTCGCGCGTTGTCCACAGGGTGGGGATGCTGATCGGATCGTATGACCGACCTACGCCTTCTCCTGCGTCCCGCTCGCCGTGACCTCCCGTACCCACGGCGTCTTCGCGTCGACCCGGCTGCTCTTCTGCACGTCCCAGGTGCCGTAGCGCGGGTTGAGGTCGACGTGGAGTTCCTCGGACGCGGTGGACAGGGCCTTCCAGAACGCGGGCTGGGTGGTGTCCGTGCCCAGCTTGGTGGCGAGCTTCGTCGCCTCGACCTGGAGGCGCAGGTTGTCGTCGAGACGGCCCGGCGCGATGCCGTACTTCTGCAGCCAGGTCGCCTCCAGTCCCTTGGACCCGCCGGTCTGCTGCTCCAGGCGGGCGCGCATCCGCTGGATCTCCTGGCGGCTGACGGTGATGCCCTGGTCCCGGGCGGCCCGGTGCAGCACCCGGTCGAGGACCATGTTGTGCAGGGTGTCGCGGGTGAGACTGCTGGTGGAGGCGAGGACCTGCTGGTACTGCGTCTCGTCCGGCACCGCGGCCTTCTGCGCCTGGCGCACCTCGTTGACCCTGCTCTCCAGCTGGGCGACGGTGATCCGCTGTCCGCCGACGACGGCCGCCGCGCCGGGGTGCGCCTCGTTTCCGCAGGCGGTGAGCAGGGGGGCCGCGGCGGCGATCGCGGCGGACAGGACGAGCGCGGTGCGACGGCGGCGGTGCAAGGAAACCTCCCGAGGAGATTGTGCGACGGTGCACAAAGTCTTGCGGTGATCGATGGTAGGCAGTGGGCAGGCTCTGGCCAACCCATTCGACCAACGATTCGCGCGCGCTTCGGGCACCGCCGCGCCGCCGCCGGGAGGCGGACCCTCAGCCGGTGATCGCCACCGGGGCGTCCCACGCGTCGCGGTCCACGGTGATCGTGTAACCGCCGCGGGACTCCTTGCTGTTGACCATGTACTGGTGGGCCCGGCTGTGGCCGGTGTACTGGGCCGAGCCGAACGGCCAGTTTGCGGTCGTGGTGTTCTGCTTGTCCCACAGCGCGTACCAGAGGTTGCCCGGCAGATCCGTCTCGTCGGTGGCGTTCGCGACGGCCTTGGCGCTGGAGCCGGTGAAGCCGTAGAAACCGGCGCGGTACGTCTTGGCGCGCAGCTGCTTGCCGAAGGCGCGGACGTACGTCAGCACGGCGTCGTTGCACGCCTTGTTCCTGGTGTCGTACGGCTCCATGTCGAGGTAGATCGGGCTGCCCGCCTTCATGCCGAGCGCCGAGGCCTTGGCAACGGCGTCGGAGGCGTCACTCGTGCCCAGGGAGGCGGCCGTGGAGGCGGTCAGCTTCTCGGGGTTGGAGCTGGTCCGGCAGGGCGGCTGGGCGCCGACGTAGAGCGGGATGAGCTTCCAGCCGACGGTGCTGACGGACTACACCCAGGAGGCGGTGAGGTCGGGCTGGGAGCAGCCGCGGTTCTCGCCGCCGACGTAGACGGCGGCGGCGCCGTAGAAGCCGGTGTGCCAGGCCTTCATCGCGGCGAGGGAGGGCGCGGTGCAGGTGTCGAAGGCGCGGCCGGTGTACGTCTTCTGCGCGGGCCAGGTGGTGGTGGCCATGGAGGTCTGCGCGGCGATGCCCGCTCCGGCGACGACGACGGCGCCCACGACCGCCCACGTGATGTGTCTGCGCTTCTTCGACTGCCGACGGCCGGACATGAAGACCCCACCCCTGTTGTGCGTGCCTGGCGTGCGTGGCTGGCAAGAACGGACCGCAACCTGTCCGGTGCCGTCCTCGTGTTCGGAAAACTACGCCCCCGGGCGATCGCAATGATCTCTCAGGGAACGGCAAGAACTACCCGCGCACCTGCCCCAGCCACTGCAGGGTCCGCCGGATCTCGGCGGCCAGCGGGTGCCCCGGGCCGTGCACGCGCTCCACGTCCAGGAGCAGGCGCGCGAGCGTGTCGTGGGCGGCGGACCGGTCGCCGAGGGCGAGCAGCAGGTGGCCGATGCGGCGGCGGACGTCGTGGGCGAGCTGCGGGTCGCCGGAGACGTACTGGTTCTCGTAGTACGGCAGCAGCGCGCGGTACTCCGCGAGTGCCGCCGCCGGTTCGCCGAGCTGTTCCAGGCACTGGGCGGCGTCGTAGCGGAACCGCAGGGACTGCGGGTCTGCCCGGCCCGCCTCGGCGGCGCGCTCGTCGGCCAGGCGGCGCAGTTCGGGCAGCGCGCGCCGGTACTGGCCGTCGTCCATGAGCGTGGCCGCGTACTGCTTGCGCAGGGTGCGCACGACCGGGGAGTGCTCGCCGTGCTGTTCGGCCGCGGCGGGCAGGATCGTGCCGAGGATGTCGACGGCCTGGGTGATGCGGCCCTCGCCGAGCAGGCGCTTGACCTCGTCGACGGCCCGCGCGACATCGGGTTTCCCGGCGACGGGCGCGGCGGGTGTGACGGGGGCGGGCTGGGGCGCGGGCGTGCGCGCGCGGTCCGGCCACGGGGCATGCGGGCGCAGGAAGGGGCGCGTGGGATCCAGTGGCGCCCCTGACGGAGTGCCTCGCCCAGGCAGCAACAGCGCCAGGTGCTCGTACACCTCCTGCGCGGAGGCGGGACGGTGCTGCGGGTCCTTTGCCAGCAGGCGCAGCACGAGCGCCTCGAGCGCCTCGGGGACCTCGGGTCGGATCCGGCGCACGGGCAGCGGCGGCTCGTACAGGTGCCGGTGCAGCACGCCGAGCGCCGTGGAACCCGCGAAGGGCACGTCGCCGCTGAGCAGTTCGTGCAGCAGCACACCGAGCGCGTACAGGTCGGTGTACGGGCCCACCGCGCCGCCCATGGCCTGTTCCGGCGCCATGTAGGCGGGCGAGCCGATGGGCGAACCGGTGTGTGTCAGGCGCGTGGTGTCGGTGTCCATGACGGAGGCGACGCCGAGGTCGAGGACGGTGACCGTGCCGTCCTGCTTCACCATCACGTTGCGCGGCTTCAGGTCGCGGTGGACGATCGGCACGGCGTGCACGGCGCTCAGCACGGCGCACAGCTGCGCGGCCACCGCGACCGCCCACTGCCACGGGTACGGGTCGTGCTCGGCGAGGTGGTCGGAGAGGTCGGCGCCGTCGACGTACTGCATGACGAGGAACAGCTCCTCGCCCTCCCTGCCCGCGTCGTGCACGGTCACCAGCCCGGGGTGGTCGACCTGCGCGGTCACCCGGCACTCGCGCACGAACCGGCGGCGCAGCTCGTCGGCCTCCTGCCCGGCCACCTTGTCGGGGCGCAGCAGCTTCACCGCCACGCGCCGGTCCAGCCGCTGGTCGTACGCCGTCCACACCTGGCCCATGCCGCCCTGCCCGATGAGCGTGGACAGCTCGTAGCGGCCGGCGACGACGCGTCCCTGCGCCACGCTCACCTTCCGCCCTCGTGGTGGCCGTCGTGGTGGCCGTCCTGCTTGCGCAGGTAGTCACTGAGCTCGTCGAGTTCCGCGCGCACCTGGTCGATCCGGGCGGGTGCCGGGCGCTGCGGCGGGGCGGGTATCGGCGGCTGGGACAGCGGCGTGTGCGGCATCGGGGGCGGGGTGTGCGGCACGCTCGGCACGGTCGTCGCGGTGTAGGGGGAAGGCGCCGCCGGATAGCCGTACGCCGGCGCCATGGACCGGTGCGCGGTGAAGGCGTCGTGGAGCCGGTGGAAGTGGCGTATGTCGGCCGCGAGGTAGTAGGCGATGGCGGCCACCAGCGTGCCGAGGAGCAGGGTGATGCCGAGATTGCCCCCGGCGGTGTGGATCTCGTCGCCGGGTTCGGTGGCCAGCAGCACCAAGCTGAGGATGTTGGCCGCGAGGACCGCCACGAACACGCCCCAGTCCAGCGACTTGCGCGTCACGATGGCCAGGCGCAGCATCATCGCCCAGGTCAGGAAGCCGATGCTGAAGATCCCGATCACCACGAACAGCACGCGCAGGAAGACCAGCCACGCGATGTGCGGCGGCTGCTTCACCGGCTGTGCATAGCCGTGGCCTTGCATGGCTGCTCCTGTTGCCTGAAGAGGGCGTGCGGTTGTCGCTTCGAGCGTATAGGCCGACACGGACAAGCGGTCCCTGGTTGTACCGAACCGTTGTCGTGCTGATCACTTCGCTCCCCGGTGTACGACGTCGCAGGTGCCGCGGGGGATGCGCGGAGCCGGATGTTCCGGACGAGGCGGCTGGAACCGCCGCCTCAGCCGGGCGCCACCGTGCCGTCGGTCAGCCCGTCGTACATCCCGCGCACGAACCGCTCCCCGAGCCGGCCCGCGTGCCTGAGCGCCCGCTCGAACTCGTCGAGGGCGCGGAAGCGCGCGCCGTAGCGCCGCTGTTCGTCGAGCGGGAGCCGGGGCAGTTGGAGGCGGCGCACGTCGAGCCGGGTGGCGGTGGACGCGTAGCTGCTCGCCTGGCGGTTGTTGGCGGTGCCGCGCAGGAACCCGGCGAGGAACCACGGGTCGAGCGCGGTCGGATCGGGGCGCAGGAGCACGAGGTTGCGCCCCAGGGCGGCGCCTGCCGCGGCGTCGTCGATCACGCGCGCCACCGAGCCGCCGCCGAGCACCGGGACGACGACGTCACCCGGCTCGGCGAGCACGGCCTCCTCGTCGCTCTCGGGCAGCGTGCCCGAGGGCGCGGTGCCGGCGAGGACGTCGTGGTCGGTGAGGACGGGCACGCGCGCGTGGCCGCCGCTTCCGCCCGTACATATCACCAGGGCGCCGCCGCGCGCGAGTTCGCCGATGGTGGTGAGCGGCCGGCGCGCGGGCTGCGCGGAGTCGGCCGGGGCGACCGGGGGCGGGGTGAGGTCGGCGGTCAGGCGCAGGGTCTCGCCGAGGCGCTCGCGCACGGCCGTGAGCTGCTGCGCGCCGTCGGCCGCGGTGGGCGGCGGGAGGTGGCGGGCGGGGGCGAGGTCCACGTCGTCGTCGAGGAGTTCGATGACCGGCACGCATCGGGCCAGTCCCGGCCGCTCCTCGAACCGCCCGTCGCGCTCGAAGACCCGCCAGACGTCGAGGACGGCGTCCCGCACGGCCTGCCAGTCGGGTCCGCCGCGCCCCTCGGTGGCGAACCGCCCGGTGTCGGCGAGCAGCACCTCGGGCTGCCCGGGCGCCCGGTCCGGGCGGCGCAGCACCCACAGGTGCAGGGGGATGTTGTACGGGGGCGCCGCACCCACCGGCAGCGCGACGAGGGCACGCAGCGCGCCCCGGCGCAGCAGGTCGGCGCGGATACGGCGGCCGGAGCGGCGGGAGGCGGCGGCGGGCGGCATGAGCAGCACGGCGGTGCCGCCGTCCCGCAGCCGGGCGAGCGCGTGCTGCACCCAGGCCAGCTCGGACTCGGTGCGCGCCGGGAAGCCGTACTCCCAGCGCGGGTCGTAGGCGAGTTCGTCGTGCCCCCAGTTGCGCTCGTTGAACGGCGGATGGCACAGGACGGCGTCGGCGCGCAGCCCGGGGTGGGCGTCCGCGCGCAGGGTGTCACCGACGGCCGCGCGCACCGTCCCGCGCGCGTGCAGCGCGATCCGCAGCGCGGTCAGCGCGGCGAGCTCGGGGGCGCTGTCCTGGGCGTACAGCTCCTGGTCGGGGCGGGAGTCGACGGCGCGCAGCAGGGCGCCGGTGCCGCAGGTCGGGTCGAGCACGGTGCGGGCCGGGCCGGCGAGGCCGGCCATGAGCCGGGCGAGCTCGGCCGGGGTGAGCGTGTACTGGCGGGGGTTGGCGTCCAGGTGCCGCCCGAGCAGGAACTCGAAGGTCTGCCGCGCCCCCAGCTCGGCCGCCAGCCCGGCGGCGCCGCGCAGGAGGGGGGCGGAGGGGAGGAGTTCGGGGCCGGTGGGGGTGGGAACGGCGGGAGCGTGAACGGCAGGGGCGCTGTTCATGGGGAGCGGGGTGTTCACATCGGGTGGGCTGTGAACGGCCGGTGAGGTGGGCGCCGGGCCCGAAGTGTTCACAGCCACCGCCCCGCCAGTGCCCCGCCGGTTGTGGACACCTCGGTCGCGCGTCACGCCGAAGCGCGGAGTGAGGACCTCCTCCAGCGCGCCGGGCAGCATCGCTGCCAGGCGTGCGTCGGAGCCGGCGCTGATGTCCAGCCAGACGGTGGGACGTTCATGGATGAGCAGCAGGACACAGCCGGCGTGCACCAGGGCGGTGACCGGGCCCCCGGGGTGACCGGCGAGCTGTTGCCAGACGCGTTCCCGCAGCGGGACCTCGGCGAGCTTGCCCTGCTTGCGCAGCCAGGCCTCGACCTCGGCGAGCGCGAAGGAAGGGCTGGTGTCGGTTCCTCCGACGGGCTTGGGGAAGTCGGCGTGCCGGCGCCGCCAGTTGCTGACGGCGGCGCGGCCGACGCCGGCGAGCCGGGCGATTCCGGCGGCGGTCACTTCTGTCGCGTTGTCCTGCACCCGCCCCCGCTCCCCTCGTCCTGTGTGTGACGCCGAGCATACCGGCGTACACATGATCGACACCCTCACGAGCGTGTACCAACGCGATCCCGTGAACCGTGTTGACTCGGTTCACAAGCTCTGGTCTCATTGGCCCAGCGATCGAGCGATCGCCGAAAGGGAGGCGGTTGCCGCCTCGGGGAGGGGACCGTCATGGGCATGAAGGGCAAGCTCGCGCTGGGAGCCGTCGTGGGCATCGTGGTCATCGGGGCCGTGTCGGCGAACGCCGGCGGCGGCAAGGACGGCGGTTCCGGCAGCGACGGCAAGGGGCCCTCGGCCTCCGCCCAGCACAAGTCCGGCAACAAGAAGGACGCGGGCAGATCACAGGCCGCCGAGAACAAGGCCGCGTTCGCGGGGGACGGCGACTTCCAGGTCGGCAAGGACATCAAGCCCGGCACGTACCGCACCACCGGCAACACCGACGACATGTGCTACTGGGAGCGGGCCGAGGACGCCTCGGGCGAGACGGACTCGCTGCTGGCCGACGACAACGTCAGCGGCACGAGTTACGTCACCGTCAAGGCCACCGACAAGCTGTTCAAGTCCAGCGGCTGCAAGGACTGGGAGGCCGTCGGCCCGAAGGCGACGGGGTCGCCCGCCCCGACGATGGCCGGCAACGGCGGCATGTTCAAGGTGGGCACCGACATCGCCCCCGGGACGTACAAGTCCACCGGCAACGCCGACGACTCCTGCTACTGGGAGCGCACCAAGGACGCCGAGCACGGGCTCGACTCGATCATCGCCAACAACAACGTGACCGGCACGGCCGTCGTCACCATCCGCTCCACGGACGCCTACTTCAAGACCAACGGCTGCGGGGACTGGAAGAAGGCCGGCTGACCGGGCCGTCGCGGGGCCGGGGCCGCCCACGGCGCTCGGCACGACGGCCCGGCCACCCCGGCCCGCACCGCTCGGCCCCACACCACCCAATCCTCACCACCCAATCCACACCGCTCAACCCACACCACTGAGCCTCACACCGCTCGACCGCACACCGCTCACCACCTCTCTCACCAAGGAACTCCCATGCGTCGAACCGCACTTGCCGCCCTCTGCCTCGCCGCCGCGGCCACCGCGGGACTCACCGGCTGCCTGCCGGGACAGGACAAGGCGGACAGCAAGCCGAAGGGCCCGTTCGCCGGGCTGACCGGTGGCGAGATCGCCGACCGGGCGATGAAGGCCACCACCGGGGCCTCGTCGCTGCGGATGAAGGGCGACATCGCCGACGACGAGAGCGACGGCACCATCCGGATGGACATGGCCCTGAACAAGAAGGGCGAGTGCGCCGGCACGATGAGCATGGACGGCGAGGGCAAGGCCGAGCTGGTCAAGACCGGCAGCACCGTCTACATGAAGTACGACGAGGCGTTCCTGCGCGCGCAGAGCAAGGGCGAGTCCAAAGCGGACACCGACGCGGCCGTGGCGATGCTGGCCGGGAAGTGGACCAAGATGTCCGTGAAGGGTCAGGACGCCAAGGACATCGCGGGCTTCTGCGACCTGGACTCGGTGCTCGCCGGCGCCGAGGACGTCGACTCGGACGCCACCCGCGGCAAGACGACCACCGTCGACGGCACGCCCGCGATCGTGCTGCACGAGAAGGAAGGCAAGGACCGCTACACGCTGTACGTCGCCACGCAGGGCAAGCCGTACCTGCTGCGGGTCGACGGATCCTCCGCCAAGGACCCGGTGAACCTCGTCTTCAGCGACTACAACCAGCCGGTGCCGGCCGACAAGCCCGCCGGCAAGGTCATCGACCTGGACGCGCTGGGCGGCTGAGCCGGCGTCAGGCGCCGCTCAGAGGGGGTGCCGCAGCCACACGTTCGGCTCGACGTACACGGCGTATCCGCGCTCCGGTTCGCAGCGCACCGGCACCAGCGCGCCGGGCACCTCGATGTCGCCCTGCGTGTCGAAGGGCAGTCCGGTCCAGCGGCGCCACTGCTCCAGCGAGCCGGAGACGGTCATGGAGGCCGGGGCGATGGAGTCGATGGTGGCACCGGCCCGGGCGTGGACGCGCAGCCACGGGTCGTGCGGCAGCCCGTCGGCGCGCACCCGGTGGGCGTACTCGGCGATGGGCGTGTGCGGTTCCAGGTGCTTGGCGTTGGGACGGACCGGGGCGACGACCTCGCGGAAGCCGCGGTCGCGGGCGTTGTCCCGCATCGCCGTGAGCATCCGCGCGGACAGGCCGTGGCCCAGGGCGTGCGGGGCGATGACGACGGAGACGGCGCCGACCGTGTCGGGGCGGGTACCGCGGCGCAGGTCGGCGAAGGCCCACAGGAGCATCTCGTCCCAGCCACGGGCGGGCAGCGTCCCACGCCCCTCGGCGGCGAGGGCGACGGGCACGCTGAAGGCGTGTGCGACCACCTCGCCCCGCTCGTCCTCGGCGAAGAGCACGTACTCCGGCAGTTCGGTGGCGATACGGCCGTAATACGCCGCGCCCACGGGGTCGTTGATCACGAACTCGGGCCAGGTGTCGGCCATCCCGAGCACCGCCTCGGCCTTGTCGGGCCGCTCGGCGAGACTCGCGGTCTTCACGTCCATGCCGGTCACGGTAGGGGGTGGCGCGACGGCCGGAAAACAGTTTTCGCGCGCGTCACCGGCGGTACGAGGCCACGAAGGAGGTGCGCTCCGTCCGTTCAGTGGGCGCTGAAGCGTTCCGGTGCCTCGGTGGGGTTGCCGCCAGTGGGGAGTTTCTGGTTGGGGCAGGTCCTGAGGACCTTCTCCATCGCGGCCTTCTCCGCGGCGGTGACCCACAGCCCGTACTTCCTCTTCACCGCGACCTGGGCGGCGACGTAGGGACAGCGGTAGGCCTTGTTGGGCGGGAGCCAGGTCGCCGTGTCGCCGTCGCCCTTGCCGCGGTTGGTGCTCGCGTCGACGGCTATCAGGTTGAGGGGATCGTTGGCCAGGGCTATGCGCTTGCTGGGTTCCCAGTACTTGGCGCCCTTCTGCCAGGCGTCCGAGAGGGCGACGACGTGGTCGATGTCCACCTGGCTGCGGCCGCGCCGGTAGGTGACGTCCTTGCCGGAGTAGGGGTCGGGGTCGAGCAGGCCGTAGGACACCTTGCAGGTGCCGCGGGTGAACCTCACCTCCTCCAGGTCGCGTTTGAGTATGTCGTCGCGGGTGTCGCAGGAGTTGGAGTCGGTGTCGGCCCAGGCCGAGCCGAACCGCTCCCGGGAGTAACCGGTCTTCGGCGCACGTCCCTTGACGGTCAGTGACTCGGCGGCCGTCAGGGCCGCGCCCCCGCCCCCGGTCTGTGCGGGCCCGGAAGAGCCCTCGGTCTGCTGGATGGTGCACCCGGCCACGGCGAGCACGATGACGGCGGCGGTGACCGCCCCGCTCCTCAGACGCGTCACGTGCGTCCCCCCTTGCCTCCCCGGTCCCGCCCCCGCACGGGCGGCCCGTTCCTGGTCCCACCGTAACGGCCGGGAGGTCCCGGCGGAGAGCGCCCGGGGGGAGGACGACGGGCGCACGGAGCGCGTGAAAGGCCGAGTGCTTCGACCCCGCTCCTTCAAACCTCGCCGATGCCAGGGTCGAATCCGACGGCATCTCCGACGATCCCGGCATGAGCGACACGAACAGCAGCCCCCCGCACCGTCCTCGTCACCGGCACCGGTATCCGCTCTTAGTGCCGCAGGGCGCGCGGCAACGCCCCGGTCGCCGCCGCCGGCTCGCCGATCCGCGTGCGCGCCCTGTCCGACCACGACACCCTGTCCGACCGCCACACCCGGCTACGACCCGAGGATCGAGGCGAGGAACTCCCCCACCCAGCCCAGCAGTTCCCGCCCGACGAGCGGCTTCCCGCCGACCTTCGCGGTCTTGGGACGCGGCACCAGCACCTGGTGCACGGCCGGCTTGATGACGGTCCCGGGGTACAGCCGCTTGACCCGCAACTCCTGCGACTCGCGCAGTTCCACGGGCGCGAAGCGGATGTTGGTGCCCTGGAGCACGATCTCGCCGACGCCGCACGCGCGCGCGAGCATGCGCAGGCCCGCCACCAGCAACAGGTTCTCCACCGGCTCGGGCAGCTTGCCGTACCGGTCGACGAGTTCCTCCCGTACGGCCTTGATGTCCTCCTCGGTGTTGGCGGAGGCGATGGCCCGGTAGGCCTGGAGGCGCAGTCGCTCGCCCGGCGCGTAGTCGTGCGGGACGTGCGCGTCCACGGGCAGCTCGATCTTGACCTCGAGCGGCGGCTCCTCCTGGATCTCGCCGGTCTCCAGCTGGCGCCGGTAGTCCGCGACGGCCTCGCCGACCATGCGGACGTACAGGTCGAAGCCGACGCCCGCGATGTGCCCGGACTGCTCGCCGCCGAGGAGGTTTCCGGCGCCCCGGATCTCCAGGTCCTTCATGGCGACGTACATGCCGGCGCCCATCTCGGTGTGCTGGGCGATGGTCGCGAGCCGCTCGTGCGCGGTCTCCGTCAGGGGCTTCTCCGGCGGGTACAGGAAGTACGCGTACCCGCGTTCGCGGCCTCGGCCGACCCGGCCGCGCAGCTGGTGCAGCTGCGACAGGCCGAAGGTGTCCCCTCGTTCGACGATCAGCGTGTTGGCGTTGGAGATGTCGATGCCGGACTCGACGATCGTGGTCGAGACGAGCACGTCGAACTTCTTCTCCCAGAAGTCGACGACCACCTGTTCCAGGGCGGATTCCGACATCTGGCCGTGCGCGATGGCGATGCGGGCCTCGGGGACGATGTCGCGGAGTCTGGCGGCGGCGCGGTCGATGGACTCGACCCGGTTGTGGATGTAGAAGACCTGGCCCTCGCGCAGCAGTTCACGGCGGATGGCCGCGCCGATCTGCTTCTCCTCGTACGGGCCGACGAAGGTCAGCACCGGGTGCCGCTCCTCCGGCGGGGTGGTGATCGTCGACATCTCCCGGATGCCGGTGACCGCCATCTCCAGGGTGCGCGGGATGGGCGTGGCCGACATGGTCAGGACGTCCACGTTCGCCCGCAGCTTCTTCAGCTGTTCCTTGTGCTCGACACCGAAGCGCTGCTCCTCGTCGACGATGACCAGGCCGAGGTCCTTGAACTTCGTCTCGGACGAGAACAGCCGGTGGGTGCCGATGACGACGTCCACCGAGCCCTCGTGCAGGCCCTCCAGGACGGCCTTGGCCTCGGTGTCGGTCTGGAAGCGGGACAGGGCGCGGACGTTCACCGGGAACTGCGAGTACCGCTCGGAGAACGTCCCGAAGTGCTGCTGCACCAGCAGGGTCGTCGGCACCAGCACCGCGACCTGCTTGCCGTCCTGGACGGCCTTGAAGGCGGCGCGGACGGCGATCTCCGTCTTGCCGTAGCCGACGTCGCCGCAGATCAGGCGGTCCATGGGGACCGACTTCTCCATGTCGTCCTTGACCTCGGCGATGGTGGTGAGCTGGTCGGGCGTCTCGGCGTAGGGGAAGGCGTCCTCGAGCTCGCGCTGCCAGGGGGTGTCCCCGCCGAAGGCGTGCCCCGGGGCCGCCATCCGCGCGCTGTACAGCCTGATGAGGTCCGCGGCGATCTCCTTGACCGCCTTCTTCGCGCGGGCCTTGGTCTTCGTCCAGTCCGCGCCGCCCAGCCGGTGCAGGGTGGGGGCCTCGCCGCCGACGTACTTGGTGATCTGCTCCAGCTGGTCGGTGGGGATGTACAGGCGGTCGCCGGGCTGGCCGCGCTTGGCGGGGGCGTACTCGACGACGAGGTACTCGCGGGTGGCGCCCTGGACCGTCCGCTGCACCATCTCGACGTAGCGGCCGACGCCGTGCTGCTCGTGGACGATGTAGTCGCCGGGTTCGAGGGTGAGCGGGTCGATGGTCTTGCGGCGGCGGGCGGGCATGCGGGTGCCGTCCCGGCCGGCCGCCTTCTGGCCCGTCAGGTCGGTCTCGGTCAGGACGGCGAGCTTGAGCGCCGGGTCGACGAAGCCGTAGTCGATGGAGCCGCAGGAGACGTGCACGACGGAGGGGCTGAGCACGCCGAGGTCGGCGTCCAGGCGGGCCGGGACGCCCTCACCGCCGAGCACCTCGACGGTGCGGGCGGCCGGGCCGTGGCCCTCGGTGACGAAGACGGTGCGCCAGCCGTCGGCGAGCCAGCCCTTGGTGTCGGCGAGGGCCTTGGCTGTGTCACCGCGGTAGGCCTCCGGGGCGTGCATGCCCAGCTTCAGGGTGTCCCCCGCCGCGTCAGCGGCAAATGGATCCGTCAGTTCCTCGTCGGCCGCGAACGGCGAGACCGACCACCACATCATGTCCAGCTCGCGCGCGCGGTCGCGCACGTCCGCGATCGACCACAGGGAGGCCGCGCCGACGTCGATGGGCGCCTCGCCGCCACCGGCGGTGGCCGCCCAGGAGGCCTGCAGGAACTCCTGCGAGGTGGCGACGAGGTCGGCGGCACGCGTGCGTACCCGCTCCGGGTCGCACACGACGGCCATGGCGCCCTTGGGCAGCACGTCGAGCAGCAGCTCCATGTCGTCGACCAGGACCGGGGCCAGGGACTCCATGCCCTCGACCGCGATGCCCTCGGCGATCCTGCCCAGCAGCTCGCCCAGCTCCGGGTGCTGTTCGGCCAGGGCACGCGCACGCGTGCGGACGTCCTGCGTCAACAGGAGTTCACGGCAGGGGGGCGCCCACAGCCCGTGCCCGGCGACTTCGAGGGAGCGCTGGTCGGCGACTTTGAAGTAACGGATCTCCTCGACGTCGTCGCCCCAGAACTCGATGCGCAGGGGGTGTTCCTCGGTGGGCGGGAACACGTCGAGGATGCCGCCGCGCACGGCGAACTCGCCGCGCTTCTCCACCAGCTCCACGCGCGCGTACGCGGCCGCCGCGAGGGCGTCCACGATCGCGTTCAGGTCGGCGGTCTGCCCGGTCCTCAGGGCCACCGGTTCCAGGTCGCCGAGGCCTTTGACCTGCGGCTGGAGCACGGACCGTACGGGCGCGACGACGACGGAGACCGGGCCGGTCCCGGGGTCGTCGGGGCTGGGGTGGGCCAGGCGGCGCAGGACGGCGAGGCGGCGGCCGACGGTGTCGCTGCGCGGGCTGAGCCGCTCGTGGGGCAGCGTCTCCCAGGAGGGGTACTCCACGACGCCCTCCGGGGGCAGCAGCGAGCGCAGGGCGGCGGCCAGGTCCTCGGCCTCCCGTCCCGTCGCCGTGACCGCCAGCACGGGGCGGCCGGCCTCGCGGGCCAGGCCGGCGACCGCGAAGGGGCGGGCCGCGGGGGGGCCGACCAGGTCGACGTGCATGCGGTTGCCGTCCCCGGCGGCCTTGATCGCTTCGGCGAGGGCGGGGTCCTTGACGACGGCGTCGAGCAGACCGTGCAGGCTCATGGAGGGGCTTTCCGTCCTGGGTGGGCAACGCGAACCACCCGACACGCGGGGCGGGCCGGGGGTTTCCAGGGTACGTCGCCCGGGGGCGTGTCACCCGGAGGAGTGAACACGGTGGCCCGGACGGGGGAGGGCGGCTACGGTTGACCCGAGGCTAGCCCATACTTAGTCCACCGATCCGGGAGGCTTCATGAGCACGCAGCACGCCCAGCGGCAGTACAACGTCCACGAGGCCAAGACCAACTTCTCCCGGATCCTGCAACTGGTGGAGACAGGAGAAGAAGTCATCATCAGCCGGGCCGGGCAGCCGGTCGCCAAGGTCGTGCCACTGCGGCCCAAGGTCAACCGGACCGACTACGGAACCCTCCGTGGCCAGGTCCACATCCCGGAGGACTTCGACGAACTGCCCGACGACATCGCGGACGCGTTCGGGATGCGGTGACGACTCGGTGAAGTATCTGCTCGATACCCATGCCGTGCTCTGGTGGATGGACGCGTCACCGGAGTTGTCGGACGAGCTCAGGGAGCTGCTTCGTACGGAGCCCGAGGTCTACGTCAGTGCGGTGACCCCCTGGGAGATCGCCCTCAAACAGTCGCTGGGCAAGCTGCCTGGCCCTCCTGAGTTGGCCGAGCGTGCTCGCGACCTGCAGTTCAAGAACCTCCCGATCACCGCAGAGCACGGTGTCCGCACCGGTCACCTGCCATGGCACCACCGCGACCCGTTCGACCGCGTTCTCATCGCTCAGGCACAGCTCGAAGACCTGACACTCATCACCCGCGACACCTGGATCCCCAAGTACGACGTCCAAGTCCTGCGCGCATGAACGTGCGCCCGGTGCCGAAGAGTCCCGCAGAACTCCCCAGCACCGGGCGCTCCCCCGCAACCCCCGTCTGCGGTGGCCGTCCCCCCTACTCGGTCGCGATCGCGTTCAGTACGTTCATCCGCCCCGCCCGGAACGCCGGGACCAGCGCCGCGAACAGTCCCACGAAGGCCGAGCCGGCGAAGACGGCGACGATGGTCGGCCAGGGGATGTCCAGGACGTTCAGGCCCGCCAGGGCGAGCAGCTTCTGGGCGGTGGCGCCCCAGCCCATGCCCAGGCCCAGGCCGAGGAGGGCGCCGAAGAGGGCGATGACCACCGACTCCAGGCGGATCATGCGGCGCAGCTGGCGTCGGGAGAGGCCGATGGCCCGCATGAGGCCGATCTCCCGGGTGCGCTCCACCACCGACAGGGCGAGGGTGTTCACCACGCCCAGGATGGCCACGATGATCGCGAGCGCCAGCAGGCCGTAGATCATGTTCAGCAGCTGGCCGATCTGGTCCTTCAGCGCCTCCTTGTAGTCGGTCTGGTCGCGCACGGTGTACTGCGGGTAGTCGTGCAGGGCCGACTTCAGCGCCTTGTAGGCGGCGTCCTGCTGCCCTTTCCTGGCCGTGGCGAAGACCACCTGGTCGAGCGGCATCCTGTCGGCCGGCACGTACTTGGCGAGCGTGGCGATGGAGGTGTACTTGGCACCCTGGTCGATCACCTCGTCGCTGCTGGTGATGGCGCGCACCGTCAGGTGGGCGGTGGTGCCGTTCCTGAACGCGACGTCGATCTTGGAGCCGAGGCGGATGCCGTGGGCCTTGGCGAACTTCTCGTGGACGGACATCGAGTCGGGCAGGTAGGCGTCCTTGAGGTTCCCGGCGACGGTCTTCTTGCGCAGGTCGCTCGCGTACGTCGGGTCGGCCGCCGTGATGTCCGTGCCCTTGAGCGTCCGGCCGTCGGGGGTGGTGTAGTCGGCCTTGGTCGTCTTGTACTCGGTGACCCGCTCCAGGCCCGGCGTCGACTTCACGGCCTTCACCGCCTGCGGGACGATCGGCGCCTCCTTGTCGTCCTGGATGATGAAGTCGGTGCCGACGGTCTTGTCGAGCTGGTCGGTGGCGGAGGCCACCATCGAGGAGCCGACCACCGACAGGCAGGCGACCAGCGCCAGGCCGATCATCAGGGCCGCGCCGGTGGCGCCGGTGCGGCGCGGGTTGCGCAGGGCGTTGCGCTCGGCCATGCGGCCTACGGGGCCGAAGATCCGCAGCAGGACCGCACTGAGCACGCGCACCAGGCCGCCGGCGAGCAGCGGGCCGATGACGACGAAGCCGATCAGGGTGAGCACGATGCCCAGGCCCAGCCAGAGGGAGCCGTCCTTGGCCTTGTCGGCGCTGGCGGCGACGTACAGGCTCAGGCCGCCGGCGCCGGTGAGGAGGGAGCCGAGCAGGGCCCGTACCCGGCCGGCTTTGCCGTCGGCCGGGGTGCCCGCGTCACGCAGCGCGGCCATCGGGGAGACCTTGCCGGCCCGCCGGGCGGGCAGGTAGGCGGCCAGGACGGTGACCACGACACCGAGGAGCAGGCCGATCGCCGGGGTCGTCCAGGCGACCGTCAGGTCGTCGGTGGACAGGTGCATGCCCATCGTGCCCATGAGCTTCATCAGGCCGACCGCGATGCCGACGCCCGCGCCGACGCCGAGCACGGACCCGAACACGCCCAGCAGCAGCGCCTCGGCCAGCACCGAGCGGTTGACCTGCTTGCGGGAGGAGCCGATGGCCCGCATCAGGCCGATCTCCCGGGTGCGCTGGGCGACCAGCATGGAGAAGGTGTTGATGATCAGGAAGATGCCGACGAGGAAGGCGATCCCGGCGAAGCCGAGCATCGCGTACTTCATGACGTTCAGGAAGCTCTCGACGTCCTTCTGGTTGGCGTCGGCGACCTCCTTGGCCGTCTGCACCTTGTAGCCGCCGCCGAGTTCGGCCGTCACGTTCTTCTTCAGCCGGGCGTCGGTCACGCCCTTCGCCGCCGTGACGTTGACGTTCGTGTAGACGCCGGTCTCGCCGACGAGCGTCTCCTGCGCGGTGCGGGTGTCGAAGTAGAAGATCGCTGCGCCGGGGTTGGTGACGGTGAAGGTGGCGATGCCGGAGATCCGCGCGGTGTGCGTGCCGACCGCGGTGATCACGCCGATCTCGTCGCCGAGCCTGAGATGGTGCTTGTCGGCGGTGTCCGCGTCGACCATGATCTGGCCGGAGCCCTTGGGCGCCGTACCGGAGGTGATCTTCATGGTGCGGGCGTCGTTGCCGTTCCAGCTGCCGACGATGGTCGGCGCGCCGCTGCTGGGCGAGAGGTTGTCCTTGTCGGCGTCGATGACGGTGGCCTTGCTGGAGAACACCGTGCCCTCCGCCGACCTGACGCCCTGTGCCCCACGGACCTTGCCGAGCACCGAGGCGGGCATCACCGGCGGCTTGCCGGTGTCCGAGGTGGTCTCTCCGGTGTCGGAGGCCCCCTTGGCGCTGACCTGCACGTCGGAGGAGGTGGCCTGGAACAGATTGTCGAAGGTGGTGTTCATCGTGTCGGTGAACACCAGGGTCCCACTCACGAAACCCACCGACAGCAGCACCGCGATCGCCGACAGTGCCATGCGGCCCTTGTGCGCGAAGAAGTTGCGCATCGAGGTCTTCAGGACGGTCATGACGTACGCCCCCGGGCGTCGAAGTCCTTCATGCGGTCCAGGACGGCCTCGGCGGTCGGCTTGTACATCTCGTCGACGATCCGGCCGTCGGCGAGATACAGCACCCGGTCCGCGTACGACGCCGCCACCGGGTCGTGGGTGACCATCACGATGGTCTGGCCCAGCTCGTCCACGGACGTGCGCAGGAAGCCGAGCACCTCCGCGCCGGCGCGCGAGTCGAGGTTTCCGGTCGGCTCATCCCCGAAGATGATCTCGGGGCGGGCGGCCAGGGCGCGGGCCACGGCGACGCGCTGCTGCTGGCCGCCGGAGAGCTGGGTGGGCCGGTGCTTGAGCCGCCCGGCGAGCCCGACGGTCTCCACCACCCGGTCCAGCCACGCCTTGTCGGGCTTGCGTCCGGCGATGTCCATGGGCAGCGTGATGTTCTCGAGCGCGTTCAGCGTCGGCAGCAGGTTGAACGCCTGGAAGATGAACCCGATCCGGTCCCGGCGCAGTTGTGTGAGCTTCTTGTCCTTCAGGCCGGTGATCTCGGTCTCGTCCAGGTAGATCTGGCCGCTCGTCACCGTGTCCAGCCCGGCGAGGCAGTGCATCAGCGTGGACTTGCCGGACCCCGACGGGCCCATGATCGCGGTGAACTGGCCGCGAGCGATGTCCACGTCGACGTGGTCGAGGGCGACGACGCGGGTCTCCCCGGACCCGTACGCCTTCACGACCTGCCGCGCCCGCGCGGCAACGG
Source organism: Streptomyces sp. NPDC051636 (assembly GCF_044453765.1). Classification (NCBI taxonomy): domain Bacteria; kingdom Bacillati; phylum Actinomycetota; class Actinomycetes; order Kitasatosporales; family Streptomycetaceae; genus Streptomyces; species Streptomyces sp. NPDC051636. The sequence goes on along the minus strand of NZ_JBITDA010000010.1, from coordinate 196,097 downwards.
CCGTACGCCCTCCAGTGCCCCCGTGCCTGGGAATGGTTACAGCCGATGTCACGGTAAGTCTCCTACGTCGGTCAGTGGATGAGTCGCGAAGTGGTGCGAAGTGGTACGTCGTGCGGTCGCCCAGCGGTGCGTCGTTCGGTCGCCAGGCGGTACGTCGATGAGTCTCGCGGTCGGCGGGGTGGTCCCGCGCTGGTGCGAAGCCCCCTCTTAGTGGGGGGATAACCCCACCCCCGCCGGTTCGGTCAACCGCCCCCCAGCGGCGTAAAGCCAGGTTAAGGACCACCCCCGTGCAGTCTCCTCCTCCGGCGGTACGAACCCTCCCCGAGCCGTTGTACGGAGGAACCCCTAGGGGCAGTCCACCTCCGGGTGGAGGCGGGCTAGGGGTCCGCCTCCACCCGGCGGCCCGGTCAGGCTGCACCCTCCCGCCACGTGAGGGTCAAGTGGGAAGCTGTCGTCCGGCAGATAGGTGCAAGGGGCAAGGGATCAGGGGGCTTCCGGTGGGCGGTACGACACCCGCGATACGCGACGGCGCGACACGGCACACCGGAACCCGCGGGCGGGGCGCGGTCGTCGCCGCCCTCATGCTCGCGATGGCGCTGGCCGCGCTCGACTCCACCATCGTCTCCACGGCCGTACCGCAGATCGTCGGCGACCTCGGCGGCTTCTCCGTCTTCTCGTGGCTGTTCTCCGGCTACCTGCTCGCCGTCACCGTCACCCTGCCCGTCTACGGCAAGCTCTCCGACACCTTCGGCCGTAAACCGGTCCTGGTCGCGGGCGCGTCTCTCTTCCTGCTCGGCTCGCTGCTGTGCGCCGCCGCCTGGAACATGGCCGCGCTGATCGCGTTCCGGATCGTGCAGGGCCTGGGCGGCGGGGCGTTGCAGGGCACGGTGCAGACCCTCGCCGCCGACCTGTACCCGCTCGCCGAGCGCCCGAAGATCCAGTCCAAGCTGTCCACGGTGTGGGCGGTCTCGGCGGTCGCGGGTCCGGGGCTCGGCGGGGTGCTCGCCGCGTACGCGGACTGGCGGTGGATCTTCCTGGTCAACCTGCCCACCGGGGCCGCCGCGCTGTGGCTGATCGTCCGTCATCTGCACGAACCCGCCCGGGAGACGGCGGCCCGCCCGCGGGTGGACTGGGCGGGCGCGCTGGCGGTGTTCGCGTGCGGCGGCGTGCTGCTGACGGCGCTGGTGCAGGGCGGGGTGGCCTGGGCGTGGCTGTCGGCGCCGTCGCTGGCCCTGTTCGGTACGGGACTCGCCCTCGTCGGGGTCGTGGTGGGGGTGGAGCGGCGGGCGGCGGAGCCGATCATCCCCGGGTGGGTGTGGCGGCGCCGGACGATCGCGGCGGTCAACCTGGCGCTGGGTGCGCTGGGCCTGCTGATGGTGGCGCCGGCGGTGTTCCTGCCGACGTACGCGCAGGCGGTGCTGGGCCTGGCCCCCGTGGCCGCCGGGTTCGTGCTGTCGGTGTGGACGGTGAGCTGGCCGGTGTCGGCCGCGCTCAGCCAGCACGTCTACCGGCGCATCGGCTTCCGCAACACGGCGATGCTGGGCATCGGCACGGCCGCGCTGATCCTGCTCGCCTTCCCCTTCCTGCCCTACCCGGGAGCGGCCTGGCAGCCGACGCTGCTGATGCTGCTGCTGGGCGGCGCGCTGGGCCTGTTCCAGCTGCCGCTGATCGTGGGGGTGCAGTCGACGGTCGGCTGGGCGGAGCGCGGCACCACCACCGCGTCGGTGCTCTTCTGCCGCCAGACCGGGCAGACCATCGGCGCGTCCGTGTTCGGCGCGGTGGCCAACGGGGTGCTGGCCGCCCGGCTGGGCGGCGCGGGCGACCTGGACTCCGTCACCAGCGCCCTGGACGCCGGCACCGCGCCGGAGCCGACCCGGCGCGCGATCGCCGACGCGGTGCACGCGGTCTACCTGGGCGCCTCGTGCGCGGCGGTACTGGCGTTCCTGGTGCTGCTGTTCCTGGCGCCGCGGCGCTTCCCGGTGCTCAAGGAGTGAGCGCGTCCGGGCCGGCCGGGGCAGCCGGACGGAGACCTCGGGGCCGCGCGGTGACGGCCCGTCGAGCAGGGGCTGCTGGATGCCCTTCAGGCGCAGCCCGAAGAAGGCCGCCACGTACTGCTGTGACCGGAAAGGTCTCCGGTAGCACTCGGCGGGTTAACGCGGGTAACACCCCAGGTCAGGCCACGTGTCGCGCAGTAAGCGCATACCGACCGTCCAGTTTGGTGAAAACGCCGCGCGAGCCGTAGGCCCGCGAGTAGCGTGCGTGACTCGCTCCCCCACCTCCCTGCGGTCCGCCGCCACGGACCCGAGCCACGCAAGGAGCACGGGATGTCCCACGACCCGTCCCCGCACCGCCCCGCGCACCTCACCTACCCCTGGCAGCCGCCGCCACCGCCCCCACCCCGGCGCCCGATGGCCCGCTCGCCCCTCGGCAACCACAGCGACCTGCGGATCCTGCGCAGCGCCTACCGCTTGCAGCGCCGCACCGCAACCCTCACCGCGCTCGGTTACTTCACGCTGTTCCTGCTGCTGTCGGCGTTCGCGCCGGGCTTCATGACGACCCCCGTCACCGACGGCCTCCCCACCGGCCTGCTGCTCGCCCTGCTCCAACTGCCGGTCATCTGGCTGGCGATCGCTCTGTACGAGCACACCGCGCGCCACCGCGTCGACCCGCTCGCCGACCGCATCCGCAAGCAGGCCGAACTGGACGCCAGGCGGGGTGCCGCGCGATGACCGCAGCCCCCGGCGGCACCGGGTTCACCGGCTTCAGCGACTCCGCGCAGGCGATGTCCCTGGTCGCCTTCAGCGTCGCCGCCGCCATCACCCTGCTGCTGTGCGTGATGACGGGCCCGGACCGGGACGACCTCGACGGGTTCTACACCGGCTACGGCTCCCTGTCCCCCCTGCGCAACGGCCTCGCCATCGCCGGCGACTACATCTCGGCGGCGACCGTGCTCGGCACCGGCGGCGTGATCGCCCTGTGCGGCTACGACGGCATCGTCCTCGCCCTCAGTACGGCCCTGTCGCTGATGCTGCTGATGTTCCTGTTGGCCGAACCCCTGCGGAACGCGGGCCGGTTCACCATGGGCGACGCGCTGGCCCGCCGCATGCCCGGACGCTGCGTACGGATCGCGGCGTGCGCGGTGACCATCGCCGCGCTGCTGCCGATGATGCTGGTCCAACTGGCCGGTGCCGGGCAGCTGGTGGCGTTCCTGCTCGGCTTCTCGGGCGAGTCGCTGAAGACCGGCTGTGTGATCGGCCTCGGCACCCTGATGATCAGTTACGCGGTGATCGGCGGGATGAAGGGCACCGCCCTCATCCAGATCCTGAAGATCGTGATGCTGCTCGGTTCGGGCGCCGTGGTCGCCGTACTCGTCCTGCACCGCTTCGACTGGGACCCGGGCGCCCTGTTCAACGCGGCGGCCGGGCAGAGCGGCGCCGGAGAGGCCTTCCTCCACTCCGGCCTGCAGTTCGCGGGCGGCCCCGCATCCCGCCTGGACATGATCAGCTCCGAGCTGACGATCGTGCTGGGCGGCGCCTGCCTGCCCCACATCACCATGCGCATGTACACCGCCTCCAGCGCCCGCCAGGTCCGCCGCTCGATGTCCTGGGCGGTGTCCTGCGTGGCCCTGTTCGTACTGGTCGTCACCGTCGTGGCGGTCGGCGCGACGGCCCTGGTCGGCCGTACGGCGATCACGGGAGCCGACCCGCAGGGCAACACCGCCTACCTGCTGGGGGCACGGGCCGCCTTCGGCCCCGGCCTCTCCACGGCCGAGAGCCTGCTGTTCACCACGGTCACGGCCGCGATCTTCCTGACCCTCCTGGCCTCCGTCGCGGGAATGATCCTCGCCTGCGCCAACTCCCTGGCCCACGACGTCTTCGCCGCCCGCGTCCAGGAGATGTCCGCCCCCCGTGAGATGGCCCTGGCCCGGCTGTCCGCCCTGGCGATCGGCATCCCCACGATCCTGCTGGCCACCCTGGTCCAGCACCACAGCCTGCAACCCCTGGTGACCCTCTCCTTCTGCCTCGGCGCCTCCGCCATCGCGCCCGCCCTGGTGTACGGCCTCTTCTGGCGCCGCTACACCCGAGCCGGCCTGCTGTGCACGCTCATCGGCGGCTCCCTCACCGTCCTGGCGCTGATGCCGGGCACCAACCTGGTCTCCGGCTCCCCCGTCGCCGCCTTCCCCCACGCCGACTTCAACTGGTTCCCGTTCACCACGACCGGCCTGCTGTCCATCCCGGCCGGCTTCGCCTTCGGCTGGCTGGGCACGGTGGCCTGCGACCGGCGGACGACGCAGGAGCAGCGGCGGGAGTACGAGGCGATGGAGGGGCGGATCCTGGCAGGGGTGGTACGGCGGTAGGCAACGGCCGCGGGCCGGGCGGCACGCGGGCCCGCGGCCGGGAGAGATTCACCGGCTCGCGGGCGCCCGGCACGGCACCAGACGGCGCCGCCTACTCCACCGCCCGCCCCGTCAACGACATGAGACTGCTGCGCACGTGATCCATCTGCGCCTGCATGTCGTCCCACGTCTCCCCGTGCTCGCGCAGCACCCGCTCCGTCTCCCGGGCGATCAGGTCCTCCCGCACCCGCGCCCGAGCGAGGATCTCGGCCGCACGCGCGCGTGCCTCCTCCTGGCAGCGCGGCCCCGCCTCCTGCGCCTCGGCGAGCTCCCGCTCCGCCTCGGACACCGCGGCCTCCGCCCGCGCCACCAGTTCGGCGTGGTGCGCGTCGAGGGCGGCCGACCGCTCGGCCTCCTCCCGCTCCACCGCCACCAACCGCTCGGCGTGTTCCCGGGCCTGCTCGGCCAGCATCCCCGAGGTCCGCTGCCGTACCTCCCTGAGCGCCGCCAGCGCCTCGCCGCGCCCCTCCTTGATCTCACGCCGGGTGCCGATCCGGATGTTGTCGGCCTCGGCGCGCGCCGCCAGGAGCCGCTGACGGCCGCGTTCCTCGACCTCCGCGAGGAGCGCCTCCGCATACTCCTCGGCCGCCCGGCGCACGCTCTCGGCGTGCTCTTCCGCCCGCGCCAGTTCCTCCCGCGCCGCGCGCCACGCGGACTCCCGTACCGCCTGCGCCTCTTCCACCCCGAGCTGGAAGAGACGCCGGGCCCGCTCCCCGAGCGTCTCGTACGTCTGCGGTGCGAGCTGCGCCACCGCCTCGCGCAACCGTGCCGCCTCCGCCTCCATGTCCTTGGCGAGCACGGTGAGCCGGGCGGCCCGCTCCCAGGCGGCGTCCCGGTCCCGCGAGAGCGCCTCGGCGAACGCGTCGACCTGGTCCGGCCGGTAACCGCGCCCCCGCACGGCGACGAAGCCGTGCGGCGACACCGGTGCGCTGCTCATCCTGTGAACCCCTCTCCGCCAGACACACACGAAATGATGATTTCGCGCACATCTTGATGTATCGGGCGTAAGTGTTCATAACGCGACACTCCGCAGACACGGCACGACCAGGTTCCGGCAACGCGAAGGGGCCGGACCCGGTCACCCGGGTCCGGCCCCACCGACTACGGGACAGCCGCTACAACAGCCCGTCCCACATCTGCTCCAGCAGCACCGACCACCAGCTCTCCGGCGAACCCAGCGCCGCCGGGTCCAGCGAGGCCAACTGCGCCTGGAAGTCCACCGTCCAGCGACCCGCCTGCTCCGGGTTCAACCCGAACCGCAGCCGCCACATCCGGCCCAGCAACGCCAGGCAGCGTGCGAACTCCGGCAGACCGGTGTTCACGAACTGCGGCGGCACAGGCCCGCCACCCGGCCCCGCCTCCACCGGAACCGCGACGATGTTCGCCGTCCCGTACTGCACACACATCGCCTTGCCGAAATCGGTCCCCATGACGAGGTACGACCCCGCGTCCGGGGCCGGCTGCACCCCGCGCTCGGCCGCCAGCTCCGCCAGCGTCGGCACCGGACGGCCCGGCTGGGCCTGCGCCCAGAAGAACGGACCCATGTCCAGCGGCAGCCCGGCCACCACCAGCGTGTGCGCCACGACCGGCGGCACCCCCTGACGCGACACCGCAGCCTGGTCGAACCGGAAGACACCCGGCCCGAACGCCGCCGCCAGCTCCTGCGCGATCCCCTCCGGGGGAATCGGCGGCGCCGGCTGCACCGGCGGCAGCGGCGCACGGACGGGAGCCGGACGGGCCGGCCCGTCGGCGACCTGGTGCAACTCACCCTGGTGCGCCAGCAACTGCTGCATGCCCTGCTGCCGGCTCGCGTGATCCGTGCCGTACGGCGCGATGCTCGCGATCCGCGCCTGCGGCCACTGCTCCCGGATCATCCGCGCACAGTACGCACCCGGCAGCTCACACGACTCCAACTCCGTGTGCAGCTCCAGCACCTGGTCCGGCGGCACGTTCATCACCCGCAGCTCGTGGAAGATCTGCCACTCCGGATGCGGGGTGCCCGGCGCCGATCGCCGGATCAGCTGCTGCTCCGAACCGTCCTGCGCGCGGTAGCGCAGCACGGCCTGATACCCCGGGCCGACCATCGGCTGCCCCTGCTGCGGGTAGCCGTACGCCGGAGGCTGCCCGGGCGGCGGCATCGCACCCGGCGGCGGCATCGCACCGGGCGGCATCACACCGGGCGGCGGCATCGGCTGCCGGGCACCCGGCACTCCGGGCACGCCAGGGGCCTGCGGAGGCGGAGGCGCGCCGGGGCCGGCCACCGGGGGCCCCGCCAGCACGGTCTCCGCGTGATGCACAGCCCCACGCCCACCCGGACCACCCTGTGCACCAGGCGCGTTGGGCACACCTGGCGCACCCGGGGCGCCCGCGGGAGGCTGCGGCGCGCCCCCGCCCATCCGGCTGGGGTCCGCCAGCATCGTCGCCGCGTGATGCACACCAGCGGGAGGCATACCACCCGGCGCACCCGGCGGCTGCGGATCACCCGGCGGCTTCGGCGCACCGGGCGCCGACGGACCCTCGGGCCCGTTCGGACCGAGCGCCGACACAAGCTGCGTCGGCACATACCCGCCCGCCGGCGCACCCGGCGCACCCGGGGCCCCCGGCGGAGGCGGAGGCGGCGGCGCACCCACGCCACCGCGCGCCCGGCGCGGCGGCGGCGCGGCCTTGCTGGTCGCGGCGTCCGCGATGTCCCCGGCGTTCGACGCCAGCGGCCGCCCCGGCCCACCGGGACCGCCCACCGGAGGCTGAGGCGCACCCGGAGCACCCCCCGGGGCCTGCGGATAGCCGTAACCGGGGGCACCCTGCGGACCGCCCGGCGGCGGGGGCGGAGGCGGCACACTCCCCTGCGGACCGCCCGCAACCGGCGGCGGCGTACTCCCCTGCGGCGCTCCCGGAACCGGCGGCGCGGGCGGCATACCCGGCGCACCACCAGGCGCGTACTGACCGCCCTGTGCCCCCGGCGCACCGCCCGTCGCGGTCGAGCCGTCCACCGCCGGTGCGACCGCCGTGGGCGGCAACTGGCTGCCTCCCGAGAGCAGCGCCGTCTTGGCATCCGGCGGCGTCGGCGGACCCGCGTCGGAGTCACTCAGCGGCGGCGCGAACACGGTCGCCGGCAACGGCACGGAACGGTCCTCGCCCGCGTCCGCGTTGGTGTCCGTCCCCGCCCAGGGAGTAGCCCCGGCAGGCACCGCATCGGAAGGCTCGGGACCAGAAGGAACTGAAGGGACAGAAGAACCCGAAGAGCCCGATGGACCGGAAGACCCCGAAGAACCGGAAGCCTCCGGCACCGGCACCCCGGCCTGCGTCTGCGGCAGCGCGCCACCCTCCGACCGCCGATCCGGGATCCCCAGCTTGTCCGCCGCCTCCTGCAACCACTCCGGCGGACTCAACAGGAACGACGTCTGGTTCAGATCCACCCGAGCCGCAGGCGCCGGCACCGCGTCCGCCACCTCGTCCTCACGGCCGTACTCCTCCTCGTACCGGCGGATCACCTCACCCACCGGCAACCCCGGCCACAACGTCGCCTCACCGCTGTCCCGAGCGATCACCAGCCGCTGCGCACCCGCGTCCGACCGCGGACCCTCCGCACGGTCCTCGCCCCACACCACGAACCCGAGCTCGAACTCCCGCACCCGCACCTCACGGTGCTGGTACACCGGCACATCCCCGTTGATCCACTCTTCCGCACGCTCCTGCGCCTGCGCGAACGTCACCATCGCCGAAGCTCACTCCCCCACGGAAGAAACCGGAACGGCACGCGCGAACCCGCCGTCCACCATCAGGTTCGCCACCGTCTCCAACTCCGGCGGACTGCCCGCCAGCCGCGACAGGAAGGCATCGAAGTCATCACCACACGGCAACAGCAGCCGCTCCACCCGCTCGGCCGGCGACCACGCCGGATCCACATCCCGCACATCGTCGTACGCGCAGAACCACACCGAACCGGCCCGCTCGCCCCGCACCTTCACCGCCAGCAACCCACCCTGCACGAAGGCCACCCCGAGGTAATCCTTCGTCAGATGGTCACGCAGGCACTTGTTCACATACACCAGGTCATTGACCGCCGCCTCGTCCCGCACCGTGAAGAACGGCTGGTCCACCAGCAACCCCAACTCGGCATCCAACGCCGTACCCACCGGCGCACACCCACCCGCCGCCTTCAGAAACGACCGGTAGGCACCCGGCAGCCGGTACCCGAGATCCTCCTCGACCCCCTGCACCTGCTGCTCCGACACCGCCACACCCGACTTCGGCAGACCGAAATGCGCCGGACGCGTCTCCTGCAACGGCCGCGTCCCCCGCTTGGCCTGGTCCACCCGCGCCGTCGCCACCCCACCGTGATGCCTGAGCAACGCCTTCACCTCGACCGGAACCAACTCCAGCCGCCGCGAACCCACCACGTGATGCCACGTCCACCCATGCGGCGTCGCCACATCCGGCACCGTGTCCCACAACTCATGCCCCGTAGCCGCCAACGCCGCGTTCGCCGACACATAATCCGTCAGCCGCAACTCATCCACCCCGAAACCCTCCGGCGGATCGGCGATCTCCGCCGCCGCACGCGCATAGGGCGAGAAGTCGGGGTACCCGCGCTCATCCACACGTACCCCTCTCGGGTGACGTGCCGCCCGGACCGGATCCGGGAAATGCACGACCTGCCCGGCGTAGGCCGCGTTCGGCGGCGCGGCTTGCTGCCCGAGCCGACCTGTCGTCATGGCGGTAGCCCCCTGCGGCGTTCTCTCAGGCCTGTACGGCGGTATCGATCGCGGATGCCGACAGCCTAAGCGGTAGCCCGACCCCGGTCACCGGGCCTCCACCTCCGTGACCACCCGTCACCCTTCCGTGACAGCGTGCCCCTACCAGGGCGTGTCGCACCGCCCCAGCTTCCGCACCAGCCACACGATTTGGCACTCTGTGACCTTCGGGGGAAGCCCGGGAGGGAATGATGACCATGAACACCATGCAGGCCGGAGGCGGTGGAGACGTACGTGCGGGCGACCCCCGCATCGGCTGGAGCAGCACCGAAACACCCCACGCCCCCACCCTCCTGCACCGCCGCGACGGCATCCTGCCCACCATCGCCGCCGCCCTCTCCGTCCGCGGCACCACCCTCACCGGCACCGCCGCCCGCGGCGACCAGCCCCCACCCCTGCACCCCCTCGTCCAGGACTTCCTCGACACCCTCACCAGCGCCCAACGCGACCGCTTCACCGGCCGCTGCGCCGAAGCCATCCTCATCTCCCGCCACATCGCCGCCGCCGACGCCACCCGCAGCAAGCGCGCCGCACGCAGACCCATGACCAACGGCGAAGCCCGCAAAGCCCTCAAGCAGGCCAAACTCACCGCCCGCCGCATACGCGAGGACGGCGACCCCCTGCACGGCAGCTTCGCCACCCCCTGCCGCGCCTGCACCGCCCTCAGCGCCCACTTCGGCGTCCGCATCGTCGACCCCGCAGCGGCCAACGGCTGACCCCACCACCGGAACACCCCGCACACGCACGCCGTACAAGCACGACGAACGAAGGGCAGATGCACGCCGATCGCACCTCCACCACGCGCTTCTCCGTACCCGTCGACGCCGCCCTGCGCGCCGCCGGCTGGCAACCCGGACGCTGGGACATAAAGCAGGCCGAATACTGGGCCGACGCCCTCCGCGACCACACCTCACCCGCCGGACACCGCCACACCGTCTTCCCCGCCGCCGTCGAGGCCTGGGCGGAATTCGGCGGCCTCCACATCACCCCCACCGGCCCCGGCCGCCAGGTCGCCCCCGCCACCCTCCACCTCGACCCCCTGCACGGCCTCCACCTCGCCCGCACCCTCGGCGACCTCGGCCGCGCCCTCGACACCGAGGTCTGCCCCCTCGGCGAGGAAACCGACACCCACTCCCTCCTCGCCATCGACACCGAAGGCCGCGTCTACGCCCTCGACCACACCGGCGACTGGTACCTCGGCCCCGACATCGACCACGCCCTCACCGCACTCATCTCCGGAACCGAACCCGTACGACTGACCGCGGGCTGACCCCCACCAGCCCCCTCACGCCGCCGGAATCACCGCCGACACCCGGAACCCCCCCGCATCCGTCGGCCCCGACACAAACACACCGCCCAGCCCGACAACCCGCTCCCGCATCCCGAGCAGACCATTGCCACCGGACGGCAACCCCGCCGCCGACGCCGACGCCGGCTCCGGCGGCGGCTCGTTCTCCACCTGCATCGCGATCTCCGACACCCGATGCGCCAGCCGCACGTGCGTCTTCGCACCCGCCGCATGCTTGTGGACGTTCGTCAGCGCCTCCTGCACCACCCGGTACGCCGTCTGCTCGATCTCCGGCGCGTACGACCGCACATCCCCCTCCACCGACAGATCCACCACCATCCCCGCGGCGGCCGACTGCCCCACCAACTCATCCAATTCCGACAGACACGGCCCTTCCTCATCCACCACCCGGGAAGCCACCCTGGCCGCCGCCACGTCCACCGCGGCCAACCGCGCCTGCGCGGCCCGCCGCTCCACACCCTCCCCCGACCGCAACACCCCGAGCATCTCCCGCAACTCGGTCAACGCCTGACGCCCCATGTCCCCCACCAGCGCCGCATTCCGCACCGCCTTCTCCGGGTCCTTCCGCGCGACGGCCTGCAACGCGGCAGCATGCACCACCATCAGGCTCACCCGATGCGCCACCACGTCGTGCATCTCCCGAGCGATCCGCGTCCGCTCCTCACCCCGCGCCCACTCGGCCCGCTCCTCGGCCCGCTCCGCGAGCAACTGAAGCTCCCGCTCCAGACTGTCCGCCCGTTCCCTCAGGCTCTCCATCAGACGGCGCCGGGCACCCACGTACAGACCGAGCAGAAGCGGGGGCGCGGTCAACCCGAGGGACGTGGTGATGGAGGCAAACGGGACGAACCAGTCCCCCAGCGTCAGATCCCCCCGCGCCATGTCCTGCCGCACCCGCACGAACGTCACGAGCATCGTCCCCACGAGAGACATCCCGGCCAGGGCCACGATGATCCGGCGCGGCAGCTCACACGCGGCCAGCGTGTACAGACCCACGATGCCCATCAGGAAGCCCATCTGGGCCGGCGTGATCGCGATCGCCACCAGCACGACGGCGATCGGCCACTTACGGCGGATCAGCAACACCGATCCGGCGATCAACCCGAACACAACGCCGACAGCCACCGGGATCCCCGCGTCCCGAGCGAACGGGATCCCCTCCGCACCGCACTCCACGGCCGACACCAGCGCGAGACACCCGTCGAGCACCGCGCTACGCCATCTCGCCCACCACCATGGGCCGGTCAGGGCCCTGGTGTCCTCTTCCCCCGTCATGGTCATGCGTCCAGCCTACGGGCGGCAGGTACCGCTTTTCCGGTGAGTTTCGCGGACTGGCCTACACCACACTCCGTAATCGAACAGCAACGAAACCGGCTGGTATCCCTCGAACGGCCGAACCTTGCCTGTTCGAGGCCGGAACCATACATTCCGGCCGGACGGTACGCGTGTGGCACATTCACCTGGCATGAACGGGGACGAAGCGACCGAACGCGAAGGACGACCTGAGGGACAAAGCGAGGGAGCTGCGGCTCCAGGGGTGGACGTACGACCAGATCCAGGTGGAGCTGGGCTGCTCGAAGAGTTCGATCTCATTGTGGGTGCGGAATCTTCCGAAACCGGAGCGCCGGGACCCGACGGAGCAGGCAAAGCCGGCGCCACGCAAGCGCTGGGAGCACGAGCTGACGGTGCCGGACGAGAAGCGCCAACGAACAAAGGCCGCCGCAGCCGCCGAAGTCGGCAAGCTGACCGATCGCGAGCTGTTCTTCTTGGGCGTCGGCCTGTACTGGGCTGAGGGCGGCAAGGACAAGCCGTACGACCGTCGAGAGAACGTCGCGTTCGTCAATAGCGACCCTGGCATGATGGAAGTCTTCCTGGCTCGGCTCGACCTCCTCGGGGTGGAGCGCACCCGCCTCCGCTACGCGGTGATGATTCACGAGACGGCAGACGTGGCAGCCGCCGAGCAGTACTGGGCCGGCCTGGTAGGCGCCGCCCCCGCCACCTTCACCAGGACGACCATCAAGAAGCACAACCCAAAGACAGTCCGCGGGAATGTCGGCGATTCCCACCGGGGCTGCTTGGTCATCAAAGTCCTGAAGGGTGCCGAGTTGTACCGTCGCATCGAGGGCTCTTGGTACGGCATAGTGGTGTCCGTGCGCGAGGCCGATCAAGCAAATCGGACACGGCGCGCAAGCTATCCCGGATCGTCTAAAGGTAGGACAAACGGTTTTGGTCCGTTGAATGAGGGTTCGAGTCCTTCTCCGGGAGCCTCTTGAAAGGTGGGCCCTGACAGCACCGTCAGGGCCCACTCGCATGTCCCCCGAGAAACGCCCCGGTATCCTGCGGATGTCACCCCCACCCATCAGAGCCGAAGGGCAACCCCGTGAGCGCCATTCGCCCGGCAGCCGTCGTCGTTCTCGCAGCGGGTGAGGGCACCCGTATGAAGTCGGCCACACCGAAGGTCCTGCACGAGATCTGTGGCCGTTCCCTCGTGGGCCATGTGCTGGCCGCCGCCCGTGAGTTGGACCCGCAGAACCTGGTCGTCGTGGTCGGCCACGCCCGTGAGCAGGTCACCGCGCACCTCGGCGAGATCGACCCGGACGTACGCACTGCGGTGCAGGCGCAGCAGAAGGGGACCGGGCACGCCGTGCGGATGGGTCTGGAGGAGCTCGGTGGAGGAGTGGACGGCACTGTTGTCGTCGTCTGCGGGGACACGCCTCTCCTGACCGGGGAGACCCTCCGGCGGCTCGCCGGGACGCATCACGCCGACGGCAATGCCGTCACCGTCCTGACCGCCGAGGTCCCGGACGCGACCGGTTACGGCCGGATCGTCCGCGACGACGCCACCGGTGCGGTCACCGCGATCGTCGAGCACAAGGACGCGACCGAGGCGCAGCGGGCGATCCGGGAGATCAACTCGGGTGTGTTCGCGTTTGACGGGCAGCTTCTCGCGGAGGCGTTGAAGAAGGTGCGGACGGACAACAGTCAGGGTGAGGAGTACCTGACCGATGTCCTCGGGATTCTCCGTGAGGCGGGTCATCGGGTCGGTGCCTCAGTGGCGGGCGATCATCGGGAGATCGCCGGTATCAACAACCGGGTGCAGCTCGCGGAGGCGCGTCGCATTCTCAACGACCGGCTGCTCGAGCGCGCGATGCTCGCCGGTGTGACCGTGGTGGACCCGGCGACGACGTGGGTCGATGTGACGGTGACCTTCGAGCAGGACGCGGTCGTTCACCCGGGCACGCAGTTGCAGGGTTCCACGCACCTGGGTGAGGGTGCGGAGGTGGGTCCCAACAGCCGTCTCAGGGACACGCAGGTGGGTGCGGGGGCCCGGGTCGACAACACGGTGTCCGACGGGGCCCGTATCGGGGCGCAGGCGAGTGTGGGGCCGTACGCGTATCTGCGTCCCGGGACCCGGCTCGGTGTGAAGGGCAAGATCGGTACCTACGTGGAGACGAAGAACGCCTCCATCGGCGAGGGGACGAAGGTGCCGCATCTCTCCTACGTGGGTGACGCGACGATCGGTGAGTACAGCAACATCGGTGCGGCGAGCGTGTTCGTGAACTATGACGGTCAGGAGAAGCACCACTCCACCATCGGCTCTCACTGTCGTACGGGTTCGGACAACATGTTTGTGGCGCCTGTCACGGTGGGGGACGGTGCGTACACCGCTGCGGGGTCTGTGATCACGAAGGACGTGCCGCCTGGTTCGCTGGCTGTGGCCCGTGGTCAGCAGCGGAATATCGAGGGTTGGGTGGCTCGTAAGCGTCCGGGGAGTGCGGCTGCGAAGGCGGCTGAGGCGGCTTCGGGGCGGGGTGCGAGCGAGGGCTGACCGGAAACAGGTGCGTCGAACACGGCGTACCGTGATAAGTGCAACCCGCACGCCACCAGCTGAGATACCTCTGAGGAGACAGTGCTGTGACCGGGATCAAGACGACCGGCGAGAAGAAGTTGATGTTCTTCTCCGGCCGCGCCCACCCCGAGCTTGCCGAGGAGGTCGCCCAGCAGCTGGGTGTCGGGGTTGTCCCGACGAAGGCCTTCGACTTCGCCAATGGCGAGATCTATGTGCGTTATCAGGAGTCGGCGCGTGGTGCGGACTGTTTCCTGATCCAGAGCCACACGGCTCCGATCAACAAGTGGATCATGGAGCAGTTGATCATGATCGACGCGTTGAAGCGTGCGTCGGCTCGGTCGATCACCGTGATCGTGCCGTTCTACGGTTACGCGCGGCAGGACAAGAAGCACCGTGGGCGTGAACCGATTTCGGCGCGTCTGATCGCGGACATGATGAAGACGGCGGGTGCGGACCGGATCCTGACCGTGGATCTGCACACGGATCAGATCCAGGGTTTCTTCGACGGGCCGGTGGATCATCTCTTCGCGTTGCCGCTGCTGGCGGACTATGTGGGCAGGAAGGTGGACCGGGACAAGCTGACCGTGGTGTCGCCGGACGCCGGGCGTGTGCGGGTGGCGGACCGTTGGTGTGACCGGCTGGCTGCGCCCCTCGCCATCGTGCACAAGCGGCGTGACAAGGACGTGGCGAATCAGGTGACCGTCCATGAGGTCGTGGGTGAGGTCAAGGGCCGGGTGTGTGTGCTGGTCGATGACATGATCGACACGGGTGGCACGATCTGTGCGGCCGCCGACGCGTTGTTCGCGCATGGTGCGGAGGACGTGATCGTGACGGCGACGCATGGTGTGCTGTCGGGTCCGGCGGCGGACCGGCTGAAGAACTCGCGGGTGAGTGAGTTCGTGTTCACGAACACGTTGCCGACGCCGGGTGAGCTGAACCGGGAACTGGACAAGATCACGGTGTTGTCGATCGCGCCGACGATCGCGAGTGCGGTGCGTGAGGTGTTCGAGGACGGTTCGGTGACGAGCCTGTTCGACGAGCAGTGAGGTTTCCTCGCTAGGGCTCTGAAGATCGTTTTGGGTACGGCCTCCCTCTCCGAGTAGACTGCTGCAGTTGCTCGGCGAGGGAGGCCGTACCCCGTTTTCGGGGATGTACGGCGGTCCGTTATCGACGCGCTCTTCGTAGCAGGCCGTTCGTGGCCGGGTGACCACGTCCGTTTCCTACGTTCTACGAGGAGTGATCATGTCCGAGGTGAAGCTCACCGCCGAGACGCGTACCGAGTTCGGCAAGGGTGCCGCCCGTCGTATCCGTCGTGACAACAAGGTCCCGGGTGTCCTGTACGGGCATGGTTCGGACCCGCTGCACCTGACGCTGCCGGGTCACGACCTGCTGCTGGCGCTGCGTACGCCGAACGTTCTGATCTCGCTGGACATCGACGGCAAGACCAGCGAGCTGGCGATCCCGAAGTCCGTGCAGCGTGACCCGATCAAGGGTTTCCTGGAGCACGTGGACCTGCAGCTGGTGAAGCGTGGCGAGAAGGTCAACGTGGAGATCCCGGTGCACACCGAGGGCGAGCTGGCCCCGGGTGGCAACCTGCTGGAGCACGTGCTGAACGCGCTGCCGGTCGAGGCCGAGGCGACGCACATCCCCGAGGCCGTCACGGTGTCCGTGGAGGGTCTGGAGGCCGGTGCCTCGATCCACGCCAAGGACATCGCGCTGCCGGACGGTGTGACGCTGGCCGTCGAGGAGGACGCGGTCGTCATCCAGGTTCTGGCCGCGCAGGCCGAGGAGGCCCCGGAGGGCGAGGAGACCGAGGGCGAAGAGGCCGCCGAGGCCTGATCCTCGCTTCTCGTCGTCGTTTTCGTCAGCCGCTGTTCCCGTGAGGGGCAGCGGCTGGCGCGTATCAAGGAGAGATGGACGTGACCACTCCCGCGAATGCCCCCTGGCTCGTCGTGGGGCTCGGTAATCCGGGGCCCGAGTACGCGATGAACCGGCACAACGTGGGCTTCATGGTGGCCGATCTGCTGGCCGAGCGGATCGGCGGGAGGTTCAAGCGGGCGGGCAAGGCGCAGGCGCAGGTGGTGGAGGGGCGGATCGGTCCGCCGGGGCCGGGGAGCCGGCGGGTGATCCTGGCGAAGCCGATGTCGTACATGAATCTTTCGGGTGGTCCGGTGAACGCGTTGCGGGACTTCTACAAGGTGCCGCTCGCGAATGTCGTGGCGGTGCACGACGAGTTGGACATCGATTACGGGACGCTGCGGTTGAAGCTGGGGGGTGGAGACAACGGGCACAACGGTCTGAAGTCGATGACGAAGGCGATGGGTGCGGACTATCACCGGGTGCGGTTCGGGATCGGTCGGCCGCCGGGGCGGATGCAGGTGGCGGACTTCGTGCTGAAGGACTTCTCCTCCGGCGAGCGCAAGGAGCTGGACTATTTCGTGGACCGGGCGGCGGATGCGGTGGAGTGTCTGGTGATCGACGGGTTGGAGCGGGCGCAGGGTACGTACAACTCCTGATTTGTCGCCCGCCGTGCGGCGCCGGAGTTGACCGGTCGCAGGGGTATGGCCAATGATCCCGGCCATGCCTGCCACTGCCGCCCGTTCCCGTCAGGCCTCGTACGTCGCGCTCCGGTTCGGGCGGGTCGCGGTGATGGGTACGGTGGCGGCGCTGATCCTGATCGCGGGCGTGTGGGCGTCGTGGGGTACGGCGCAGCACGTGATGCTGACGAAGGGGCGGGAGCGCGGGACGATCACGGTGACGGGGTGCGGTGACGACACGTGCAACGGGCGGTATGCGCCTGTATCACCGGGGTCGACGGCCCGGGAGCGGGTGGTGATCGCGCAGACGGTGGCGGTGCGCAAGGGCGGGACGTACTCCGTGGTCGTCAAGCCGGGTTCGGACGAGGTCGTGCGTTCGGGTCCCGCGGGGATCCTGTACGCGTGGGTTCCGCTGGGCGGTGCGCTGTTGCTGGCGTCGGTGGTGGTGGCGGGTGGTCTGCGGCGGACGCGGGCCGCGTGGGTGCTGGCGGGGTCGGGGGTCGCGCTGCTCACGGTGGCCTTCGTGACCCTCTGAGGGGTTGGGGCGTTCTTCACGTCTGTGGGGGGCCTGAGTGTTGCCTGTTCGTGATTGACCGGCTGCCTGGCGGGGCTCGAAGCTGAACCGCCCCCTCCACATCTTCCCGTCCGTATCTCGAAGATGGATCACTGCCTCATGCGTACCCTCACTCGCGTCGGCGCTCTGTCCGCCGTCGCATCGGCCGCGCTTGCCCTCGCCCCGGCCGTCGCCCACGCAACCGCTCCCGGGGACAACGGGACCGTGAAGATCCACGACGCCACCACCGGCGAGGACCTGCGCCGCAACGAGCCGCACGTGTGCTCGTTCTACCTGGACGCCTTCGGTTTTGACTCCGTGCAGCGGGTCCACTGGCACATCGAGGCGTGGGCGCCGACCGCCGCCACGAAGGGCGAGACCGTGAAGTCCGGCGCGATCACTCTGGACGCCGGCGGTCATGGCCGTACGGAGGACCTGTCGCTGCCCGACGGGCACTACAAGCTGTTCTGGAACTTCGAGGGGGAGAAGGGGGCGGCCAAGCACAAGGTGTTCTGGGTGGACTGCGCGGACGACAAGGGCTCCGGGGGCGGCACTCCTTACAGCAGCCCCTCCGGCTCGCCCGCCGTCTCCGGCTCGCCGGCGGGGTCCGCGTCCCCGACGGCCCGTCCCTCCGAGGAGCCTGCCGGGTCCACCGCCGCCCCGTCCTCTTCTCCCTCCACTCAGGGCGGCGAGGGCGGCGATCTGGCCGAGACCGGTAACGGTGCCCCGGTCGGTCTGCTGGGGGGCGTCGCGGCGGCGCTGGTCGCGGCGGGCGGCTGCCTGGTGGTCCGGCGGCGCCGGGCCTGACGTACGGCATGAGGGTGCCCCCGGGCTTCGTCCGAAGCCCGGGGGCACCCTCATGTCCGGTGTCAGCCGGTGTTGCGCAGGCCCGCCGCCACGCCGTTGACGGTCAGCAGCAGGGCGCGGGCAAGCAGCGGGTCGGGCTGCTCGCCGGCGGCCGCGGCGTCGCGCTGGCGCTTGAGGAGGGTGACCTGGAGGTAGGAGATGGGGTCGAGGTAGGCGTCGCGGATGGCGAAGGTCTGCTTGAGGACGGGTGTGGCGTCGAGCAGTTCCTTCTCGCCGGTGACCTTCAGGACCTCGGTGACGGTGAGCTCGTGTTCGGCCTTGATGGTGTCGAAGACGTGCTTGAGGTCGTCGGGGACGAGGGTGTCGACGTAGTGCTGGGCGATGCGGAGGTCGGTCTTCGCGAGCGTCATCTCGACGTTGGAGATGAAGTTGCGGAAGAAGTGCCACTGTCCGTGCATCTCTTCGAGCACGGTGTCGAGGCCGGCCTCGCGCAGGGCCTTCAGGCCGGAGCCGACGCCGAACCAGCCGGGGACGATCTGCCGGGACTGGGTCCAGCCGAACACCCAGGGGATGGCCCGCAGGCCGTCCAGTCCGGCGCCCGAGTCGGGCCTCCTCGAAGGCCTGGAGCCGAGGTGGAGGTCGGCGAGCTGGTCGACGGGGGTGGCGGCGAAGAAGTACGCCGGCAGGTCCGGGTCCTCCACGAGCCTGCGGTAGGCGGCATGGGCGGCGTCGGAGACGACGTCCATGGCGGCGTCCCAGCGGGCGAGGGCCTCGTCGGACTGGCGGGGCGCGGTGTGCAGGGCGGAGGCCTGCAGGGTGGCGGCGACGGTCAGTTCGAGGTTCTCGCGGGCCAGGGACGGGATGAGGTACTTGTCGGAGATGACCTCGCCCTGTTCGGTGACCTTGATCTCGCCTTCGAGGGTGCCCCACGGCTGGGCGAGGATCGCGTCGTGGGAGGGGCCGCCGCCGCGGCCGACGGTGCCGCCGCGGCCGTGGAAGAGGCGCAGGCGGACGCCGTAGCGGTGGGCGACGTCGCGCAGGCGGCGCTGGGCGCGGTGGATCTCCCACTGGCTGGTGGTGATGCCGCCGAACTTGGAGGAGTCGCTGTAGCCGAGCATGACCTCCTGGACGTCGCCGCGCAGGGCGACGAGGCGCCGGTAGGAGGGGTCGGAGAGCATGTCCTCCAGGATGGTGTCGGCGGCCTTGAGCTCGTCGGTGGTCTCCAGGAGGGGGACGATGCCGATCTTCGCCCAGCCGGCGTGCAGGTCGAGGAGGCCGGCCTCGCGGGCGAGGACGGTGGCGGCGAAGACGTCGTCGGCGCCCTGGCACATGGAGATGATGTAGGACTCGATGACCTCGGGACCGAAGACCTCCAGGGCCTTCTTGATGGTCTGGAAGACGCCGAGGGTCTTCCGGCCGGCCGCGTCGACGGGGGCCGGGGTGGGCGCGAGGGGCCTTCTGGAGCGCAGTTCCTTGGCGAGGAGCTTGGCGCGGTAGTCGCGGGGCATGTCGGCGTAGCGCCAGGATTCCTCGCCAAGTCGGTCGAAGAGCTGACCGAGGGCGTGGTGGTGGGCGTCCGCGTGTTCGCGTACGTCCATGGTGGCGAGCTGGAGACCGAAGGCGGCGAGGGTGCGGATGGTGCGGGAGAGGCGGCCGTCGGCGAACAGGCCGCCGCGGTGCGCGCGCAGTGAGGTCTGGATGAGCCGCAGGTCCTGCAGGAGCTCGGCGGTGCCGAGGTAGTCGCGGCCCGCCTCGTGGGGGGTGCCCTTGGCGAGGCGCTGCTTGGTGTTGACGAGCTTCTGCCGGATGCAGGTGGCCTTGAGCCGGTAGGGCTCCTCGGCGTTGAGGCGCTTGTAGCGGGGGCTGATCTCGGGCAGGCGTTCGAGGTCGGCCTGGAGGGATTCGAGGAGCTCTTCGGTGGCGCCGGCGTAGCGGATGGAGTTGGACAGCAGGCCGCGCAGTTCGTCGATGGTGTCCAGGGCGTCGTTGATGCCGTGTTCGTGCTGGAGGATGAGGACGTCCCAGGTCACCTGGGGGGTGACGTTGGGGTTGCCGTCGCGGTCGCCGCCGATCCAGGTGCCGAAGGTGAGCGGCCGCGTGTCGTCCGGCAGCTTCACCCCGACCCGTTCCAGTTCGGCGGTGAGGTCCTCCAGGACGTCGCCGACCGCGCCGGCGTGCAGCTCGTCCAGGTAGTAGATGGCGTTGCGGGCCTCGTCGGCGGGTTCGGGGCGTACGACGCGCAGCTCATCGGTCTGCCAGACGAGGTCGATGTTCTCGGCCAGCCGGGTGTCGTGGCGGCGGCGGTCGGACTCGATGACCGGGGTCTCCAGGAGCGCGGCGATGCGCCGGAGCTTGTTGAGGACCGACCGCCGGGCGGCCTCGGTGGGGTGTGCCGTGAACACCGGACGGACGTTGAGGTGGGTGACGGTCTCGCGGACGTGCTCGGGGTCGGCGTCCTTGAGGCGGTCGGCGGTGCGGGCGAGGAGGCCGCCCTCGGCGGCGCGCCTGGCGCGCAGTTCGCGGCCGCGGTGGACCTGTTCGGTGACGTTGGCCAGGTGGAAGTAGGTGGAGAAGGCGCGGACCAGCTTGGCCGCGGTGTCCAGTTCGGTGCCGCGCAGCAGCTCGGCGGCGGCCTCGCCGTCCTCGCGGGTGAGGCGGCGGACCTTCTCGACGAGTTCGAGCAGCTCGGGGCCCTCCTGCCGGACGAGGGTCTCGCCGAGGAGGTCACCCAGTCGCCGGATGTCGGCGCGCAGCGCGCTGCTGGTTGTCGTGGTCCGGGGAGTCAGGTCGTCGGCACTGCTCACAGGTGCGGCTCCTTGCAGTGTTGAAGCTCATCTGGGAGGGGACCCGTAAGTCTGGGCCGTCTGCCACGCGGCGGGCGCCGCATACGGGCCGGACATCCGGGAAGAAAAGAGCGGACCGCGCTGTCCGACCGACATCAAGGATAGGTGTCCACAAGGACGCGCAGGTCGTCGGGCTCTTGCCGCCGGACGACACGCTGCCATACTTACGACGCCGTAGGTTACGGGACCGTAGGGAAGTACCGCTCGAGCCCTGCTCGGTCCCGCGGCCCCGGCATCTGTTTCGACCCTCGACCCCACAGGGGACGCGCATGACCTCAAGTTCCGATCTGATGGAAAACGCCCCGCAGTCGCCCGACTCCCCGAGCACCTCCGCCACGCTGGGTGGCGAGCAGAAGCGTTCGATCGAGCAGATCACGCTGCTGCTGTTCATCACCGTCCCGTTCCTGGCGCTGCTGGCGGCGGTGCCGCTGGCCTGGGGGTGGGGCGTGAGCTGGCTCGACCTCGGTCTGCTGGTGTTCTTCTACTTCCTGGGCTGCCACGGCATCACGATCGGGTTCCACCGGTACTTCACGCATGGTTCGTTCAAGGCCAAGCGGCCCCTGAGGATCGCTCTGGCGATCATGGGTTCGCTGGCGGTCGAGGGGCCCCTGGTGCGCTGGGTGGCCGATCATCGCAAGCACCACAGGTTCTCCGACGCGGAGGGGGACCCGCATTCGCCGTGGCGGTTCGGGGAGACGGTTCCGGCGCTGGTCAAGGGCCTGTGGTGGGCACACATCGCCTGGATGTTCGACGAGGAACAGACGCCGCAGGACAAGTACGCGCCGGACCTGATCAAGGACCCGATGATCCGGGCGATCTCCCGCCAGTTCGTGCTGTGGACGGCGGTGTCGCTGGCGTTGCCGGCGGTGATCGGCGGGCTGGTCACCATGTCGTGGTGGGGCGCGTTCACCGGGTTCTTCTGGGGCTCACTCGTGCGGGTGGCTCTGCTGCACCATGTGACGTGGTCGATCAACTCGATCTGTCACGCGGTCGGCAAGCGCCCCTTCAAGTCCCGGGACCGCTCCGGGAACGTGTGGTGGCTGGCGGTCCTGTCCTGCGGCGAGTCCTGGCACAACCTGCACCACGCCGACCCGACCTCGGCGCGGCACGGTGTGATGCGCGGCCAGCTGGACTCCTCGGCCCGCTTCATCCGCTGGTTCGAGAAGCTCGGCTGGGCGTACGACGTGCGCTGGCCGTCACGCTCGCGTATCGATTCGCGCCGTAACACCCAGGAAGGCGGCTCCCGGCGCCGGAGGGAGACTGCCGAGGCGGCATGATTGACGCCGTGGCGACCGACTCCAGCAGCACCCCGAGCAATGACAAGCCGCGGCGTGCGCGTCGCACCCGGATGACCGGTGCAGAGCGCCGCCAGCAGCTGCTGGAGATCGGTCGCACCCTCTTCGCGGCGAAAGGTTTCGAGGGCACGTCGGTGGAGGAGATCGCCGCGAAGGCCGGGGTGTCGAAGCCGGTGGTGTACGAGCACTTCGGCGGCAAGGAAGGGCTGTACGCGGTGGTGGTGGACCGCGAGATGAGGCGCCTGCTGGACATGGTGACGAGTTCCCTCACGGCCGGTCACCCGCGTGAACTGTGCGAACAGGCCGCCTTCGCGTTGCTGGACTACATCGAGGAGTACACGGACGGCTTCCGCATCCTGGTCCGCGACTCCCCCATCCCCCAGTCCACGGGCTCCTTCGCGTCCTTGATCTCCGACATCGCCACCCAGGTGGAGGACATCCTGGGCCGCGAGTTCAAGAGCCGCGGGTTCGACCCGAAGCTGGCTCCGCTGTACGCGCAGGCGCTGGTCGGCATGGTGGCGCTGACCGGGCAGTGGTGGCTGGACGTGCGCCGGCCCAAGAAGGCGGAGGTCGCCGCCCACCTGGTGAATCTGGCCTGGCACGGGCTGGACGGGCTTGAGCCGAAGCCGCGGCTCATTGGGCACCGGAGGAGCTGAGCCCCCTGAAGCTGACACCAATAGACCGGTAGATGCATCTTGTGGAACGATGGAGGGCATGACTGAGATCGCGATCAGCGCAGCCCGTTCCCAGCTCGGTGACCTGGTCCGCCGTGCGGCTCACGGCCGCGAGACCATCGCCCTCACCGACCACGGGCACGTAGCCGCGCTCCTGGTCTCGCCGCAGGTGATAGAGGATCTCGAAGATGCCCTGGCCGTCGCCGACTACCAGCGGCGCAAGGCCGAGGGCACGCTGGGAGAGGGCATCCCCCACGAGGAGGTCGGACGCATCCTGGGTCTGCGTCCGTGACCTACCGCATCATCTGGGAGCCGGGCGCCACCAACCAGGCCGTACGGTTCCTCAAGGACGACCCTCCCGGGCTCGCCTCCGTCTACGAAGCGGTCGACACACTCGCCGAGACACCGCGTCCCGCCAACTCCACGGCTTACGGCCCCAATGTGCGCCGCCTGCGCGTGGGTGTGTACCGCGTCCTCTATGTGCTCGAAGACGACGTGGTTCGCATCCTCGTCACGCACCTGGGCCGGACGACCTGAGCCGCTCCAGGAACTCCAGCCGGTTCCCCACCGGATCCTCGGAGTAGAAGCGCCGGTGGCCCGGGAGGTCGTCGTCCCAGGTGACCGGCGCACCTCGCGCGGTCAGCCGGGCCGCGTAGGCCTCGATGTCCGTCACCCGCAGCCCCGGATGGGCCTTCCTCGCGGGCCGACAGTCACACTTCCCGCCTCCGGCGGGGGCCGCCTCGATCCCCAGATGCAGACGCACGGCACCCGCCTGGAACCAGCAGCCTCCGCGCGCCGCAAGAACCGGCGGCTTGGGGACCTCCGTCATGCCGAGGACGTCCACGTAGTACGCCCGCAGCAGGTCCTCGCTGCCAGGCGGTGCCGCCAGCTGGACGTGGTCGACCGCGCTGAGCATCACGCTTCCTTCCTCGCGACCGCGAAGATGCGGCGGAACGGGAACGGCGTGCCGTGCGGGCCCGCCGGGTAGGCCTCGCGCAGGGCGGCCCGGTACTCGGCCAGGAATTCCTCCAGGGCCTCCGGGTCGTCGGCGAGCGCGGTGAGGACCGGGCGCAGGACCGTGCCCTTCACCCAGTCCAGGACCGGGTCCTCGCCCTGGAGCAGGTGGATGTACGTCGTCTCCCACACGTCCGCCGCGCAGCCGAGGCCGGTCAGCCGGTCCAGATACACCTCGGGCGTGAGCACGGCGTCCTCGTGGCGCAGGACATCCGCGAGGCGGTCCCGCCAGCGGGCGGAGCGGACCAGGGAGCGCATCAGCCGGTGGCTGGGGGCAGCGAAGTTGCCGGGTACCTGGAAGGCGAAGGTGCCGCCCGGCTTCAGGGCCGCGGTCCAGTCGGCGAAGCGGTCGACGTGCCCCGGCACCCACTGGAGGGTGGCGTTGCTGATGATCAGGTCGTACGGCTCGCCGGGTGCCCAGACGCGGGCGTCGGCGTGCGCGAAGTCGAGGCAGCCGCCGCCTGCCGTGGGGCCCTCGTGCTCCACCCGGGCCTTGTCGAGCATCGCGGGTGAATTGTCGTACCCGGTGATGTGCGCGACCGGCCAGCGCTCGGCGAGGAGCGCGGTGACGTTGCCGGGGCCGCAGCCGAGGTCGGCGATGCGGGGCGCGTCGCCGGGGAGGTCGGGGACGCGGGCGAGGAGATCGGCGAAGGGGCGGGCACGGTGGCCGGCGTGGCGGAGGTACTGGGCGGGGTCCCAGGAGGGAGTGGTCATGTCTCCCACCTTCCCGACCCATCTATCTTGATGTCAAGAGGCTTTACGTCAAGAGACTTCACGTCGACACAACCACTACACTGATCGTCATGGAGGACGAGGTCGATCGGCTGGTCGCTGCGTGGCGCCGGGAGCGCCCGGACCTCGACGTGGAACCGCTCGAGGTGCTCAGCCGGGTGAGCAGACTGGCCCGGCACCTGGACCGGGCACGCCGGCTGGCCTTCGCCGAGCACCAGCTGGAGCCGTGGGAGTTCGACGTGCTGACCGCGCTCAGGCGCGCGGGGACGCCGTACCAGCTCTCGCCGGGGCAGCTGCTGACCCAGACGCTGGTCACGTCGGGCACAATGACCAACCGCATCGACCGGCTGGCCAAGAAGGGCCTGGTGGAGCGGCTGCCCGACCCCAGCGACCGGCGGGGCGTGCTGGTCCGGCTGACCGCCGAGGGCCGGGACCGCGCGGACCAGGCCCTGGCGGGCCTGCTGGACCAGGAGCGGGCGATCCTCGGTGAGCTCACCCACGCCCAGCGCAGCGAACTGGCCGGACTCCTACGCCAGTTGACCGCCCCGTTCGACAACATCCCCGGCTGAGGGCCTGCCGGGCGGATCCTGCCGCAAACGCGGGGATCAGGCGCTGTTGGTTGCCTCCGGCATGATCCGCCCGGCAGGCCCCAGGTCGACCGGCCCCACCCCGGCCCGCCGCGCGAGCGCGACGGCGGCGAGGGTGGAGTGGACGCCCAGCTTGCCCAGGACGTTCTGCATGTGGGTGCGGACGGTGTGCGGGGAGAGGAACAGGCGTTCGGCAACTGCCTTGCGGCCGAGGCCGGCGACCATGCAGCGCAGCACCTCGCGCTCGCGCGGGGTGAGGGACTCCACCAGCCGCTCGCTCTCGGTGCGGTGCTTGCGCGCGGCGGTCAGTTCCCGCAGCACCCCGGTGAGCAGGGCGGGCGGCAGATGGGTCTCGTCGCGCAGGACGCCGCGGATGACGTTCAGCAGCCGGGACAGCGAGCAGTCCTTGGCGACCCACCCCGAGGCGCCGGCCTGCAGCGCGAGAGCGGCCCGGCGCGGGTCGTCCTTCTCGGCGAGGACGACCGTCCGTACACCCGGCTGCGCCGACCGTACGCCCGCGACCAGCGATATCCCGTCGACGAGGCCGTCCTCGCCGACCTCCTGCACCGGCACGGCCGGACGTATGCCGGGCACATGACCGCCCAGGTCGGCGTCGACGAGCAGCACGTCGTACCGGCGGCCCTCGGCGGCGGCCCGCTCCAGGCAGCGCAGCGCGGCCGGGCCACTGCCTGCCGCGGAGACGTCGACGTCGGGCTCGGCGGCCAGGGCGGCGGCGAGCGACTCGGCGAAGATGCGGTGGTCGTCGACGACCAGGACTCGGATGCGAACCACTGAAACCCCCCACTGGTCCGGTGAACGACGACCTTGCGGGTACGACCCCACGGCTGACGGAACGCAAACCGCACGGCCGCCGCCGTGCGAACACTGCTACCCCCACCGCGGGCGTCGTACCCGCCTGTCTCGCCCCCTGATCAGCACCGGCCCCCACCGGTGCTGCACATCAGGGTACGGACCGGGGCGGGCGGCGGAAGGCTATTTGCAGAACTGGCCGCCCAGCGCGTTTATGGTGTGCCGCATGTTTCGTATTGAGGCGGAAGTCGACAAGGCCCGACGTGATCTGCTCCGCTCCCGCCTGTGGGACACCAACACGGCCGTGTCCCCGGTCCTGGCCGCCCTGCGCGGCACCCCGGACGAACGGCAACATCCGCTCCACGTCTGGGCGTCGGACGAATCGGGCGAGCTCGCGGGCGGACTGGTCGGTCACACCTGGGCGACCTGGCTGCACGTGACGTACCTGTGGGTCGACAACCGCCACCGCGGCACGGGCCTGGGCTCCCGGCTGCTCGCGGAGGCCGAGCGCATCGCCCGCACCGACCGCGCCTGCCGCCACGCCCGCCTGGAGACCTGGGACTTCCAGGCCCCGGACTTCTACCGCAGGCACGGCTACGAGGTGGTGTGCGTGATCCCCGGCTATCCGCCGGGGATCACGGAGTACACGCTGACGAAGCGGCTGGGGTGAGCTGCCGGACGCCAAGCGGGGGCCGCCGGTCGGCACAGATCGCCGGCGGCTGCCACGGAACAGGCGCTGTCTCAAACGGCCGGTGGGACGGGGGCGGTGGTGGAGGAGGGGGCGGACAGGAGGGCCGGGGCGGGATCCGGGGCCGGGCCGGCCCCGCGGCGGGGGGCGGCGGCGACGCCATATGTGGCCGCCCCGTGTCTCCTGGTGCACCGCCAGATGCTGCGGCGACAGGCGTGGGAATCGATGCCGTCAGTTCACCCGCCGAGCGCCCGCCGCCGGCACCGCCTCGAACACCCGCGGCGCCGTGCAGCCGGCCGCCGCGAAGGCCTCCTCGACGGCCTTGCCGATCGTGTCGACGTCGGTGGCCTCCGCCAGGACGATCGCCGAGCCGCCGAAGCCGCCGCCGGTCATGCGGGCGCCCAGGGCGCCGACGGCCAGCGCGGTGTCGACCACCAGGTCCAGTTCCCGGCAGGAGATGCGGAAGTCGTCGCGCAGGGAGGCGTGGCCCGCGGTGAGGACCGGGCCGATGGCGCGGGTCTCGCCGGACCGGAGGAGTTCGACGACCCGCTCGACCCGCTGGTCCTCGGTGACGACGTGCCGGACCAGGCGGATGACCTCCTCCTCGTCGCCGAGGCGGGCCAGGGCCGCGTCCAGGCCGGCGTACGGAATGTCCCGCAGGGCGTCCACCCCGAGCAGGGCCGCGCCCTTCTCGCAGCCCGCCCGCCGCTTGCCGTACTCGCCGCCGCTGTGGGCGTGCTTGACCCGGGTGTCGACCACCAGCAGACGCAGGCCCTCGGCCGCGAGGTCGAAGGGGATCTGCTGCTGGGACAGGTCGCGGGTGTCGAGGAACAGGGCATGCCCGGACTCGCAGCAGGCCGACGCCGTCTGGTCCATGATGCCGGTCGGCACGCCGACGTAGACGTTCTCGGCGCGCTGGCACAGGCGGGCCAGCTGCCAGCGCTGCAGGCCCAGTTCGTACAGGTCGCCCAGGGCGAGGGCGATCACGACCTCCAGGGCCGCCGAGGAGGACAGGCCCGCGCCGGTCGGGACGGTCGAGGACAGGTGGACGTCGGCGCCGGTGACCGGATGCCCGGCCTCGCGCAGCGCCCAGACCACACCCGCGGGGTACGCCGTCCACTCGGGGTCGCTCTCCGGCGCGAGGGCGTCCAGCGACAGCTCCACGACGCCGCCCTCGATGTCGGCCGAGTGCAGCCGCAGACGGCCGTCCGTACGCCGCGAGACCGCCGCCGTCGCCACGTGCGGCAGGGCGAACGGCATGACGAAGCCGTCGTTGTAGTCGGTGTGTTCGCCGATCAGGTTGACCCGGCCCGGCGCCGACCAGACGCCCTCCGGATCGGCCCCGTACAGCTCGACGAAGTCCTCGCGGACCTGCTGTGCCCCCACTACTGCTCCCTTGCGATGTGCTGGGCGAACTCCCAGGCGTCCGCGACGATACCGGCGAGGTCCGCGCGGGACGGCTGCCAGCCGAGGCGCTCGCGGGCGGTCTCGGCGGACGCGACCAGGACGGCCGGGTCGCCGTCCCGGCGCGGGGCCACGACCTCGGGGATCGGGTGGCCGGTGACCTTGCGGACGGTCTCGATGACCTCGCGGACGGAGAAGCCCTCACCGTTGCCGAGGTTGCAGATCAGGTGCTCGCCGGGCTTCGCGGCCTTCAGGGCCAGCAGGTGGGCCTCGGCCAGGTCCGCCACGTGGATGTAGTCGCGGACGCAGGTGCCGTCCGGGGTCGGGTAGTCGTCGCCGAAGACCGAGATGGCCTCCCGGCGGCCCTGGGCGACCTGGAGGACCAGGGGGATGAGGTGCGACTCGGGGTCGTGCCGCTCGCCCTGCGCGCCGTACGCGCCGGCCACGTTGAAGTAGCGCAGGGAGACCGCGCCCAGGCCGTGGGCGGCCGCCTCGCCGGTGATCATGTGGTCGACGGCGAGCTTGGAGGCGCCGTAGGGGTTGGTGGGCTTCGCCGGCGCGGTCTCGACGATCGGGACCTGCTCCGGCTCGCCGTAGGTGGCCGCCGTGGAGGAGAACACCAGGGTGCGCACACCCGCCCCGCGCATCGCGCCGAGCAGGGCCATGGTGCCGCCGACGTTGTTGTCCCAGTACTTCTCCGGCTTCACCACGGACTCGCCGACCTGCGAGAACGCGGCGAAGTGCAGGACGCCGTCGTAGGAGGCGTCGAGCCACTTGCCCGCCTCGCGGATGTCGCCCTCGACGAACGCGGCCCCCGCGGGCACGCCCTCGCGGAAGCCGGTGGAGAGGTTGTCCAGGACGGTGACCTCGTGGCCGGCCTCCAGCAGGTGCTGGGCGACCACGCTGCCGACGTAACCCGCGCCACCCGTCACCAGGTACTTCCCGCTCATGAACTCGCTACCTCTCGCAGTCGCTCGGCCGCGCGCTCCGGCGGCACGTCGTTGATGAACACGCTCATGCCGGATTCGGAACCCGCGAGGAACTTCAGCTTGCCGGAGGTGCGGCGGATGGTGAAAAGCTCGAGGTGCAGCGCGAAGTCGTCCCGCGTCACGCCCTCGAAGTCCTCCAGCTGGCCGAACGGTGCCTGGTGCCAGGCCGCGATGTAGGGCGTCGGAGGCTCACCTTCGCCGAAGATCCGGTCGAAGCGCCTCAAGAGTTCCAGATAGACCTTGGGGAACTCTGTGCGTGCCGCCTCGTCGAGCGCGAGCAGGTCGGGGACGCGGCGCTTGGGATACAGGTGGACCTCGTACGGCCAGTGCGCGGCGTACGGCACGAAGGCGACCCAGTGTTCACCCTCAAGGACGATCCGCTCATCGGCGAGTTCCCGCTCCAGGACGGCGTCGAAGACGTTTCCGCCGCCGGTGGCGTCCTTGTGGGTTGCCAGTGAACGCAGCATCAGGGCGGTGCGCGGCGTGGTGAAGGGGTAGGCGTAGATCTGCCCGTGCGGATGCCCGAGCGTCACACCGATCTCGGCCCCACGGTTCTCGAAGCAGAACACCTGCTCGACGGAGGGGAGGTGCGACAGCTCGGAGGTGCGGTCGGTCCAGGCGTCCAGGACCAGTCGCGCCTGCTCCTCGGTGAGGTCGGCGAAGGAGGCGTGATGGTCGGAGGTGAAGCAGACGACCTCGCAGCGCCCGGAGTCGCCGGCCAGCGAGGGGAAGCGGTTCTCGAAGACGACGACGTCGTACGACGAGTCCGGGATCTCGCTCAGGCGCTCTCCCTGCGAGGGGCACAGGGGGCACTCGTCGGCCGGCGGGTGGTAGGTACGGCCCTGCCGGTGCGAGGCGACGGCCACCGCGTCACCGAGCAGCCGGTCGTGGCGTACCTCCGAAGTGGTGACCGTGCGCTCCAGCGGGCGCCGGTCCACCGCGTCGCGCACCGCGTCGTCCCGCAGGTCGTAGTAGATGAGCTCACGACCGTCGGCCAACCGGGTCGAGGTCTTCTTCACCGCGACTCTCCATCCGTACACCCAGCAAGGCACCAAGCAGAACCGCACACATCAAACCACAAACCCCCACGCCCGTCACCACCACAATCAAACAAAGAACACCAAGCAAGGTGAACGCCGCATGCGAACCCCCACGTACCTGGCCGCCGGGCTCCGGCTCCCCACCAACTGGCTCGACTACACGATCCTCGCGATCTACTTCGTCGTCGTTCTGGGCATCGGCTTCGCCGCCCGCCGCTCGGTGAAGACCAGCCTCGACTTCTTCCTCTCCGGGCGCTCCCTGCCCGCCTGGATCACCGGCCTCGCCTTCATCTCGGCCAACCTGGCCGCCACCGAGATCCTGGGCATGGCGGCCAACAGTGCCCAGTACGGCGCCTACACCGTCCACTGGTACTGGATCGGTGCCATCCCCGCCATGGTCTTCCTCGGCCTGGTGATGATGCCCTTCTACTACGGCAGCAAGGTCCGCTCGGTCCCCGAGTTCCTGCTGCTCCGCTTCGACAAGTGGGCCCACCTGCTCAGTTCGACCCTGTTCGCGTTCGCCGCCATCCTGATCTCCGGGGTGAACCTCTACGCCCTGGCGATCGTCGTCGAGGCGCTGCTGGGCTGGCCGCAGTGGGTGGCGATCGTGGTCGCCGGCTTCTTCGTCCTCGCCTACATCACCCTCGGCGGCCTGTCCTCGGCGATCTACAACGAGGTGCTCCAGTTCTTCGTGATCCTGGCGGCCCTCATCCCGCTCTCCATTCTCGGCCTGAAGAGGGTCGGCGGCTGGGGCGGCCTGACCGACAGGCTCACCGCGCTGCACGGCCACGACTTCACCACCGCGTGGGGCGGCACCGGCATCGGCAGCGTCAACCCGCTCGGCGCCAACTGGCTGACCATCGTCCTCGGCCTCGGGTTCGTGCTCTCCTTCGGCTACTGGACGACGAACTTCGCCGAGGTGCAGCGCGCCCTGTCCGCCCGGAACCTCTCCGCCTCCCAGCGCACCCCGCTGATCGCCGCGTACCCGAAGATCTTCATCGTCTTCCTGGTGATGATCCCGGGCCTGGTCGTGGCGGCACTCGTGCCGAACATCGGCACCTCCGGCTCGGACCTGCAGTACAACGACGCGATCCCGTACCTGATGCAGGAGCTGCTGCCCAACGGCGTGCTCGGCATCGCCGTGACCGGTCTGCTCGCCGCCTTCATGGCGGGCATGGCGGCCAACGTGTCGTCCTTCAACACCGTCTTCACCAACGACATCTGGGCGCGGTACGTGGTCCGGCACCGCGAGGACGCGTACTACGTGCGCTTCGGCCGCCTGATCACGGCGATCGGCGTGCTGGCGTCGATCGGCACGGCGTTCCTGGCGTCGTCGTTCTCGAACATCATGAGCTATCTGCAGACGCTGTTCTCCTTCTTCAACGTGCCGATGTTCGTCGTCTTCATCGTCGGCATGTTCTGGAAGCGGGCGTCCGCGAAGTCCGGCTTCTGGGGGCTGCTCGCCGGGACGGTGACCGCGATGGTCAACTACTTCGTGATCTACAAGAAGGGCATCATCGGCATCCCCACCGACCAGGGCGCCAACTTCGTCTCCGCGATCGCCGGGTTCGTCGCGGGCGCGGTCGTCATGGTCGCGGTGTCACTGTTCACCCGGCCCAAGCCGGCCCATGAGCTCCAGGGCCTGGTGTACGGCACCCGCTCCCCCGGCATGTCCGAGCCGCCCGCCGCCGGGGACGACGCCTGGTACCGCCGGCCCGCGCTGCTCGGCTGGGGCGCAGTGATCCTGGCCGCCGCCTGCTACATCCCGTTCTCGTTCTGACCGCGGGAGAATGGAGAGACCATGTCCGAGTACTCCGGGTATTCCGAGGAAGACGTCCAGCGGGAAGTCACCGAGCTGGAGCACAAGTCGGCGACCGCCGCGCGGATCTTCGACCTGCGGCGGATCATCGGTGGGCTGTTCGTGCTGTACGGGATCATCGTGACGATCGCCGGGATCACCGACTCCGACGCGGAGATCAACAAGGCGCAGGGGGTGAACATCAACCTGTGGACCGGGATCGGGATGCTGCTGCTGGGGCTGTTCTTCCTGGCGTGGCTGAAGCTGCGGCCCACGCCTCCGCCGGTGGTCCTGCCGGACGAGGACGAGTCACAGGTGCCGTGAGGGGTAGGGCACCCGCCGTCGATGCGGGCGGCGCTGGGGGCTGCCGCCCCCGGACCCCCGCTTCGGCCCAGAACGGGCCTCGTCCTCAAAGGCCGGACGGGCCGAGTAACACGGACCGGCACCGTCCATCCGCCCCCGGGCCTCACTCGGGCCCCGTTGACGCCCGATCCAGCAGCCCCGTCCGCGCGGCCAGCGCCGCCGCCTCCAACCGGGAACCCACCCCCAGTTTCATCAGGACCCGCTGGACATGCGTGCGAGCAGTCGACGGGGCGATGCCCATGCCCGCCGCGATCACCCGCGTGTCCTCGCCGTCGGCGACCCGGACCAGGACCTCGACCTCTCTCCGGGTGAGCATCTGCAACAGGCGCTGGCCCTCGTCGTCGGGCTGGGCCGCGGGATTCAGCAGCTCGCTGAAGGCTCCCTGCAACAGCTGTGGAGCGACGGCCGCCTCCCCGGTCCTGGCCTTCATGATCGCCCGCTCGACGCCCTCGATGCGCTCGTCGTGGCGTACGTAGCCGGAGGCGCCCGCCGCGAAGGCCGCCGCGATGCCCCGGGGCGACGGCACCGGGCCCAGTACCAGGACCGCGACCTGCGGGCGCTCCCGCTTGATCTTCACCACGGGGTCGAAGGCCCCCGGCTCGGCCGGCGCCGCCGTGCCCAGCAGGCACACCTCGGGTGCCCGGCTGATCACCAGGTCCGCCGCGCCCGCGGCCGGCGCCGCCGCCGCGAGCACCCGGTGTCCCCGCAGCTTGAGCGCCGAGGCCAGCGCCTCCGCGAGCAAGCGGTGGTCGTCGACCACGATGAGCCGCACTCCCATAGAGCAACCCCCCAGTCCCCCCATGGATGCCCCACTATGGATCCCCACGGTCCTCTTGGACAGAGGGCCCCCCGGCACCCCGCCCTTTCATGCCGGGGAAGCTACACGCTTGTTCGACATTGCGCTGCCCTACCGGTGAGAAGTGCCCGGATCTGATGACGACCGGATCAGCCACCCGCGCCGAACGCGACCACCAGGTACTCCTCGCTGTCCGTGGAGTCGTTTTTGTCCGCGTAGACCGCCGACATGTACAGGTGGCCCTGGGAGTAGAGGATCTCCGCGTAGTCCGGCAGCATGCTGGTCTCCGTGTCGCGGACCGACTCGGTGGCCGGGTTCTCCAGCAGCTTGGTCTCCTTGAAGGAGCCGCCGTCGATGCTGACGATCTGGCCGCCCTTGTCGTACGGCGGACGCTTGTACGCGATCAGGTTGCCGCCGTCCATACGCAGCGGGGAGATCGAGTAGCCGTCGCCGGCGTCGGCGCGCTGGCCGGTCTGCTTGCCGGTGCCCAGGTCGAACGCGACGATCTCGTTGGTCCTGCTGTACTGGCCGGTGCCGTCGTGCTCCTCGGTCGGCACGTACAGCTTGTCGTTGCCGACGACGATCTCCTTGCAGTACTCGATGCGGGTGATGCCGTCGCAGCGGCCGCCGAAGGAGTCGCCCGGCGCGGAGATGCGGGTACGCAGCTTGCCGGTCTTGTTGTCGATGGAGAAGTAGTCCGAGATGCCGCTGCCGTCGCCCGCGCTGTCGCCGACGTCGGCGGCGACCACCAGCGGGTTGGTGGAGACGACGGCGGCGTAGTCGATGCCGGAGGCCATCTTGTACTCGGAGATCACCTTCCCGGACTTCGGGTCGATGGTCTGGATGTGCAGCTGCCGGTTGTCGTAGTCGCCGCACTTGCGCACCGCCACCAGCTTCTCGCCGCCGCCGTACCCGGCGTCGTAGCAGGTGTCGTCCGGCTTGGGCTGCCACAGCACCTTGCCGGAGCCGATGTCGAAGGCGGCGCCGCCGCTGGTGCTGCCGACGGCGACCGTGTTCTGCGCGACCGTCACGTTCTCGAAGCTGACCGGGTAGTCACCGGAGTCGACCGACTTCGTCCACAGCTTCTTGCCCGCGTTGAGGTCGATCGCGGCGACCTGGCTGCATCCCGCGGAGGAGCCCTTCGCGGGCATCTTCGGCTGGAAGGTGATCGCCGTCCGGCCGTCGGAGGTGACGTGGTTGGTGGCCGAGCAGACCGGGCCGGACAGCTTGATCGTCCACAGCCTGGTGCCCTTGTCGGGGTCGTAGCCGACGATCTGCGCGATGCCGCTCTTGGCGTACACCTTGTCGGTGAGCCAGGAGCCGGAGGTGACGACCGTGTCGTTCGCCTTGGGGGACGGGACGTTGAAGAGGGGCTCGGCCGCGGTGTTGGCGGGCACCTTCTCCTCGCCGCCGGAGGACGTACCGCCGGTGCCGCCCTTGTTGTCGCTGCCGCCCGTGCCGCCGCTGGAGCTCGCGGTGTCCTTCTTCTTGCCGTCGTCGCCGGAGGACTTGGCGTACCAGACGCCGCCGCCGATGATCAGGGCGACCGCGACCAGCGCCGAGACGACGATGACCAGTGAGGTGTTCGGCTTGCGCCCGCCGCCGCCCGGCTGCCCGGGCTGCGGGTGCATCGGCATGGTCGGCTGCCCCGGGTAGCCGTAGCCGGGCTGCTGGCCGTACGCGGTCGGCTGCTGGCCGGGGTGGCCGTAGCCCTGCGGGGGCTGCGGCGCCTGCGGGTAGCCGTAGCCCTGCGGGGGCTGCGGCGCCTGCGGGTAGCCGTAGCCCTGCGGGGGCTGCGGCGCCTGCGGGTGGCCGTAGCCCTGCGGGGGCTGCGGGGGCTGCGGGTAGCCGTAGCCCTGTGGCGCCTGCGGGTAGCCGTAGCCGGACTGCGGCTGCTGGGCCGGCGGCGGTGGCGGAGGCGTCGGGGGGCTCTGCGGCGGCTGGGGCGGCTGGGATGGCTGCGGCGGGCCGAAGCCGCCCTGCGGGGGCTGGTGGGGCGGCGGAGGAGGCGGCTGGGTCATGGCTGGTGTACCTCGGCAGAAAGCTCGGGAAAGGCGGGAGGGAAGGCGACGAAGGGAACCGGTCTCACTTGCCGAAGGCGAGCATCAGCTTCTCCTTCGCGTCGTCGTTCCCCGACAGCCGGGTGGAGGAGATGTAGAAACGTCCGTCGGCCCAGTCCACGGCCCCGTCGTAGAAGCCGTCCTCGATCTCCGCGGCGCCGCTGGGGTTCTGCAGCAGCTTCGTCGTCTTGTGGCCGGCCCCGCCGGTCGGGATCGACACGACCTGGCCGCCGGTGTCGTACGACGGCCGCACGTACGCGACGAGCTTGCCGTCCTCGACCTTCACCGGGGTCATCGACTCGTCCGTCGGGGACTTCACACGCCACTTCGCCTTGCCGGTCGACAGGCTGATCGCGACGATCTCGTTGGCGCCGCTGGTGGTGTCGGTGGGCAGGTAGAGGGTGTTGGCGTCGGCCGCGACGCCCTGGCAGCCCTGGAGGTCGCGTTCGAGGACGGTCCAGCCGCAGTTCGGGGCGAACTTCTCGTCGACCTTCACCTCGGAGCGGAACCTGCCGTCGGGGGTGAAGGTGGCGATGTTCCAGGCCTTCTTGTCCTCGTTGGTCAGATAGACCACGAGCGGCTTGACGGAGTAGGTGCGCGCGACTCTCCAGCCCTTCTTGACCTTCTGGGTCCACTTGACCTTGCCGGTGGCCGGGTCGAGCCACTGGATCTCGTCGTGTTCGTCGCTGCCGCTGGCGTCGCAGGAGGCGACGGAGATCAGCCGGTCGGTGCCGCCCGCGAACGCGGTCGGGAAGCAGTCGGTGCCGTACTTCTTCTTGTCGTACAGCTTTTTGCCGCTGCCGAGGTCGTACGCCGTGCCCGACTGCGAGCGGCCCACCATCAGCGTCCTGCCGCTGATGGTCAGTTCGACGCTGATCGCGCTGTCGAACAGGCCGCCGTCGGCGACCGTGCCGCTCCAGCCCTTCTCGCCCGTGTTCAGGTCGATCTGCTGGAGCTGGTTGCACTTGGCGCGGTCGCTGGTGCCGCTCATGTACGCCACGACGACCTTGTCGTCGGCCGACTTCTGCGGGGTGACCGCGCAGACTTTCTGCGGGAAGGTGATGGGGTCCCAAGTGGGGGTGCCGTCACCGACGTTGTAGGCGAAGACCTGCTTGTACGCCGCCTTCACCGCCGTCTTGTCCGTGATCCACATTCCGGGTGCGTCGGCGCCGGAACCGGGCGCGTCGGGCGCCGTCTTGTACCAGAGCACCTTGGCCTCGCCGGACTTGCGGCCCGCGTTGAGGTTCTCCGGGTCCGAGCCGCCGTCGCCGCTGCCGTCACCGGGGTTGACCGGCGTGTCGGTGGCGGAAGGCCCCGAGGACTTCGCGTCGTCGCTCTCGTGGGCCACCGGCTTCTTCTTGCCGTCACCGCCGCTGGTGACCGCGTAGACGGTGCCGCCGATGACCAGCAGCGCGGCCACCGCGGCCCCGATGACCAGCGCGGGCTTCCCCTTGAAGAGGCCGCGCGGGCCGCCGGGCGGCGGGGTGCCGGGCGTGCCGGGGTACTGCGGCTGCTGCGGGTGGCCGTACCCGGGCTGCCCGCCGTACGGCCCCGGCTGCTGCGGCTGCCCGTACGGACCGGGCGTTCCGGCCGCGTACGGGCCGGGCTGGGCGTAGGGGCCGGGCTGCTGCTGCTGCGGGTAGCCGTATCCCGGCTGGGGCTGGGGCTGCGGCTGGGCCGGTGGAGGGGGCGCGGGGGCTCCGAACCCGCCCTGGGGCGGCTGGTCCTGCGGCGGGCCGAAACCGCCCTGCTGCGGCGGTTGGTTGGGCGGCTGGGTCATCAGCGCGTCTCCCCCTCGTTCACTGACTTTTAGCCACGCCCCGAGGTTCCTTCAACGGACCCAAGGTCGTACTCACACGGTTCACGGTTCTCAGACCGCTCTTTCTATCACTCGCCTCCGACAGCACGCCGGGCCGGATCATCCCCTGTTCCCAAGGGAGGACCGGCCCGTGATGCCGCCGTTACGCGCCTTCACGCCCCCTTCACGTGCTGCGCGCCCCCGCTACGCGTCCTCGGCGAGTTCCAGCCAGCGCAGCTCCAGTTCCTCGCGCTCCCCGGCCAAGTCCCGCAGCTGGGCGTCGAGTTCGGCGACCTTGGCGAAGTCGGTGGCGTGCTCGGCAATCTGGGCGTGCAGCCTGGACTCCTTCTCGGAGACGCGGTCCAACTGCCGCTCGATCTTCTGGAGTTCCTTCTTGGCGGCGCGCTGGTCGGCGGCGCTCCTCTCCGGGGCGGCGGCCTTGGGCGCCGACGCGGCGGCGGAGGCGGCGACCGCCTCCTCCATCCGCTGCCGCCGCTCCAGGTACTCGTCGATGCCGCGCGGCAGCATCCGCAGCGTGCCGTCGCCGAGGAGGGCGTAGACCCGGTCGGTGGTGCGCTCGACGAAGAAGCGGTCGTGGGAGATGACGATCATCGAGCCGGGCCAGCCGTCGAGGAGGTCCTCGAGCTGGGTGAGGGTCTCGATGTCGAGGTCGTTGGTGGGCTCGTCCAGGAAGAGGACGTTGGGCTCGTCCATGAGGAGACGCAGCAGCTGGAGCCTGCGCCGCTCACCACCCGACAGGTCCCCCACCGGCGTCCACTGCTTCTCCTTGTTGAAGCCGAACGTCTCGCACAGCTGTCCGGCGGTCATCTCACGCCCCTTGCCGAGGTCGACGCGCTCGCGCACCCGCTGGACGGCCTCCAGGACCCGCAGGTTCGGGTCGAGTTCGCCGACCTCCTGGGAGAGGTAGGCGAGCTTGACGGTCCTGCCGACGGCGATCCGCCCGCCGACCGGCTGTGCCTCGCCCTCGGTCCGGGCCGCGTCGGCCATGGCGCGCAGCAGGGAGGTCTTCCCGGCGCCGTTGACGCCGACCAGGCCGACGCGGTCGCCGGGGCCGAGCTGCCAGGTGACGTGCTTGAGCAGCACCTTGGGGCCGGCCTGGACGGTGATGTCCTCCAGGTCGAAGACGGTCTTGCCGAGCCGGGAGGAGGCGAACTTCATCAGCTCGCTGCTGTCCCGGGGCGGCGGCACGTCCGCGATGAGCTCGTTGGCGGCCTCCACGCGGAAGCGCGGCTTGGAGGTACGGGCGGGCGCGCCGCGCCGCAGCCAGGCCAGCTCCTTGCGGACCAGGTTCTGCCGCTTGGTCTCCTCGGTGGCGGCGATGCGCTCGCGCTCGGCCCGGGCGAAGACGTAGTCGGAGTAGCCGCCCTCGTACTCGTACACGGTGCCGCGCTGGACGTCCCACATGCGGGTGCACACCTGGTCGAGGAACCAGCGGTCGTGCGTGACGCACACCAGCGCCGACCGGCGCTCCCGCAGGTGCCGGGCCAGCCAGGAGATGCCCTCGACGTCGAGGTGGTTGGTGGGCTCGTCGAGGACGATCAGGTCCTGCTCCTCGATGAGCAGCTTGGCCAGCGCGATCCGCCGCCGCTCGCCACCCGACAGCGGCCCGATGACGGTGTCGAGCCCCTTCGGGAAGCCGGGCAGGTCGAGTCCGCCGAACAGCCCCGTCAGTACGTCCCTGACCTTGGCGTTCCCGGCCCACTCGTGGTCGGCCATGTCACCGATGACCTCGTGCCGGACGGTGGCCGCGGGGTCGAGGGAGTCGTGCTGGGTGAGCACCCCGATCCGCAGCCCGCCGGAGTGCGTGACCCGCCCGGTGTCGGTCTCCTCCACCTTGGCGAGCATCCGGATGAGGGTGGTCTTGCCGTCGCCGTTGCGTCCGACGACCCCGATCCGGTCCCCTTCCGACACGCCGAGCGAGACACCGTCCAACAGGGCACGGGTGCCGTACACCTTGCTGACGTTCTCGACATTGACCAGGTTGACGGCCATTTCACTCCTGCGTGCGGGGGTCGGTCAGCCTTCTAGCGTAGGGCCTGGGGCGCGGGGGACGGCGCGCGAGGGGCGGTCACTCTTTGTGATGACGTGATCGGGAATCGACCGCTACCGTGGAGGGCAGGCAGCAGGATCCCGTCCATGGGAGGAACCATGACCGCCGAGTCCGCAGAGCACCGCATGCAGTGGCCGGTGCCGCCGCAGGACGGCTACACCGTGGACGACCTGTTCACGCTGCCGGATCTCCCGCCGCACACCGAGCTCATCGACGGGAGCCTGGTCTTCGTGAGCCCGCAGCGCTACTTCCACTTCGCCACGATCGACCTTCTGGCGAACGGGCTGCGCAGCACCGTGCCGCCC
This sequence comes from Streptomyces sp. NPDC051636, assembly GCF_044453765.1. Taxonomy (NCBI): domain Bacteria; kingdom Bacillati; phylum Actinomycetota; class Actinomycetes; order Kitasatosporales; family Streptomycetaceae; genus Streptomyces; species Streptomyces sp. NPDC051636. The sequence goes on along the minus strand of NZ_JBITDA010000010.1, from coordinate 156,627 downwards.
GGCTTCAAGGTCGCGCGTGAGATGACGGTGGTTCTGGATCGGCGCAACGGCCCCGAACCGGACATCTCGGTGGTCCGTGCCGAAGCCGTCACGGACCGACGTCAGACCCACTTCAAGGCGGCCGACGTCCTCCTCGCCGTCGAGGTGGTCTCACCGGACTCCGAGGCCCGCGACCGCGACTACAAGCCGCACAAGTACGCCGCGGCCGGTATTGCGCACTTCTGGCTGGTCGAGATGGCGGGCCAGGACGACCACCCCGTGGTCCAGGTGTACGAACGCGGCGAGGCCACCGGCACCTACGCACTCACCGGCATCTACCACGATCACGTCAAGGTCGGTGTGCCTTACGACATCGACATCGACCTGACCGCCATCGACGCCCTCTGAGCCTCAGACGACCGTCGCCCCCGGCACCGGCCCCTCCGCGGTCCGCACCGTCCGGCACGTCCCCGACGCTCGCAGCGCCTGCGCCGCCTTCTCCGCCGACTCGGCGTCACGCGCGAGGAACGCCGTGGTGGGCCCCGACCCGGAGACCAGCGCGGCAAGCGCGCCCGCCGCCCGCCCCGCGTCCAGCGTGTCCGCCAGCTCCGGGAACAGCGACAGCGCGGCAGGCTGAAGGTCGTTCGACACAGCCCCCGCCAGCGCCTCCGGGTCGCCCTTCGCCAGCGCCTCCAGCAGCTCCGCCGAAGCCACCGGCTCGGGAATCTGCCGCCCCTCCGCCAGCCGGTCGAACTCCCGGAAGACCGCCGGCGTCGACAGCCCCCGCTCGGCCATCGCGAACACCCAGTGGAAGGTCCCGCCGACCTCCAGCGCCGTCAGCCGCTCACCGCGCCCGATGCCCAGCGCCGCCCCGCCCACCAGGCCGAACGGCACGTCGCTGCCCAACTCGGCGCAGATGGAGAGGAGTTCGGCCCGCGAAGCACCCGTACCCCACAGCGTGTTGCACGCGAGCAGCGCGCCCGCGCCGTCCGCGCTGCCGCCCGCCATGCCCCCGGCGACCGGGATGTCCTTGGCGATGTGGAGGTGCACGGCGGGCTCGATGCCCCGGCGCTCGGCGAGGGCGACGGCCGCGCGCGCGGCGAGGTTCGTGCGGTCCAGGGGGACCTGCTCGGCGTCCGGCCCGGCGCAGGTGACGCGCAGCTCGTCGGCCGGGGTGACCGTGACCTCGTCGTACAGGCCGACCGCGAGGAAGACGTTGGCCAGGTCGTGGAAGCCGTCGGGGCGGGCGGCTCCCACGGCGAGCTGGACGTTGACCTTGGCGGGGACGCGTACCGTGACGCTCACTGCTGACCGGACTCCTTCTTCGGGGGTGCGGGGGTCGCCCCCCGCGATGACGCGGCCTCGGCGATGCGCGCGAACTCCTCCACCGTCAGGGACTCCCCGCGTGCCTGCGGCGAGACACCGGCGGCGACCAGGGCCGCCTCGGCGGCCGCCGCCGACCCGGCCCACCCGGCGAGCGCGGCCCGCAGGGTCTTGCGGCGCTGCGCGAACGCCGCGTCGACGACGGCGAAGACCTCCCGCCTGGAGGCCGTGGTCCTGATCGGCTCGGGCCGCCGGACGAGCGAGACCAGTCCGCTGTCGACGTTGGGCGCGGGCCAGAAGACGTTGCGGCCGATGGCGCCGGCCCGCTTGACCTCGGCGTACCAGTTGGCCTTCACGGACGGCACGCCGTACACCTTCGAGCCGGGCGGGGCGGCGAGCCGGTCGGCGACCTCGGACTGCACCATCACCAGGGTGCGTTCGATGCTGGGGAAGGTCTCGAGCATGTGCAGCAGCACCGGCACGGCCACGTTGTACGGCAGGTTCGCCACCAGCGCGGTCGGGGCGGGGCCCGGCAGCTCGGTGACGTGCATCGCGTCGGAGTGGACCAGCGCGAACCGGTCCGCCCGCTCAGGGCTGCGGGCCGCGATCGTCGCGGGCAGCGCGGCGGCGAGGACGTCGTCGATCTCGACGGCGGTGACGCGGTCGGCGGCCTCCAGCAGTCCCAGGGTGAGGGAGCCGAGCCCCGGACCGACCTCGACGACCACGTCCTCGGGACGGACCTCGGCGGTGCGGACGATACGGCGGACCGTGTTCGCGTCGATCACGAAGTTCTGGCCGCGCTGTTTGGTGGGACGCACGCCCAGCGCTGCCGCGAGCTCACGGATGTCGGCGGGACCGAGGAGGACGTCTGGGGCGGGGCTGCTGCTCACGGGACAAGACTACGGGCCCGCCCGAAGACCGCCTCACCCGTGCAGCCGCGCCCCGCAGTGCGGCCAGGGACTCTCCCCCTGCCGCATGTACAGCTTCTTCGCCCGGTACGTCTGTTCCGCCGCCGGCGCGTCCTGGGGACGCCCCGTGCCGCCGAGGGCATGCCAGGTGCGGGTGTCGAACTGGTAGAGGCCGCCGTACGTGCCGGAGGGATCCACCGCGTCGGGCCGCCCCCCGGACTCGCAGGCCGCGAGCCCCTTCCAGTTGAGGTGGTCGGCGCCCCGCACGGACGGGGGATGCGGCTTGGTGCCCACCTTCACGAGCTGCGTCCGCGGCCTGCGCACGACCTCGGATCTCTCCCGGCGCGGCGTCTGCTTGACCCCGTTGACGGTCCGCTGGAAGTAGGTGACCCGCCGCAGCCCCGGCTGTCCGGGCCGCTCGACGACCTCCGTGCCCGTGAACAGGGAGGGGTCTTCGGTCCGCCGCACCTGGAAGGGGATCGCCTCCTCGCGGACCTCCTTCGCGCCGGTGATCCGCAGCACGGTCACCGTCTGCCCGTCGCGCGGGAAGCTGTCGGGCGAAACGGAGGTGGTGTCCTGGCCGTGCAGGGTGATCCCGGCCTCCTCCACCACCTCCCGTACGGTCGCCGCGTTGGTGCGGATGGTGCGGGCCCGGCCGTCCGCCATGATCGTGACCGCGCGCTCGGTGCGCACGTCGAGGGCGAGCCCGGCGCGCCCGATCCGCTGGGACCGCGAGGCCGACAGATACGCGCCCTCCGCCCGCACGCCCATCTGCTCGAGCGCCTCGTCCACGGTGTGCGCCGTCGTCCACACCTCGCGCCGGTGACCGTCGAGGGTGAGCCGCACGGGGCGCCCGTAGCGCACCGCGACCTCGTCGCCGCTGGCCAGAGCCGTGCCGGGGGCGGGCGCCACCACGTCGTGGGCGCCGACCGCCACGCCCTCCTCGGCCAGCAGCTCGGTCACGTCGTCGGCGAAGGTGTGCAGCGTGCGCGGCCTGCCGTCGACGCTCAGCTCGACCGCTTTGTCCTTGGCGACGAACGCGGTGGTGCCGCCGGCGAGGAACGCCACAACCAGCACCCGCGGCAGCAGCCGGCGCACCGCGGCCTCCGGGCGCTCGGTGCGGCGCGCCCTGCGCCGGTGCGCGGCACGCCTGCCGGCCTCGGCGGGCACGGCGGGCACGGCGGGCACGGGGGGCTCGGGGGTCACCGCCTCGGGCACGCTCGCCACCTGCCGCGGCACCGCCGGCTCGGTGACGAAGTACGCCTGTGCCTCGTAAGCGGGCCGATAGGTGTCCCCGTACCTCCCGTACGGCGGTGTCTCCGCGGGGTGCACGGAGGCGTCATGGCCGTACGGTCCGTACGTCTCGTACTGCGACTTGCTCACGCCGACACGCTCCAGGGGGCCAGAGGGGTCCGATCGGGCCCCCAGAACCTAGCGGAGCGGACGTCACTCTCCAAAGCGACGCGACTACACAGAGTAGTACCCGTCAGTAGCTGAACGCGCGTGCCGTGTTCGCGGCGAGCGCCGCCGCCAGGATGTCCTCGTCGATGCCGCGCACGGCGGCCATGGCACGCACCGTGACCGGGATCAGGTACGGGGCGTTCGGCCGCCCGCGGTACGGCGCCGGCGTCAGGAAGGGCGCGTCGGTCTCCACCAGGACCAGTTCCAGCGGGGCGACGACGAGGGCGTCACGCAGGTTCTGGGCGTTCTTGAAGGTGACGTTGCCGGCGAAGGACATGTAGTAGCCCTCGCGGGCGCACACCTCGGCCATCCCGGCGTCGCCGGAGTAGCAGTGGAAGACGGTGCGCTCGGGGGCGCCCTCCTCCTTCAGCACGCGCAGGACGTCGGTGTGGGCGTCGCGGTCGTGGATGACCAGCGCCTTGCCGTGCCGTTTGGCGATCTCTATATGAGCCCGGAAGGACCGCTCCTGCGCCGCCTTGCCCCCGGGCCCGGTGCGGAAGTAGTCGAGCCCCGTCTCACCGACGCCCTTCACCTGCGGCAGCCCGGCCAGCCGGTCGATCTCGGCGAGGGCCTCGTCCAGCGCGGCGTCGCCGCCCGGCTCGCGGGCGCCCTGCCGCGACCAGCCGTCGGGGTCGCCGTGGACGATGCGCGGCGCCTCGTTCGGGTGCAGGGCGACCGTCGCGTGCACGCTCTCGTACGCCGCCGCGGTCTCGGCGGCCCACCGCGAGCCCTTGATGTCGCAGCCGACCTGGACGAGCGTCGTCACACCCACCGACGCGGCCTTCGCGAGGCCCTCCTCGACCGTGCCGGACTGCATGTCGAGGTGGGTGTGGGAGTCGGCGACCGGCACCCGGAGGGGGTCCGGGAGCGGCGGGGCGGCGTTCTTTTCGTGCGTGCCGCCCGCGGCGGAGGCGTTCGAAGGCATGCCCCGATCCTACGAAAGGGGCATGCCCGGCCGGTCAGCTCGCCTTGCGCTGGAAGGGATGGAGGAGATCGGACAGATGCCAGTGGTGCTGGGCATTGCCCTCCGCGGGTCCGGCCGCCTCCGCCGGCGGCTTCGGCGCCTCGACCGGCCCGGCATGCGGAGCGCGGTGCCGCTCGGCCGCGTCGCGCACCGACGAGACCTGGCCCGCCCGCATGATCCGCACCACGTGCCCGTCGCAGTTCTGGCAGGCGGGCCTGCTCAGCGGGGACGGCACGACCTGGCCGCCGACTACGTACCTGACGAACTCGTGGCCGTCGGCGTCCGTGTGGTGCTCTATCTCGTACGACTGCTCCCAGCCGTGCCCGCACCTCATGCAGGCGAAGGAATACGACTCGTGAACGACTGCGGTCGCCGTACCGCGCGGGCCGGTCTGCCCAGCGATCTCACTCATGCCAGCTCCTCCCCTTGGGGGCGAGGGACAGGTGCGTCCCTTCGACCAGTGGACGCTTCCACCGGCGTGAACGCAGCAGCCCTGCCGAGTGTTGAAGGCGATTTGGACTCTGCTTGCCGAACCGGTCCCGGCGGCGGGTCTGCGCTTTGCCTTCCACGACAGCCCTTTGCCCGCCCATGGGGCGCCCGCTCATGGGAGAAGAGACCTGCTCACAGGGGGTGTGAGCCCCTTCACTACCCTGCGGCGTTCTTCGCCGCCACCACCGCGTCGAACACCTCCCGCTTGGGGATCCCGGCCTCGGCGGCCACCGCCGCGATCGCCTCCTTGCGGCGCTCCCCGGCCTCCTCGCGAACCCGGACCCGGCGCACCAGTTCCCCGGCGTCCAGTTCCCCGGGCCCGCGCTCGGGGGCGCCCTCGACGACGACGGTGATCTCGCCGCGCACGCCCTCGGCCGCCCAGGCCGCCAGCTCGGCCAGCGGGCCGCGCCGTACCTCCTCGTACGTCTTGGTCAGCTCGCGGCAGACGGCGGCCCGCCGCTCGGCGCCGAAGACCTCGGCCATCGCCGCGAGGGTGTCGTCGAGGCGGTGCGGGGCCTCGAAGTAGACCAGCGTGCGGCGCTCCTCGGCGACCTCGCGCAGCCGCGACAGCCGCTCCCCCGCCTTCCTCGGCAGGAAGCCCTCGAAGCAGAACCGGTCGACGGGCAGCCCGGACAGCGCGAGCGCGGTGAGCACGGCGGACGGGCCGGGTACGGCGGTGACCTTGACGTCCTTCCCGACGGCCGCGGCGACCAGCCGGTACCCCGGGTCGGAGACCGACGGCATACCCGCGTCCGTCACCAGCAGCACGCGCGCGCCGTTCAGGAGCTCCTCGACCAGCTCCGGCGTCCGCGCGGACTCGTTGCCCTCGAAGTACGACACCACCCGCCCCTTGGGCGTCACGCCCAGCGCCTGCGTCAGCCGGCGCAGCCGGCGCGTGTCCTCGGCGGCGACGACATCGGCGCCGGCCAGTTCCTCGGCCAGCCGGGGCGGCGCGTCCGCGATGTCGCCGATGGGAGTGCCCGCCAAAACAAGGGTTCCAGTCACGCTGTCATCCTCTCAGGGGCCGGCGGGGAGGCCCGCCGGGGCGGAACGAACGCCGACCGGTACCACCCATGCACGGGACTCACACAGAAGGGTTCCCTACGATGGCGCGGTGACCAGTACCGCGTCCTCCATGGACACCCGGCAGGGCCGGGCCCCGCACGACCAGCGGCCGGCCTGGCAGCAGCGGCTGCGCCGATTCGGCTACACGGCAGGGCCGAGAAGCGACCTGCGTGACCGCCTGGTGCCGCCGTACGCCGAGCCCAGCCCCCGTCTGTGGCTCGCCCTGGGCGTGCCGCCGACCCTGGCCGCGCGCATCACCCGCTGGTCGAGCTGGCTCGGCCCGCTGCTGGTGACGCTGATGGCGGGCGCGATGCGGTTCTGGAACCTGGGCAACCCGAAGGCGGTGATATTCGACGAGACGTACTACGCCAAGGACGCCTGGGCGCTCGTCCACCGCGGCTTCGAGGTCAACTGGGACAAGAACGCCAACGACCTGATCCTGCAGACGAACGGCCACGTCACCATTCCGGCGGACGCGGCGTACGTCGTGCACCCGCCGGTCGGCAAGTACGTCATCGGGCTCGGCGAGCAGTTCTTCGGGTTCGACCCGTTCGGCTGGCGCTTCATGACCGCCCTGCTGGGCACGCTGTCCGTGATGCTGGTCTGCCGCATCGGGCAGCGGCTGTTCCGCTCCACCTTCCTGGGTTGCCTGGCGGGCGCGCTGCTGGCAGTCGACGGCCTGGCCTTCGTGATGAGCCGCACCTCGCTGCTCGACGGCGTGCTGATGTTCTTCGTGCTGGGCACCTTCGACTGCCTGCTGCTCGACCGGGACATGGCGCGCGCGAAACTCGCCGCCGCGCTGCCGGCCGACGAGGACGGCCGCCTGCGTCCCGACGAGCACGTCGCCGACACCTTCCGCTTCGGCCTGCGCCCGTGGCGCTGGGCGGCCGGTGCCCTGCTGGGCCTGGCCATCGGCACCAAGTGGAACGGCCTGTACATCCTGGCCGCGTTCTGCGTGATGGCCCTGCTGTGGGACGTCGGCGCCCGCAAGGTGGCCGGCGCCCGGCACCCGTACCAGGCCGTCCTCAAGTACGACACGGGCCTGACCTTCCTGGCCACGGTCCCGGTGGCGATCGCCGTCTACCTGCTGTCCTGGATCGGCTGGATCCTCTCCCCCACCGACGGCTCCGGCGGCTACTTCCGCAACTGGGCGGCCACCGACGGCAAGGGCGGCCACTGGACCTTCCTGCCCGACTGGCTGCGCAGCCTGTGGCACTACGAGCACGAGGTCTACAAGTTCCACGTCGGACTGTCGTCTCCGCACACCTACCAGTCCAACCCCTGGAGCTGGATCGTCCTGGGCCGCCCGGTCTCGTACTTCTACGAGTCCCCCTCCCCCGGCACCGACGGCTGCCCCTCCGACGCCGGCCAGAAGTGCGCCCGCGAGGTCCTCGCCATCGGCACGCCCCTGCTGTGGTGGGCGGCCTGCTTCGCCGTCCTCTACGTCCTGTGGCGCTGGCTCTTCCGCCGCGACTGGCGTGCCGGCGCCATCGCCTGCGGCATCGCGGCCGGTTACCTGCCCTGGTTCATGTACCAGGAGCGCACGATCTTCCTCTTCTACGCCGTCGTCTTCGTGCCCTTCCTCTGCCTGGCCGTGGCCATGCTCATCGGCGCGATCATCGGTCCACCCGGCTCCAGCGACACCCGACGCGTGGTCGGCGCGGCGGGGGCGGGGGTGCTGGTGCTGCTGATCGCGTGGAACTTCATCTACTTCTGGCCGCTGTACACGGGAACGGCGATCCCGATCGACTCCTGGCGGTCGCGGATGTGGCTGGACACCTGGGTCTGACCGGGCGGACAAACACGAGGGCGCGGCGACCGGCCGCGCCCTCGTGGTCGTGAAATGCGGTCCTCGCGGTCCGCGAGATGCCGTGGGAAAAGCCGAACGATAAGCTTGACACTGCATCACATCCAACATGAGACGCTTTGCAGCCGAACCGGCGCATTGTTCACGCCGGGTGACAGGTGCTCGGCCTGACGGAGCGATGCCACCCACCCCTCACTGACCTGGGCGACCGCTGCCACGGGTGACCAACCGCCGCGCGCCGACGGCCGCACTGGCAGGCACTCAAGGGAGGTTGAACATGAACCGCACACGTCGTCTCGGAACAGCCGTGTTCCTCATCACCCCCGTGCTCGCGGTGAGCCCTGCGGTCGGCGCACGCGCAGCGACCGCCACCGCGCCCGACATTCCCTCACGCGCCACGTGCAACGTCGAGACGGAGTCGAACGGCAAATACCACCTATGGGGTGTCGGATTCCCCGCCTACGCGCAGGTGGCCTATTCGGGTTCCAGCACCGGCACCGTCTCCACGGACCAGTCGGGAAGGTTCGACCTCGGCGGTCTCAGCGGCAGCAAGTGGGCCGTCAAAACGGCCGACGGGAAGACGTACACCTGCGCCCTGGTCCGTCACTGACCCTCAGCTTCGCCGCCCTGTACACAGGCACCGCGATCCCGATCGACTCCTGGCGTTCACGTACGTGACTGGACGCCTGCATGAGAGGCATTTGCGGGCACACTCCTGATCTCTGTTCGGACACCATCCGAAAACACTCCTCACAGCGGCCCCTCCGGCCACTTACAGTGCGAGCACTGGAACGGGGGACGGGGGAGGAGAACGCGCCATGCGCAAGGGGGCCAAGGCCGCTGTCATAGGCGGGGTGTTCGCGGTGTTGGTGGGAGGGGCCGGGTATGGGGCCCTCAACATCATGTCCGCGTTGAGCGACGACGGGGGGACGGGGGCCGCGGCCGTGAAGACCGGGCCGCCGAGCGGGGACGAGGTGAAGGAGGCGACCGCGAAGTTCTTCGCGGCCTGGGAGAAGGGGCGGGCGGCGACCGCGGCGTCGTACACGAACTATCCGGAGGACGCCGAGTCGCTGCTGACGGCGTACGGGCAGACCGCGCACATCACCAAGGTGCGCATCACGCCCGGCACCGCGAGCGGGGACACCGTGCCGTTCACCGTGCAGGCGACCGTCTCGTACGACGGGAAGTCCAAGCCCCTCGACTACAAGAGCCGGCTGACCGTGGTGCGCGGCGAGACCACGCACCGCGCGCTCGTCGACTGGCAGCCGTCCGTCGTGTACCCGGAGCTGGGCAAGGGCGACACGCTCGAAACCGGGGAGGCGGCCACCCCGCCGATCGAGGCCGTGGACCGCGACGGGAACGTCCTGACGAAGGAGAAGTACCCGTCGCTGGGGCCCCTCCTGGACGAGCTGCGCAAGCGCTACGCCGACAAGGCGGGCGGCACGCCGGGCGTCGAGCTGGTGATCAAGCACGCTGATCAGAACAGCGCCGACACCACCCTGCTCACCCTCGCCAAGGGCAAGGCGGGCAAGCTCCCGACGACGCTCAGCGCGAGCGTCCAGGCGGCGGCGGAGACGGCCGTCGAGAAGTACGCAGAGTCGTCGGCGGTCGCCGTCAAGCCGAGCACCGGTGAGGTGCTGGCGGTCGCCAACCACCGCGCCGACGGGTTCAACGCCGCCTTCCTCGGCGAGCTGGCGCCCGGCTCCACGATGAAGATCATCAGCGCGGCCACCCTCATCGACAACGGGATCACCACGGCGAACGGCCCGGCCCCGTGCCCGCCGACCGCGACCTGGCAGAGCCAGACCTTCAGCAACCTCAAGAGCCTGGACCCCGACGAGCACGCCACCCTCGCCGACAGCTTCGCCCGCTCCTGCAACACCGCCTTCGTGCAGTACGCGGACAAGGTGAAGGTGGACTCCCTGACCAAGGAGGCCGAGGAGCGGTTCGGGCTGGGCGGCGACTGGAAGGTCGGCCTCCCGTCCTTCGACGGCCGGGTCCCCGCCTCCGGCGGCCCCGACACGGCCGCCGCCCTGATCGGGCAGGGCCAGGTCCAGATGAGCCCGCTGAACATGGCGTCGGTGACGGCGACCGCGATGACGGGCACCTTCCGGCAGCCGGTCATCGTGTCCCAGAAGCTGGACGGGCGCGAGATCGCCACCGCACGGGGCCTGCCGGCGGCCACGGTCGCCCAGTTGCGCTCGATGATGAACCGCACCGCCACCAGCGGCACCGCCGCCGGGGTGATGTCCGGCCTGAGCGGCAGCATCGGCGCGAAGACCGGCTCGGCGGAGGTCGACGGGCAGGCCAGGTCCAACAGCTGGTTCGCCGGTTACCGCAACGACGTCGCCGCCGCGGCGATGGCCCAGGACGGCGGCCACGGCATCGACGCCGCCGGTCCGATTGTCGCAAGCGTGCTACGGACAGGTGGCTGACGTCACGCCCCAAGGCAGGGACTCTAGGGTGGTTGCCGTCGTTGGGGACTGTGAGGGACACGAGGGCGACGGGAACCCGGGGAATCGCGGAGGATCGGAAAGCTGTGGGCAAGAGAAGACGCGTCGCCGAGCGGCGGAAGACCTCTCCCGCCGTGCTCGGCGGGATGATCGCCGTCGTCGTCGGCGGTGCCGGATTCGGTGCCTACGCGCTCTACGGCGGCGGTGCGGCGGCCGACGACGGCACGCGCTCCGCCTCCGCGGCCTCCGACCACAAGCCGGTCAAGACCGGCCCGGTGTCCGCCACCGAGGTGCGCACCACCGCCGAGCGCTTCCTGACGGCCTGGCAGCAGGGCAAGATCACGCAGGCGGCGGCCGCCACCGACGGCTCCAGCGCCGCCGCCGCCCTGCTCACCGGCTACACCAAGGACGCCCACATCAAGGGCCTCACCGTCACGGCCGGCACCCGCGCCGGAGCCAGGGTCCCCTTCTCCGTGAAGGGCACGGTGTCGTACAAGGGCGTCAGCAAGCCGCTGGCGTACGACAGCGCGCTCACCGTCGTCCGCCGTGCCAGTGACGGCAAGCCGCTGGTCGACTGGCACGCCTCGGTCGTCCACCCCGACCTGAAGGACGGCGACAAGCTGGTCACCGGCGAGTCCGGCACCCCGCCCGTCAAGGCGCTGGACCGCGACGGCGGGGAACTGACCGCCGCCACGTACCCGTCGCTCGGCACGGTCCTGGACGGGCTGCGTGAGAAGTTCGGCAAGACGGCGGGCGGCAAGGCGGGCGTGGAGCTGCGCGTGGTGCGCGGCAAGGCGTCGGCGAAGGCCAAGCTGTCCGACAAGACGCTGGTGGAGCTGAGCAAGGGCACGCCGGGCACGGTGAAGACCACACTCGACCCGACCCTGCAGGCCGCCGCCGAGCGGCAGGTGAGCAAGCAGGCGCGGGCGTCGGTGGTCGTGATGCGCCCGTCGACCGGCGAGATCCTGGCCGTCGCGAACACCTCCCACGGCTTCAACACCGCCTTCCAGGGCTCGCTCGCGCCCGGCTCCACGATGAAGATCGTGACGTCGACGATGCTGTTCGAGAAGGGGCTGGTCACCCCGGACGCGTCGCACCCCTGCCCCAAGACGTACAAACTCGCCGGCTGGACGTTCCACAACGACGCCGACTCCGAGATCAAGAAGGGCACGTTCAAGCAGAGCTTCGGGGCCTCCTGCAACAACGCCTTCATCAACTTCGCGCCGAAGCTGTCCAACAGCGACCTCACGAAGGAGGCGCAGCAGGTCTACGGCCTCGGCATGAACAACTGGGCCGTCGGCGTCCCGTCGTTCGACGGCTCCGTCCCGGTGCAGAGCGGCGCGCAGATGGGCGCCTCGCTGATCGGACAGGGCGGGGTCCGCATGAACCCGCTGAACATGGCCTCGGTGGCGTCGACGGTGAAGACGGGCGTCTTCCACCAGCCGTACCTGGTGTCCCCGACGGTGGACGACCGCACGCTGGCGAAGGCCTCGCGCACGATGTCGTCCAGGACGCAGGCCGAGCTGAAGGAGGTCATGCGGTACACGGCGGCGTACGGCACGGCAGCCAAGGCGATGGCGGGCCTCGGCCCGGACTACGGCGCGAAGACCGGCTCGGCCGAGGTCGACGGCCAGAAGAAGCCCAACGGCTGGTTCACGGCGTACCGCGGCGACCTCGCGGCGGCCGGCGTGGTCCAGGCGGGCGGCCACGGCGGTGACACGGCGGGCCCGATCGTGGCGACGCTGCTGAGGATGGGCGGCTGATCAGCGGACCGGACGGCGGCTGGTCAGCGCCGGACGGGCTCGCCGGCCATATAGGTCCGGCGCAGGAACCGGATGAGCGTCTTCGACTCGAACTGCACCACCGAGACGCCCTGCTCGTCGTGGAACTCCACGACGGCCTGCACACGCCCGCACGGCCACACCCGTACGTCCCCGCTCTCGGCCGGCGCCCGCAGGCCCCGCTCCAGCAGCGACCGGGAGAGCGTCCACTCGTGCGGTCCGGGCAGGCCGACCCGTACCGAACGCGGGTCGGTCTCGGGGTCGTAGCGCAGCACGACCCGGACCGCGGGGTCCTCCGTGATGTCCTCGTCGGTGACTATGTGGGCCCGCGCATACTGTTCGACTACAGACATCGGACCAGCCCCTTACGCTCAGTGACCTGTGCGGAAGCTGTGCATCCACCTCTCGTCCAATGTCCCACATTCTCCAAATCATGCCCGCCGGGCCGACGTATCTCTCGCTCTTGCAAGACGTTCGCAACAACCCCCTAAAATCAAACGGTGCACGTACCTGACGGATTCATCGACGCCCCCGCCTCCGCGGTCACCGGCGTGGTCGCCGCCGGCGCCCTCGCCGTGAGTCTGCGCGGCGCGCGGCGAGAACTCGACGAACGTACGGCGCCGCTCGCCGGACTGGTGGCGGCGTTCATCTTCGCCGTGCAGATGCTGAACTTCCCGGTCGCGGCCGGAACCAGCGGCCATCTGCTCGGCGGCGCGCTCGCCGCGATACTCGTCGGTCCCTGTACGGGGGTCCTGTGCGTCTCCGTGGTCCTGCTCATGCAGGGCATCCTCTTCGCGGACGGCGGGCTGACCGCGCTCGGCGTGAACATCACCGACATGGCGGTCGTCACGACCGTCGTCTCCTACGCCCTCTTCCGCGGCCTGGTGAAGGTGCTGCCGCGCAGGCGACGCTCGGTCACCGTCGCCTCCTTCGTCGCCGCGCTGGTCTCCGTGCCGGCCGCCGCCGTCGCCTTCACACTGATCTACGCGGTCGGCGGCACCACCGACGTCGCCCTCTCCAAGGTCGCCACCGCGATGATCGGCGTCCACGTCCTCATCGGCATCGGCGAGGCCGCGATCACCTCGCTCACGGTCGGCGCCGTGATCGCCGTACGGCCGGACCTGGTGCACGGCGCGCGCGGTCTCCAGCAGCGCCTGAAGCTGCGCGTCAACGGCGAGCTGGTCGACGCTCCCGCTACCCCGGTACCCGTCGCCGCCCGGACCTCGCGCCGCGGGCTGTGGATCACCGGCCTGGTCACCTCCCTGGTCCTCGCAGGGTTCGTCAGCTTCTACGCCTCCGCCAACCCCGACGGCCTGGAGAAGGTCGCCCACGACAAGGGCATCGACAAGAAGGCGGAGCGGCACGCGAGCGACGGCTCCCCGCTCGCCGGGTACGGCGTCAAGGACATCTCCGACGCCCGCCTCTCCGGCGGTCTCGCGGGCGTCATCGGCGTCGGCGTCACCGTCGTCGGGGGCAGCACGGTGTTCTGGGTGGTCGCCCGCAGGCGCCGTACGAGCGAACCGGCCGAGGCCGCCTGAGATGGGCGCCGGACACGCACACCGGCTCTACCGGCACGGCCACTCCCCCGTGCACGCCCTGCCGCCGCACACCAAGCTCGCCGCCGCCTTCGCCTTCGTGGTGGTCGTGGTGTCGACCCCCCGCGAGGCGATGTGGGCGTTCGGGCTGTACGCCGTCCTGCTGGGCGGGGTGGCGTACGTCGCGCGCGTGCCCGCCGGGTTCCTGCTGAAGCGGCTGCTGATCGAGGTGCCCTTCGTCGCCTTCGCCGTGCTCATGCCGTTCGTGGCGGAAGGTGAGCGGGTCGGCGTCCTCGGGCTCTCGCTGAGCGTGAACGGCCTGTGGGGCGCCTGGAACGTGCTCGCCAAGGGCACGCTCGGCGTCGCCGCCTCCGTCCTCCTGGCGTCCACCACCGAACTGCGCGAACTCCTCCTCGGCCTGCAGCGCCTCAAGCTCCCGCCGCTGCTCGTGCAGATCGCCTCCTTCATGATCCGCTACGGCGACGTCATCGCCGACGAGATGCGCCGCATGCGGATCGCCCGGGAGTCGCGCGGCTTCGAGGCGCGCGGCGTGCGCCACTGGGGCGTGCTCGCCAAGTCGGCCGGCGCGCTGTTCATCCGCTCCTACGAACGCGGCGAGCGGGTGCACCTGGCCATGGTGAGCCGCGGGTACGCCGGTTCCATGCCGGTGATCGACGAGGTGACCGCGTCCCGGGCGCAGTGGTCGTACGCCCTCGCCCTGCCCTGCGCCGCCCTCGTCGTCTGCCTGCTGGGATGGGCCCTGTGAATGATGTGACACCTTCGCTGGAAGTGGCCGGACTGGCCTTCGCCTACCCCGACGGGCACCAGGCCCTGTTCGGCGTGGACTTCTCCGTCGCGCGCGGCGAACGGGTCGCGCTGCTCGGCCCGAACGGCGCCGGCAAGACCACCCTCGTGCTGCACCTCAACGGCATCCTGGGCGGCGGCGCCGGGACGGTGACCGTGGCCGGGCTGCCGGTGGGCAGGAAGCACATGGCCGAGATCCGGCAGAAGGTCGGCATCGTCTTCCAGGACCCCGACGACCAGCTGTTCATGCCGACCGTGCGGGAGGACGTGGCGTTCGGCCCGGCGGCGGCCGGAGTGAAGGGGGCCGCGCTGGAGGAACGGGTGCGTACGGCCCTGGAGCGGGTCGGGATGCGGGAGTTCGCCGACCGGCCGCCGCACCACCTCTCCTTCGGCCAGCGCCGCCGGGTGGCCGTCGCGACCGTCCTCGCCATGGAGCCGGAGATCCTCGTCCTGGACGAGCCCTCCTCCAACCTCGACCCGGCCTCCCGGCGCGAACTGGCCGACATCCTGCGCTCGCTCGACGTGACGGTCCTGATGGTCACCCACGACCTGCCCTACGCGCTGGAGCTGTGCCCGCGCTCGCTGATCCTCAGCGACGGCGTGATCGCCGCCGACGGCCCGACCGGCGCGCTGCTCTCCGACGACGCGCTGATGCGCGCCCACCGTCTGGAGCTGCCCTTCGGCTTCGACCCGCGGTCCGTGACAATGGGCGCGTGACGAACCAGGACGAGTACGAGGGCACCGACGGGGCCGCCGGGTCGCTGCTCCTGGACGACCAGCTGTGCTTCGCGCTGTACGCCGCCCAGCGCGCGGTGACGGCCGCGTACCGCCCGCTCCTCGACGAGCTCGGGCTCACCTACCCGCAGTACCTCGTCCTGCTGGTCCTGTGGGAGCGCGGCGAGACCACGGTGAAGGAGCTCGCGACCGCGCTGCGGCTCGACTACGGCACGGTGTCGCCGCTGCTGAAGCGGCTGGCGGCGACGGGGCTCGTACGGCGTGAGCGGTCGGCGCGGGACGAGCGGTCGGTGCTCGTCGCGGTCACCGGACGCGGGGAGGCACTGCGGGAGCGCGCGGCGCGCGTGCCCGGCGCGCTGCTCGCGGCGACGGAGCTCGGCACGGGAGAGGTCGCGCGGTTGCGCGAGGAGCTGTGGCGGCTGGCGGAGCGGGCGGAGGCGGCAGCGGACCGTAGCCGCTGACCGCAGCAGCACGACGTTACCCAGGGTTGCACACCCCTGACAGGAACAGCCGGGCTACCGGCCAGTACCTTGTGCACGATGCACTTGCGCACATCTGTTCTGGGGGAGGGCCAGCCATGACTGACGGCACCGCCGTCGACACCCGGCCGACGAAGATCATGTACATCGCGGAGGCCACCGCGCACGGCGGCCGGGACGGCTACGTCACCAGCCAGGACGGGCAGATCGACCTGAAGGTCGCGATGCCGCCGGAGCTGGGCGGCGACGGCAACGGCACCAACCCCGAGCAGCTGTTCGCGGCCGGCTACAGCTCCTGCTTCCACAACGCCCTGATCCTCGTCGGCAACCGCGCGGGCTACGACCTCACCGGCTCCACGGTCGCCGCGAAGGTCGGCATCGGCCCGAACAGGACCCGCGGCTACGGTCTCGCGGTCGCCCTCAGCGTCTCCCTGCCGGTCCTCGACCCGGACCTCGCCGCCACGCTGGTGGACGCGGCCCACGAGGTGTGCCCGTACTCGAACGCCACGCGCGGCAACATCGACGTAACGATCGTCCTCGGCTAGCCGGACGCAGGAATCGCAGGCTGACAGTGGGTGTTGCGCCCACTGTCGAAGGCGAGCCGAAGGAGTGCGGGCGTGGACGTGAACGGTGCGGTGGCCGGGGGCTTCGAGCCGGTCAGGGAGGCGTTCGCAGCGAACTTCGAGCTGCTCGGCGACCGGGGCGCGGCGGTGGCCGTGTACCGGGACGGGCACAAGGTCGTCGACCTGTGGGGCGGCACGAAGGACGTCGACGGCACGGCCCCCTGGGAGCGCGGCACCGCCCAGATCGTGCGCTCCGCGACGAAGGGCGTCGCCGCCGCCGTACTGCTGCTCCTGCACCAGCGCGGCGAGCTGGACCTGGACGCGCCGGTGGGTGAGCACTGGCCGGAGTTCAAGGCGGCGGGCAAGGAACGGACCCTGGTCCGGGACCTGCTCGCGCACCGCGCCGGTGTCCCCGTCCTCGACCGACCGCTGACTCCGGAGCAGGCCGCCGACCCCGATCTGGGCGCCGCGGCCGTCGCCGCCCAGGCACCGGCGTGGGAACCGGGCACCGACCACGGCTACCACGCGCAGACCTACAGCTGGCTCACCGGCGAACTCGTCCGCCGGATCACCGGCCGCCCGATCGGCGAGTGGATCGCCGCCGAGATCGCCGGGCCGGCCGGCGCGGAGCTGTGGCTCGGCCTGCCGGAGACGGAGGCCGCGCGGGTGGGCCGGGTCGGCCCGGCCGAGGCCCCCGAGACGGCCGGCGCGCTGAGGACCCGCCCGAAGCGCGCGGTCGCCGAGGCCTACGCCGACCCCGCCTCCCTGACCCGCCGCGCCTTCGCCGCGATCACCCCGCTGCCCGACGAGAACGCGCCCGCCCACCGCGCCGCCACCCTGCCCGCCTCCAACGGCATCGCCACCGCCGACGGCCTGGCCCGCTTCTACGCATCCCTGATCGGCGACCTGGACGGCGGGACGCGCCTGTTCACCCCGGAGACGGTGGAGCTGGCCCGGGCCGAGCACTCCGCCGGCCCGGACCGCGTGCTGGTGGTGAACACGCGGTTCGGCCTCGGCTACATGCTGCACGGCGGCGCGTCCCCGCTGCTGGGCGCGGGCTCCTTCGGACACCCCGGGCGCGGCGGCGCCCTCGGCTTCGCCGATCCCGGAACCGGCATCGCCTTCGGCTACGTCACCAACGGTTTCCGTACGAGCGTGACGGCGGACCCGCGGGCCCAGGCGCTGGTGCGGGCGGTGCGCGAGGCGGTGCCGGTCACACGTTGATCGGGTGGGACGTCCGCCCGGACGCCTCGTCGATCTCCCGGTGCGCCTTGGTCAGCAACTGCATGGCCAGCTCGTTGAGAGCGCGGGCGCCCGCGATCTCCTCGCCGACCCTCGGTTGATTGGAGTCGGAGCGGTGGCGGCTGGCGTGGCCGTGCGCCCGCACCTCCGTGCCGTCGGGCAAGCGGACCAGGGCCGCCGCCCGCGTGTGCTGATCGTCCTCCTGGAACTCCAGCTCGACGTGCCATCCCACGGTGGTATGCATCATGACGAAACACCTCCGGAACCACTGATTCCAGGGTGCTCCTCATGGACCTCGGCGTCACGTCGGCGCCCGGTCGCTGTCCCTGTGGAGCAGGAGTCGGCGCGCGGGAGCGGAAGCGGGCCCGTCAGGAGGCCGGCTTCTCGTCGAAGCCGGCGAAGCAGGCGGCGGCCATGTCCTCGTCCGCGTGGCCCGCGCGGCGGCCCGCGCGAGGCGTTCGGCGGTCGCCTACGCGACGTCTAGAGGGACACCGCCCCGGGGGAGGGCTGCGGTGTCGTCGGCGTCAGTGGCGGCTGTCGTCGTCATGCGGGGAACGGTAGCGGTGCGTGTACGGGGCAGCCGACCGGGTTGCGCGGGGCGGGGGCGGAAAGGAGCCGGTGAGGGCGCGCCGTCCCCACGGCGCCCTCACCGGCGTTCTTGTCAGGAGCGGGCGTCAGACGCGTACCAGCTCCCGGTCCTCGTCCTCGTCGCCGTCCTTGGAGTGGGACCCGTCCCGCGTGCGCAGGCCCTCGCCCTCGACGTCGACGTTGGGCAGGGCGCGGTCCAGCCACTTCGGCAGCCACCAGGCCTTTTTGCCGAGGAGGGCGAGCACCGCCGGGACGAGGGCCATGCGGACGAGGAACGCGTCGAAGAAGACGGCGACCGCGAGGCCGAAGCCGATCATCTTGACCATCGACTCGCTGGAGCCGATGAAGCCGGAGAAGACCGCGATCATGATGACGGCCGCGGCCGTGACGACCCGCGCGCCGTGCTTGAAGCCGGTCACCACCGCCTGGCTCGGCTTCTCCCCGTGGACGTACGCCTCCCGCATCCGGGTCACGAGGAACACCTCGTAGTCCATCGCGAGGCCGAAGACGACGCCCACCATGAAGATCGGCATCATCGACATCACCGGACCGGTCTCCTCGACGCCCATCAGGCCGGACAGCCAGCCCCACTGGAAGACCGCGACCACCGCGCCGAGGGCCGCCATCACCGACAGCAGGAAGCCCAGGGCCGCCTTCAGCGGGACCAGGACCGAGCGGAAGACCACGATCAGGAGCAGGAACGCCAGGCCCACCACCAGGGCCAGGTACGGCAGCAGCGCGTCGTTCAGCTTCTGCGAGACGTCGATGTTCATCGCCGTCGCGCCCGTCACCAGGACCTTCGCGTCCGTGTCCGACGTGACGTCCGCGCCCTTGTCGCGGATGGCGTGGACGAGGTCCTCGGTGGTCGTCGAGGAGGGCTTGGAGTCGGGGATGACGGTGATCGTCGCGGTGTCGCCGGCCTTGTTGAAGGCCGCCGGGGTGACCGTCACGACGTCCTTGAGGCCCTTGATCTCGTCGCTCACCTTGGCGACGGCGGCCTTCGGGTCGGCGCTCGCCCTGGCGTCGGTCACCACCATCAGCGGGCCGTTGAAGCCGGGCCCGAAGCCCTTGGAGAGCAGGTCGTAGGCGCGGCGCTGCGTCGTGGACACCGGCTGGGAGCCGTCGTCGGGCAGGCCCAGTTCCAGGGACGCGGCGGGGACGGCCGCCGCGCCGAGGCCGATGACGCCGAGGAGGAGGACGGCGACCGGGCGGCGGACGACGAAGCTCGCCCAGCGCGTGCCCATGTTGGGCCGGGCCGCCTTCTTGGCACTCGCCGTGCGGCCACCGCCGAGCAGCTTGCTCTTCTCGCCGGCCGGCTTGACCTTGCGGCCCACGTAGCCCAGCAGCGCGGGGATCAGCGTCAGCGCGATCAGGACCGCGATCGCGACCGTGCCCGCCGCCGCCACGCCCATCTTCGTCAGCATCGGGATGTTGACCACCGACAGCCCGACCAGCGCGATGACCACGGTCAGGCCCGCGAAGACCACCGCCGAGCCCGCCGTGCCGACGGCCCGGCCGACCGCCTCCTCGCGCTCGCGCCCCGCGGCCAGTTCGGCGCGGTAGCGGGAGACGATGAACAGCGCGTAGTCGATGCCGACCGCGAGGCCGATCATCGAGGCGAGGGTGGAGGTGGTCGAGCCCAGGTCCAGGGCCTTGGCGAGCGCGGCGATCGTGGAGACGCCGATGCCCACGCCGATGATCGCCGTCAGCAGGGGCAGGCCGGCTGCGATCAGCGAGCCGAAGGTGATGACGAGGACGACGGCGGCGATGGCGATGCCGATGACCTCGCTGGAGCCGGTCTCGGGCGTGGCGTTCAGCGCGTCACCGCCGATCTCGACGGTGAGCCCGGCGTTCCGCGCGTCCTGCGCGGCCTCCTTGAGGGCGTCCCGCGAGGAGTCCTCCAGCTCCATGCCGGAGACCTTGTACTTGACCGACGCGTACGCGATCGTGCCGTCCTTGCTGACGGCCTTGCCGGTGTAGGGGTCGGCGACGGAGACGACCTCGGAGCCGTCGGAGAGCTCCTTCACCGTCTTCTTCACGGTCGCCTTGTTGCCGGCGTCCGTCATCTTCCCGCCCGCGGGCGCCTTGAAGACGACCCGCGCGGTCGCGCCGTCGGCGCTCATGCCGGGGAAGCGCTGTTCCAGCAGGTCGAAGGCCTTCTGGGCCTCCGTACCGGGGATGGAGAACGACGTGTTGCCGGCCGCGGGGGCACTCGCCGCGCCGACGCCCGCCAGGGTCAGCAGCGCCACCCATATCAGGGCGACGAAGTGCCGTCGCCTGAAGGCGAGTCGGCCGAGTTTGTAGAGGAACGTGGCCACGAGGGCGTACTCCCGGTCAGGTCGTGGGGTTCTTCAGGGCAGGGTTGACCATCCCTGTGGGTGGCAGGGGTGATCGGCCCGACGACGTGAGCGGTTGACGTCAGGTACTGCGGTGGGGATGGCTTCAGGCGGTGGGAACGCCCAGGGCGGGGAGGACCACGGCGTCGAAGTACGACAGGATGAAGGCCTGGGTCGGCGGCTGGTCCTCCAGCAGCGCCCGAGAGGCGAACGCGCCGATCAGCATCGGGACCAGGAAGTCCAGCGCCGGGCAGTCCGGCCGGATCTCGCCCCGGTCGACGGCACGCTGCAGGACGCGCCGGAACCCGGCCACCTCCGGCTCGACCAAGTGTTCCTTGAACGCCTGGCGCAGGTCCGCATTCTGATGCATCGCCATGGCCACGCCCCGCATCAGCGCGGAGTTCTGCTCCATCGTGCAGTCGTCCTCGCGGGCCGCGAGGGCGTGCAGGTCACCCCGGATCGAGCCGGTGTCGACCTCGTCGGCCAGGCCGGGCTTGGCGCGCTTCAGGGCCTTCACGACCAGCTCGGCCTTGCCGCCCCACTGGCGGTAGAGGGTGGCCTTGCTGGACCGGGTGCGGGCGGCCACGGCGTCCATGGTGAGGGCGTCGTAGCCGACTTCCCGGAGCAGGTCGAGCACGGCCGCGTACAACTCGGCCTCACGCTCGGGCGTGATCCGACTGCGGCGCACGGTGGCGGCCTCGGTCATCTCCCTCACCCTCCCGCTCCGAACGACTCGGTTGCGTACGTCGAACGCGTACGGGAAGAATGTAGCGCAAACGCCGTTCGAAACGAAACCGTTTCGTACGTGTCCTGGGTCACGCCTGCTCACGGCGGTGGCTTTTTTCACGAGTTGCTCCAGTGCGTCCCCGGCGAAAGTCTGGGGAGGTGAGCTATCTGCGCCTGCCGCATCTCAGCGGCGATCTCCTGTGCTTCGTGGCCGAGGACGACCTCTGGCTGGCCCCCATCGACGCGCCGGGCCGCGCCTGGCGGCTCACGGTCGACCGCACCAAGGCCGGACACCCGCGTTTCTCGCCCGACGGACGCCACATCGCGTACACGACCTGGCGCAGCCTGGTGCCCGAGATCCACCTGGTCGGGGTCGACGGCGGTCCGGCGCGCCAGCTGACCCACTGGGGCAGTCCGGACACCCAGGTCTGCGGCTGGGCCCCGCCCGACCCGGACGGGCACACCGACATCCTCGCCGTCGCCTCCCACGGTGAGCCCTTCTCGTACTTCACCTGGGCCTACAAGGTCTCCCCCGACGGAGACCCCGGCCGCAAGCTGCCCTGGGGCCCGGTCTCCGACATCCAGGTCGCCGACCTCGACGAGGGGCACAGAACGCTGCTGCTGACCGGCACCCCGCCACACGAACCGGCCGCCTGGAAACGCTACCGGGGCGGCGCCATGGGCCGGCTGTGGCTGCACGGGCAGCGGCTGCTGCCCGGCATCGGCGGGCACCTGCACTCCCCGATGTTCGCCGGCGGCCGGATCGCCTTCCTCTCCGACCACGAGGGCGTCGGCAACCTCTACTCCTGCGCCCACGACGGCTCCGACCTGCGCCGGCACACCGACCACGACGCCTTCTACGCCCGGCACGCCTCGAGCGACGGCACCCGGGTGGTCTACCAGTGCGCGGGCGACCTGTGGATCGTCGACGACCTGGCGGCGGACTCGGTGCCCCGCAAGCTGGACGTGCGCCTGTCCGGGCCGCGCGCGGGCCGCCGCACGTACCAGGTCCCGGCCGCCCAGCACGTGGACGGCATCTCGGTCGACGAGACGGGCCGGGCCAGCGCCGTCGTCGTACGCGGCAGCCTGTACTGGCTCACCCACCGGGACGGCCCCGCCCGTACGATCACGGACACACCCGGGGTACGCATCCGGCTCCCGGAGATGCTCGGCTCGACCGGGCAGGTCGCCTACGTCACCGACGCCGAGGGCGAGGACGCGATCGAGATCGCCCACCTGCCCCGCGCGACCGGCGACCGCGAGCCCCGCCGGCTGGCCTCCGGGCAGCTGGGCCGCGTCCTGGAGACGGCCTCCGACCCCGAGGGCGAGCGGCTGGCCATCGCCGCGCACGACGGGCGGCTGCTGCTGCTCGACGTGACCGACGAGCCCGATGGCTCCGGCGGCGAGGTCACCGAGCTGATCCGGTCCGTCAACGGCCCGGTGCGCGACCTCGCCTTCTCCCCGGACGGGACGTGGCTGACCTGGTCGCACCCGGGGATCGGCCGCACCCTGCGGCAGATCAAGATGGCCCGCACAAAGGACCGGCTGATCGTCGACGTCACCCATGGCCGCTTCGAGGACGAGAGCCCGGTGTTCACCCGGGACGGCCGCTACCTGGCCTTCCTGTCCTGGCGGGGCTTCGACCCGGTGTACGACGTGCACACCGGGGACCTGTCCTTCCCGCTCGGCTGCAAGCCGTACCTGGTCCCCCTGTCCTCGGCGACCCCCTCCCCCTTCGCCCTGAACCCCGAGGGCCGTCCGGCGGCCGGCGGCCTGGACCCGGTGGAGGACGAGGAGACCGGCGAGGGCGGCGCGGTGACCGTGGAGATCGAGGGCCTGGAGAACCGCGTGACCCCGTTCCCGGTCATCGCCTCCAAGTACTCCGCGCTGCAGCCGGTCGCGGGCGGCGGCCTGGTCTGGCTGCGCTGGCCGATCTCGGGCGCGCTCGGCGAGACCTTCGCGAACCCGGACGACACGACCGGCCGGCCGACGCTGGAGTACTTCACCATCACCAAGGCGAAGAAGTCCGAACTCGTCGGCCACCTCGACTGGTTCGCGGTGAGCGGCGACGGCACCCGGCTGGTCGTGGTCGACGAGGGCGACCTGCGCGCGGTGCCCTCCACCGAGTCCGGCGACGCCGACACGACGACCTGGATCGACGCGCGCCGGATCCTGCACTCGGTCGACCCGGCCGCCGAGTGGCGCCAGGCCTACGAGGAGGCGGGCCGCCTGATCCGGGCCTACTTCTGGGAGCCGGACATGTGCGGCATCGACTGGGACGGGGTGCTCGACCAGTACCGCCCGCTGGTCGAACAGGTCGCCTCCCCCGACGAGTTCGCCGACCTGCTCCGCGAGGTGCTGGGCGAGCTCGGCACCTCGCACGCCTACGTCAGCGCCGCCCGCCGCAACGAGGGCCCGCCGCACTACCAGCGCTGGCAGGGCCTGCTCGGCGCCAACTTCGTGCGCCGGGACGCCGGTTGGACGGTCAGGCGGATCCTGCCCGGCGATTCCTCCGACTCCAAGGCCCGCTCTCCGCTGGCCGGCACCGGCATCCGGGAGGGCGCGGTCCTGACCCACGTCGACGGCCGTCCCGTGGATCCGGTGGCGGGGCCGTACCCGCTGCTGGCGGGCTCGGGCGGTACGACGGTGGAGCTGACGTTCGCGCCGCCGGCCGGCGAGGAGGGCCCGGCCCGCCGGGTCGCCGTCGTCCCGCTGATCGACGAGCGGCCGCTGCGCTACCAGGACTGGGTCGCCAAACGCCGCGCCCTGGTACGGGAGTTGAGCGGCGGCAAGTGCGGCTATCTGCACATCCCCGACATGGGCGGCTCGGGCTGGGCCCAGTTCAACCGCGACCTGCGGATGGAGGTGTCCCGGCCCGCGCTGATCGTGGACGTGCGCGGCAACGCGGGCGGGCACATCAGCGAGCTGGTCATCGAGAAGCTGACCCGGACCATCCTCGGCTGGGACCTGACGCGGAACGCCCAGCCGGTGTCGTACACCTCCAACGCGCCCCGCGGGCCGGTGGTGGCGCTGGCCGACGAGGCGACCTCCTCCGACGGCGACATGATCACGGCCGCCTTCAAGCTGCTGAAGCTCGGGCCGGTGGTCGGGCAGCGCACCTGGGGCGGGGTGGTCGGGATGACCGGCCGGCACCGGCTGGGCGACGGCACGG
Source organism: Streptomyces sp. NPDC051636 (assembly GCF_044453765.1). Lineage (NCBI taxonomy): Bacteria > Bacillati > Actinomycetota > Actinomycetes > Kitasatosporales > Streptomycetaceae > Streptomyces > Streptomyces sp. NPDC051636. The sequence continues at coordinate 132,217 of NZ_JBITDA010000010.1, read as the reverse complement.
TGATCACGGTGCCGATGAACGCGGCCTGGTTCGACGCCTACGGCTGGTCCGTGGAGAACCACGGCGTCGCCCCCGACGTGGAGGCGCTGCGCACCCCGCTGGACTGGGCGGAGGGGCGGTACGCGCAGCTGGCCGACGCGGTCGGGCTGGCGCTGGACCTGCTGGCCGCCGAGCCGGCGGCGACCCCGCCGGACCACCGGGACGTACCGGACCGGTCGCGGCCCAAGCTGCCGCCGCGCACGGCGGACACATGAGAAGGGAGACGTGAGGAGGGGCGCCCCTCGTCAGGGGCGCCCCTCCCGGTCAGGAGACCGCGTCAGGCGTCGTAGTCCTGGTTGAAGCGGTCGTCCATCTCCCGCTCGGTGTCGTCGATGTCCTGACGACCGCGCTCGCGCTGCTGCTGGCCACGCTGCGGGGACTGCTGCCCACGCTGCGGGGACTGCTGGCCGCGCTGCGGGGACTGCTGGCCGCGCTGGCCGGCCTTCTCACGGGCCTCGCCGAGCTTCTGCTTGCCCTGCTCCTGCATGTCGCGAGCCTTTTCCTGGAACTGGTCCTTCATACCCATGTGGGTTCACTCCCGTGGTGGGTGAGGGGGATTGGCCCCTCGATGGGGCCTCGACCAGATTCACACGGGCGGACACACTGCGCATTTCGATCATTAACGGTGCGTAACGGCCGCTGGTCCGGAGCTAGTTCCGCCGCACCGCCCGCTCCTGCTCGTCGGCCGCTCCGCCCGCGCCGACCAGGCCCGTCCGCATGCCCTGGAGCCGGGGCGCGAACCGCCGCATCTCGCGCCGGCCGACTGTGCCGATCAGGCCCGGCAGGTATCCGCGCACCCCCTGCATCCCGCGCAGCCACCACTGCCCGTACACATGGCCGGCCCGCCGCTCGATCCCGGCCACGATCCGGTCGACCGCCGGGCCCAGCGGATAGGTCTTGTTGGACGGCCACGGCAGCCGCTGCCTCAGCTCGCGCATGACCTCGTCCTGGTCGGCGCCGCGCACCATGTCCGTGTCGGTCCAGGAGAGGTAGGCCACGCCGACCCGCACGCCCTGGTGGCCGACCTCGGCGCGCAGGCTGTGCGCGTACGCCTCCACGCCCGACTTGGACGCGCAGTACGCCGTCATCATCGGCGCCGGGGTGATCGCGGCGAGCGAGGCCACCTGGAGCAGGTAGCCCCGGCTCTCGATCAGCACCGGCAGGAAAGCGCGGGCGGTCACCGCCGAGCCGATCAGGTTGACCTCGATCACCCGCCGCCAGGCCTCCGGGTCGGAGTCCAGGAACGGACCGCCGTTCGCCACCCCGGCGTTGGCGACGACGATGTCCACCTTGCCGAACCGCTCCTTGACCTCCCGGGCGACCCGCGCCATGGCCACGTGATCGGTGACGTCGGCGTACCAGTGGCCGCTGTCGCTGTGCAGCCGCCCGGAGACCTCCTTCAGCGCCTCCGGTTCCAGCCCGACCAGCGCCACCTTGGCCCCGCGCGCGGAGAGCTTGCGCGCGAGCAGCTCGCCGACTCCCCGCGCGGCTCCCGTGACCACCGCGACCTGCCCCTCGAGGCCGACCCTGCTCATGCGCCCTCCTTGACCGCGTCCGTCACGTATGCGGAGACCAGTTCCCGGATCGTCCCGGTCACCAGTTCCGGTGCCTCCACCGGCGTCATGTGCCCGACACCGGGCAGCTCGGTGCTCCCGACGCAGTGCGGCAACGCGGCCACCAGCGAGCGCGCGTGCACCGGTGGGGTCATCCGGTCCGCCGTGCCCACGACCACCGCTGTCGGCAGCCGCAACTCCCGTACGGCGTGGTCGAGATCGAGCGCGTCCAGCATCCGCGACCAGGCGTGCCGCACGGCGCGCGGGCAGGCGTGCACGATCCGCGCGCACGCCTCCACCATGTGCGGGGCCGAACCGGCGCCCATGGTGGCGTACTTGAGGATGCGCAGCGCGACCGGCGTGACCGGCCCCAGCGGGGCGCGCGAGCCCAGAATCCGCGCCGTGAGCCAGGTACGCACGCGCCCCGCGGGCAACGGCACCACCAGCGACTCGGCGACCAGCCGCGAACTGCCCGTACTGCACAGCAGGACGGCCGCCGCATGATCCCGGAAACGGGGGCGCGCCGAGGCGGCCAGCACCGTCATCCCGCCCATGGAGTGGCCCACGATCACGGCCTTCTCCCCCGGCGCGAGGGTCTTCGCGAGCACCGCCTCCAGGTCGTCCGCCAGCGCCTCGGTGGTGCAGGCGGGGCTCGCGGGACTGCGGCCGTGCCCGCGCTGGTCGTAGGCGATGACCCGGTGGTCCACGGCCAGCTCTCGGATCTGCGCCGCCCAGAACGCGGTCGAGCAGGTCCAGCCGTGGGCCAGGACGACGGGGGGCGCGTCGTCGGGGCCGTGCACCTCGACGTGCAGCCTGGCGCCGTCGGCGGAGACGGCCGTCAGCACGCGGTCGGGCGTGGGCGGGGCGTACGGGCCGAAGGCCACGTGGGTGAGGCGGCTCATGCGGTGACCTCGCTGGTCTCGGTAGGGGCGGTCGTCTCGAGGGCGGGCGGCCGGACCACCTGGTACTCCGCCAGGTCCACCCGCCGGGTCGCCCGGCGGAACTCCGTCGTCGTGCCCGGCCAGATGGTGGTGTTGCGGCCGCTCGCGTCCAGGTACCAGCTGGTGCAGCCGCCGGTGTTCCACACCGTGCGCTTCATCCGCTCCTGCACCTTGTCGTTCCAGGCGCGTACCGCGCCGGGGCGGGCGTCCAGGGCGACCCGGCCGCCGAGGACGTCGAGCTGCCTGACGAAGTCGGCCATGTAGTTCAGCTGGGACTCGATGATGAGAATCATCGAGGAGTTCCCCAGGCCGGAGTTGGGCCCGATGATCGTCATCCAGTTCGGGAACCCGGCGGCCGATGTCCCGCGCAGCGCCTGCATCCCGTCCTGCTTCCAGGCCTCGGCGAGGGTGACGCCCTCCGCCCCCACCACCCGCTCGGCGATGGGCAGGTCGGTGACGCGGAAGCCGGTGCCGAAGACGATCGCGTCGACCTCGGCCTCGCTGCCGTCGGCGGCCACCGCGGTCGAACCGCGCACCTCGACGAGCTCGCCGGTGACGACGTCGACGTTGGGGCGGGTGAGGGCCGGGTAGTACTCGCTGGACAGCAGGATCCGCTTGCAGCCGATGCGGTAGTCCGGGGTGAGCCTGGCGCGCAGGGCCGGGTCCTTGATCGCGCGGGCCATGTTGCGCTTGGCGAGCTGCTCGACCAGGCCGAGTTCGTCGGGATGCTTGGTGAACGCCTGGACCTGCAACTCGCGGATGCCCCAGAGCAGTCCGCGCCTGAGCCGGGTGGTGAACGGCAGGGAGCGGTGCAGCCGGCGCTCGACCCCGCTGATCGCCCGGTCCACGCGGGGCAGCACCCACGGCGGGGTGCGCTGGAAGAGGGTGAGCTTGCCGACCCGCGGCTGGATGGCGGGCACGATCTGGATCGCCGACGCCCCCGTCCCCACCACGGCGACCCGCTTGCCGGTGAGGTCGTAGTCGTGGTCCCAGCGGGCGGAGTGGAAGACCCTGCCCGGGAAGGAGTCCAGGCCCGGGATGTCCGGCACCTTGGGGTCGGACAGCGGCCCGGTCGCGGAGACGACGATGTCCGCCGACAGCGAGCCACCGGTCGTCTCGATGTCCCACCGCAGCTTGACGCTGTCCCAGGTCATCCGCTTCACCTCGGCCCCGAGGCGGATGTGGGGCCGGAGCCGGAAGACGTCCGCCACGTGCTCCAGGTAGCCGCGGATGTGCTCCTGCCCGGAGAAGGCGCGCGGCCAGTCGGGGTTGGGCGCGAAGGAGAAGGAATACAGATGGGAGGGCACGTCACAGGCGCACCCGGGATAGCTGTTGTCCCGCCAGGTGCCGCCGACGCTGTCGGCCCGCTCCAGGACGACGAAGTCGGTGATCCCCTCGCGGCGCAGCCGCACGGCCGCGCCCAGCCCGCCGAATCCCGACCCGATCACCGCCACCCGTACGTGCTCGTGTTCGGCCATCCCGAAGCCTCCAGGCATCGCGTTGAACTATGCCAGTGAACACTGGCGCAGTGGGACTGTAGAGCAGCTCCGTACTGATGGGTAGGGGGCGGGGCGAGGAAAGTAACCCCGGGTACGACATAGGGTGCGTGGGTGGCAGAGAAGCGTGAGTACCGCATGGAGGAGCTGGCCCGGCTGGCCGGCATCACAGTGCGCACGCTGCGCTTCTACCGCGAACGCAAGCTGATACCGCCGCCCCGCCGCGAGGGCCGCATCGCCTGGTACGACGACCACCACCTGGCCCGCCTGCGCACCATCGCGGCACTGCTGGAGCGCGGGCACACCCTGAGCGGCATCGCGGAACTCGCCGATGCCCTCGACCAGGGCCGCGACGTCGCCGACCTCCTCGGCGTCGGCGGCCCCACGGAGGAGGAGCCGGTCCGCCTCACCCCCGAGGAACTCGCCGCCCGCTTCGAGGGCCAGGTCACCCCCGAGAACCTCGCCGCCGCGATGGAGCTGGGCTACCTGGGCACCGACGGCGACCAGATCGTCCACATCAGCCGCCGCCTGCTGGACGTCTCCTCCGCCCTGGTCCGCGAGGGCATCCCGCTCGCCGAGGTCCTCGCCGTGGGCAAACGCGTCCGCGAACACGCCGACGCCCTCGCCGAACTCTTCACCGACCTCGTTCTGCGCCACGGCCCCGAGGAGGACCTGCGACGCCTGCGCCCGCTGGCACGGAGCGTGGTGGAGGCGGAGCTGTCACTGGCGCTGGACCGGCGGCAGCGGAAGCGGGACTAAAGGTCGTAGACCACCGTCACCGGCGCATGGTCGGACCAGCGCTCGGCGTGCGTGGCCGCCCGCTCCACGAAGCCCTTGACCGCCTTGGCCGCGAGTCCGGGCGTGGAGACGTGGTAGTCGATGCGCCAGCCTGAATCGTTGTCGAAGGCCCGCCCGCGATAGGACCACCACGAGTACGGCCCCTCCACCTCGGGGTGCAGGGCGCGGACGACGTCGACGTACCCGCCGTCGGCCGGGTCGAGGACGCTGCCGAGCCACTCCCGCTCCTCCGGCAGGAACCCGGAGTTCCTGGTGTTGGCGCGCCAGTTCTTCAGGTCGGCCCGCTGGTGGGCGATGTTCCAGTCGCCGACGACGAGCACCTCGCGCCCGTCGGCGGCGGCGCGCTCGCGCAGCCCCTTCAGGTAGCCGAGGAACTCGCCCATGAAACGGACCTTCTCGTCCTGCCGCTCGGTGCCGACCTCGCCAGAGGGGAGGTAGAGGGAGGCGACCGTGACGCCGGGCAGGTCGGCCTCGACGTACCGGCCGCTGGTGTCGAACTCGGCCGAGCCGAAGCCGATCTGGACGCGGTCGGGTTCGCGGCGGGTGTAGAGGGAGACGCCCGCGCGGCCCTTGGCGGCGGCGGGGGCGTGCACGACGTGCCAGCCGCCGGGCTGCCGTACGGCCTCGGGCAGTTGCTGCGGCTCGGCGCGCACCTCCTGCAGGCCCACCACGTCCGCCGAGGTGTCCGCGAGCCACTCCACGAAGCCCTTCTTCGCGGCGGCCCGCAGTCCGTTCACGTTCACCGAGGTCACAGTCAGCACCAGGGCACGATACCGGCACACTGGACGGGCTCCGTTTTCCGCGGTTCCCGACAGCCCCGACTATGTATGAATGTACGATACCCAGCATGAATATACGTCGCGTCCCCTTCGACCACCCCGACGCCGTCAAGCTCAACGACGAGGTCCAGGCCGAGTACCACCTGCGCTACGGCGACGGCGGTGACGCGACACCCCTCGACGCGTCGGACTTCAAGCCGCCGAGGGGCGTGTACCTGATCGCGTACGACGAGTACGACCGCCCGGTCGCCACCGGCGGCTGGCGCAGCCAGGACGCCAATGGCGAGGGCAACGAGGACGGCGACGCCGAACTCAAGCGCATGTACGTGGTCGGGGAGATGCGCGGCCGGGGCCTCGCCCGCCGTATGCTGACCGCCCTGGAGGACGACGCCCGCGCGGCCGGCCGCGTCCGCATGGTCCTGGAGACCGGCACCAAGCAGCCGGAGGCCATCGCCCTGTACGCCTCCAGCGGCTATGAGCCGTGCGCCAAGTTCGGCTACTACCGCCACTACGAGGACAGCCGCTGCTTCGCGAAGAAGCTGTAGCCGAACGTGGAGGGATGTCTCTCCCTCACCTGAGGGTGGTCAGCGCTCGGGCGCGAGCAGGGTCAGCCCGAGCAGTGCGGCGACGGCCAGCCCGGCCGGGACGGCGTACCACCATCTGCGCAGCCACTCGGCTATGACGAACCCGGGTGAGCAGGGCCGTGACAAACAGGGCCTCCTCCCGTTGCGTTCACTGCGCCGGACCCGGTCGGGGCACGAGCTGCTCGGCTGCAATCGTCCCGCAACGCGTCGCACCCAACGACGAGATCCGGGTCAGACGGTGACCGTCTGACCGGGATCTCGGGACCGATTCCCAGGTGCCCCGGGAACGGTGCTGCGTGGACCTGAGGGGATTTGAACCCCTGGCCCCCTCGATGCGAACTACGGGCGCGACGGTCAATGGGGTCCGCTCGCCTGGTCAGACGGTCATGTGGGGCTGCTGGCGGTTGACTCCGGTCGCGATGGTTGCTGTACCTCGCTGCTGTACAGCAGCGAACTGCGCGATGTACAACAACGCCATGACGACTCGACCGACACAGGCGATGTGGTGGGCTGAAATGGCAATCTGCTTTGCCGTGGCAGCCGCGACTCTCACGGCGATCGCCTGTCTGGGGCCGCTGGCAGCCGGGGGCCGCCACGTGACCCTGGACGTCGGGCTTTCGGGCAGGTGAGAGGTACGGCGCTTGCCAGGGGCGGCTGCTGAGCTTCACTCCCATGCTGCTTTGATCAGCGCGTGACTCCTGCTGATGAACCGACTGGCGACAGATCAGGACGGATGAGTCTTGCCGTCGTTTTCGGCGGGGCTTCCGTAGCGTTCTGGTTCTGCTGCCCGTTCTGGATGCTCGTCTGGTTGCTGGCCTTGCCGCTGGGCCTGACGGGCCTTGTCCGGGGTTCCGTCGAATACCGCGCCGCCTCGCGTCAAGGCGCGAGCCGCGCTCAGCCTCTGACCGGCCTGGTGCTCTCATCCGTCGGGACAGTGGCTGCGGTCGCATACATGATCTTTGTCTTCACGCATCCGGACCTGCCGATTCAGGAGTAGGTCGGCGGAGCGGCTTCGGGCGGGAGCTGCCATGGGGCGAGTGATCATGGACCCGTAAGCTGATGGCGAGTCGGGCAGTCTGTGGACCTGCTCTGCGTCGCGGCCCTCCAGCTGCGGCGGAAGGAGCAGGAGCTTTCCCGGCAGGCGGCTGGTGAGCTGTGGACGGCCAACGACTTCGTGTTCACCACGCGCTACGGGACGCCGTTCGAACCGCGCAACTTCAACCGCCGGTTCATGGACCGCTCCGCCCGCGCCGGCGTCCGCCGCATCCGGCTGCACGACACTCGGCACACCTGCGGCTCGCTGCTCGCCGCCCTCGACGTTCATCCCCGCATTGCCATGCAGATCCTTCGGCACAGCAAGATCGCAGTGACCATGGAGGTGTACACGCACGTCCCGTCCGAGGCGACTCGGCGGGCACTGCGGAAGCTGGGCTAGCACCTGGGGAAGCAAGATCCGAAGTAGTTGCTGTACTTCGCTGCTGTACGACACGTCAAAGCCCCGGTCGGGAGATCCCTACCGGGGCTTTGAGCTGCGTGGACCTGAGGGGATTTGAACCCCTGGCCCCCTCGATGCGAACGAGGTGCGCTACCGGACTGCGCCACAGGCCCTTGCAACGAGTGAAACTTTAGCATCCCCGTCGGGGTGCTTGGAAATCCGTTTCTCGACTGGTCAGAGGGGGGGCCGGCGGGTGTGGCGGCCGTCACTCGTTGGCCGCGCGGGGCCGGTCGCCGTCCTCGTACTGGTCGAAGAGCGGGGTGCGTCCGCGCTCGCGGGCCCGGCGCGCGGAGGCGGCGCGGCGGGCGTCGGTGCGGCCGTCGGCGGCCGGTCTGTCCTCGGCGTCGTGCGTGGGCTCGCCCGCCTCCGGCTCGCGCGCGGCGGCCTGCGCCTCCTGCTCGGGCGCGACCGGGCTGGACCGCGCCGAGCTCCAGGTGTCGGGCGCTCCCAGGTCCACGTCGGAGGTGGCCCGCGGCGCGACGGGAGCGGTCACGTACGTCGGCAGCGGCACCGGTACCGGGTCCCAGCTGTCCCCGTGTCCGGGCCGGCGCTGACGCTCGCGCTGCTGGTCGACCCACTCGGCGTGGTCGGTCTGCTCGACGAGGGCGCGGCGGTCCGCGGCGAGCGCGGACAGTCCGGGGGCGGTCTCCGACTCGCTGCCCTCGTCAGGTTGCGGAGCGCCGGCACTTGCATCCAGGGGCGCGCGCCGGCGCGGCTGGCGCTCGCGCAGCCGCTGGGCCGCGGCCTCGGCCCGGCGCCGGTCCATCTGGTAGGCGAAGCGGCGGCGTTCCTGGGCGCGCAGGTAGACGATGTACGCGCTGAGCAGGACGGCGGGTAGACCGGGCGCCCACAGGAACGCGAGCCCGCCGACGGCGGCGACGATCGCGCCGAGCGTGAACGCCAGGAAGAGCATGACGGTGGTACGGCGACGGCGCGCGAGCACCTTCGAGCGCCGGGCGCGTGCCGCGGCCGCCTCGGTGGAGGGCGCGCGCCGCGGGGCAGGCACCCGCTTGGGCGAGGAGGCGGGTGCGGGGGTGGACCTGGGCGGGGGCGTGACCGTCTGGTCGCGTGCCGGTTCCGGACGCTCGGGAGCCTCCGGCTCGGTCTCCGCCCGTACCTGCCGACGGGTCGGCGGCATGGCGAAGGCCCGGACGTCCACCGAGTCGGTGGCGGCGTCCGGAGCGTCGACGTCGTACTCCCCCTCTTGGGCGGAGCGCGCCCGCAGGTCCCTGGCGTACCGACGCTCCATTCCCGCCCGTCCGGACAGCAGCCGGATGGCGGTGCTGAAGCGTTCCGTCGGACGGGCCTCGTTCAGCTCGTCCTGCCTACGGAGCCACATGGGCACCAAGTAGGCGGCCCAGGCCCCGACAATGACTGCGTAGATGAGGCCGCTGCTGCTCACGCCTCACACGGTAGAGGGGTTTGCGTGAGGCCATCCGCCAATTGGGCCGGTGTGTCGCACGATCTGGCTGATATTTCCAGCTTTTCTTGCGCCCGATGCGATGAACCGATCGATTTCGAACGGTTATTCGATTTAATCTCGGTCTTCATTCAATTGGAGGCGTTCCGCGAGCGTGCTCGCCGCCAGCGGCTCAGCAGACCCTCCGGCACCTCTTCCGCGGTGAGCGCGAAGACGAGGTGGTCGCGCCAGGCTCCGTCGATGTGGAGATAACGCGGTCTGAGCCCCTCTTCGCGGAATCCGAGTTTCTCCACGACCCGGCGGCTGGGCCCGTTCTCGGGGCGAATGCAGACCTCGATGCGGTGCAGTCCGACGGTGCGGAAACAGTGGTCCACGACGAGCGCCACGGCCGTCGGCATCACCCCGCGGCCGGCCACCGCCTCGTCCACCCAGTAGCCGATGTGCCCCGAGCACATCGAGCCCCAGGTGATCCCGGCGACCGTCAACTGGCCGACCAGTTGCCCCTGGTACTCGATGACGAACGGCAGCATCCGGCCCGCGTTCGCCTCCGACCTGAGGTGCCGGACCATCTGCCGGTACGTCGGCCGGTGCGCGACCGGCCCGGTGGGCGTGGGCGGCGGAATGGTCGCCTCCCAGGGACGCAGCCAGTCCCGGTTGCGCCGGTTCACCTCGCGCCACGCCCGCTGGTCGCGCAGCCTTATCGGCCTCAGGACGATGTCGCCGTCCGTCAGCACGGCGGGCCAGGATGGGCCGTTCAGCTCGCACCCCCACTACTGGCGCCGGGTCTGGGATGGTCGCCGCCGCGGATCTGGTCGACGGCGTGCACCAGGAGGGGTTCCAGGACGGCCAGTCCGTCCTTCACCCCGCCCGTGGAGCCCGGCAGATTGACGATCAGCGTGCCGCCCGCCACCCCCGCCAGGCCCCGCGAGAGCGCCGCGGTCGGCACCTTCTCCCCGCCGAACGCCCGGATCGCCTCCGCGATGCCCGGCACCTCGTACTCGATCACCCGGCGGGTCGCCTCGGGCGTGCGGTCGGTGGGCGAGATACCGGTGCCGCCGGTGGTCACGACGACGTCGTACCCCGCCTCGACGGCCGCGCGCAGGGCCGCCTCCACCGGATCGCCGTCCGGGACGACCTGCGGCCCGTCCACGGCGAAGCCGGAACGCTTCAGGCCGTCGGCGGCCAGCGGGCCGCCCTTGTCCTCGTAGACCCCGGCGGCGGCCCGGTTGGAGGCGGTGACCACCAGCGCGCTGTACGGCGCGAGCAGCGCACCGCCGGTCGGGGCGTCAAGGGTCATGCCCGGCTCCAGTCGCCCGACTTGCCGCCCGTCTTCTCCTCCACCCGTACGTCCGTGATGACCGCTCCCTTGTCGACCGCCTTGACCATGTCGATCACGGTGAGCGCGGCGACCGACACCGCGGTGAGGGCCTCCATCTCGACACCCGTACGGTCCGTGGTCTTCACCGTGGCCTGGATCTCGACGGCGTCGTCCGCGACCGACAGTTCCAGTTTCACACCGGACACCGACAACGGGTGGCACAGCGGGATCAGATCCGGGGTGCGCTTGGCCCCCATGATCCCGGCGATGCGCGCAGTGGCGAGGGCGTCGCCCTTGGGCACCCCCTCACCGCGCAACAGTTCGACCACGCGCGGGGAGACGAGAACGCGGCCGCTGGCGCGGGCGGTGCGGGCGGTCACGTCCTTGTCCGACACGTCGACCATGCGGGCCGCGCCCGCCTCGTCGATGTGCGTCAGTCGGTCCTGCACAGGGGGTCCGGGGGTCTCCCCCCGGGAAGGCACTGTCATGGTGTGTGGCGCTCCCGGTCCGGGCCCGTCGCGGTGCGGCGCACGGGCCTGTTGTGCGCGACACGGTACCGCCAACCAGCGCCGCTCAGCCGAGCAGGACCGCCTCGACCTCCGAGCCGGGCTCGACGCTCTCCACGTCCTCGGGGACGACGATCAGCGCGTCGGCCTGGGCCAGGGCCGCGACCAGGTGGGATCCGGCGCCGCCCACGGGCGTCACCTCACCGTCGGCGTAGGAGCCGCGCAGGAACTGCCGGCGCCCCTTCGGCGAGCTGAGCGCCTTGTCCGTCTTCAGGACCGCCCTGGTCGTGGGCCGGTGGACGTCCTCCAGCCCCATCAGCGTGCGGATGGCGGGGCGGACGAACAGCTCGAAGGAGACGTACGAGGACACCGGGTTGCCCGGCAGAGCCAGCAGCGGTGTGTGGTCGGGGCCGATGGAACCGAAGCCCTGGGGCTTGCCGGGCTGCATGGCGAGCTTGCGGAACTCCACCCCGGCGCCCGGTTCGTCCTCGTCGCCGACGTGCGACAGCGCCTCCTTGACCACGTCGTACGCCCCGACGCTCACGCCACCCGTGGTGACCAGCAGGTCGGCGCGGATGAGCTGGTCCTCGATGGTGGAGCGGAGGGTCTCGGCGTCGTCGACGACGGCGCCCACCCGGTAGGCGATCGCGCCGGCGTCCCGGGCGGCCGCGGTGAGGGCGAAGCTGTTGGAGTCGTAGATCTGCCCGCTGCCCAGCTGCTCGCCGGGCTGGACGAGTTCGCTGCCGGTGGACAGCACCACCACGCGCGGGCGCGGGCGCACCCGGACCGTGCCGCGGCCGATCGCGGCGAGCAGCGCGATCTGCGGCGGGCCGAGGACGGTGCCGGCCTCCAGAGCGCGGTCCCCGGCCTGCACATCGCTGCCCTGGGGCCGCACGTGCGCGCGTGCCTCCGCCGGGCGGTACACGCGCACATGCCCGGTGGCGCCCTCGGGGGCCAGGCTGCGGGCGCGCATCCCGCCGACCGGGCCCTGGCCGAGCCCGCCGTCGGTCCACTCCACGGGGACGACGGTCTCGGCTCCGGGCGGCAGCGGGGCACCGGTCATGATGCGGGCGGCCTGCCCCGGCCCGACCGGGGTCAGCTCGGCCGCGCCCGCCGCGACGTCCCCTACGACGTCGAGGACGGCCGGGAACTCCTCGCTCGCGCCCGCGACGTCCGCGACCCGTACCGCGTACCCGTCCATGGAGCTGTTGTCGAACGGCGGCAGGGAGACCGGCACCGTGACGTCGTCGACCAGGACGCACCCCTGCGCGTCGAGCAGTTGCAGCTCGATGGGTTCGAGGGGGCGGACGGTGGCGAGGATGTCCGCCAGGTGCTCGTCCACCGACCACAGGTGGTCCGGGCCGGCGGGACTGGTCGCGGCGCTGCTCACCGTTGCTGCATCTCCTCGGCTACGTAACTGCGAAGCCAGGTCCGGAAGTCCGGGCCCAGGTCTTCACGTTCGCATGCGAGTCTGACAATGGCACGCAGATAGTCGCCACGGTCGCCGGTGTCGTAGCGGCGGCCCTTGAAGACGACGCCGTGCACCGGGCCGCCGACCTTCTCGTCCTCGGCCATCTGCTGGAGGGCGTCGGTCAGCTGGATCTCGCCGCCGCGGCCGGGCTCGGTCTTGCGCAGGATGTCGAAGACGTGCGGGTCGAGGACGTACCGGCCGATGACCGCGTAGTTCGACGGGGCATCCGCCACGTCCGGCTTCTCCACCAGGCCGGTCACCTTCACGACATCGCTGTCCTGAGTGGGTTCGATGGCGGCGCACCCGTAGAGGTGGATCTGCTCGGGGGCGACCTCCATGAGCGCGATCACGCTGCCGCCGTGCTGCTCCTGGACATCGATCATGCGCTTCAGGAGCGGGTCGCGCGGGTCGATCAGGTCGTCACCGAGCAGGACCGCGAAGGGCTCCCGGCCGACGTGCGGGGCGGCGCACAGGACGGCGTGGCCAAGGCCCTTGGGGTCGCCCTGGCGGACGTAGTGCATGGTCGCGAGGTCGCTGGACTCCTGCACCTTGGCGAGCCGGTCGGCGTCACCCTTCTTCTGCAGAGCCGACTCCAGCTCGTAGTTGCGGTCGAAGTGGTCCTCCAGCGGGCGCTTGTTGCGTCCCGTGACCATGAGGACGTCGTCGAGCCCCGCCGCCACGGCCTCCTCGACCACGTACTGGATCGCGGGCTTGTCCACGACCGGCAGCATCTCCTTGGGAGTGGCCTTGGTGGCCGGCAGGAACCGGGTGCCGAGGCCTGCTGCGGGGATGACAGCCTTGCTGATCCTGGGGTGCGACTGAGTCATGCCGCAACCTTATCCGGTGCCTTTGTAGGGAAACTGCAGCTCCGGCCATTTGAATCTCATATGAGCACATTGAGGAAGGTGCGGGTGCGACCTGTGGACCATGACGGACGCGCGGCCGATCCTGACAAGCGAATGTTGCGGCGAGAGTTCCTCGCGGTGAGGAACAGGTTGACGCCCGATGACGTGCGGGAAGCCGCCGGCGCGCTGGCCCGGCGCGCCCTGGAGCTGCCCGAACTGGCGCGTGCGCGCACGGTGGCGGCGTACGTCTCCGTAGGGAGCGAACCCGGCACGCTCGCGCTGCTGGACGCGCTGCGCGCGCGGGGCGTGCGGGTGCTGCTCCCCGCGCTCCTGCCGGACAACGACCTGGACTGGGGCGTGTACACCGGTGAGGGCTCCCTCGCCCGCGTCCAACACGGCGGGAAGATGGCGTTGTTCGAGCCCTCCGGCGAGCGCCTCGGCCCGGACGCCGTGACGGCCGCCGACGCCGTCCTGCTGCCCGGGCTCGCGGTGGACGGCCGCGGGATGCGACTGGGGCGCGGCGGAGGGTCGTACGACCGCGTGCTGGCCCGTCTGGAGCGCGCGGGCGCGGATCCCGCGCTGGTGGTGCTGCTGTACGACTCGGAGGTGGTCGAGCGGGTCCCCGAGGAGCCGCACGACCGGCCGGTGCACGCGGTGGTGACGCCGTCGGGGGTGCGGCGCTTCCGGCGGGCCGCATGAGCCTCACGAAGAAATGGCCCTCCACGTGCGTGGAGGGCCATTGCGGTGCCGTGCCGTCAGCGGCTCACGGCTTCAGCACGAGGGTGTCGCTGGTGCTGCCGTCGACCGCCTTGTCCGAGAACGACCACGGCAGCAGCTCACCCTTGGCCCACTTGCCGGTCTGGTCGGTGTAGTGGGCGCTGTAGGCGTGCCCGGAGGCGCCGGTGAGGTTGATCCACTTCGACTTGTCGAGGTCGTCCAGGTTGACCACCATCCGCATCGACGGCACCCACACCACGCCGTAGCCGCCGGCCGCGTTCCAGCCGCTCGCGTTGACCGTCGCCTCGCCGCCGCTGAGCTTCCAGGGGCCGCGGTTGAGGACGTACTTGATGATGCCGGGGCCCTCGGTGCCCAGGGTCTGGTTCTTCAGGAACAGGCGGTGCAGGCGGCCCCAGCTCCAGGAGTCGATGTCCTTGCCGAGCTTGGCGGTCAGCTCCCAGCGGGCGTCGATCAAGGCACGCCTGAACAGCTCGTCACGGTTGTCCGCCTCCGGACGGGTGCCCGACTTGGGCGTCTTCCACCAGTCGCTGTCGGGCTTGTCCATCAGGTCGCGGACCACCTCGAACCAGCGGTCGCCGCCGTCCGGCTGCGCCTGGTCGGCGTCGCGCTCCCCGCACTCGCGCACCTCGGTGTCGTCGTCCACCGGGCCGGTGCTGTCGATCTTGTCCACCCACAGGCACTGGCCCTTGACCCGCAGCTCCTTGGGCATCTTGTTGCCGAAGGCCAGCTTGAGGATGTTGCGCCAGACAGCGTTGAAGTAGGCGGCCGCCGCGGAGTCGGCCTCCTGGGTGTAGTCCCAGCCCTCCAGCAGCTTCTGCGCCTCGCGGACGTCCTTGTCGTCGAGGTTGATCTTCAACAGCTTGGGCACCAGCAGCTTGGCGATCTCGCTGCTGTTGTCCATCTGCATCTGACGCATGTCGTCGGTGGAGATCTTGCCGCCGCCCTTGATCTTCGACTCGATCAGGTCGGTGATGCGCTGGCTGCGGGTGCCGTAGGCCCAGTCGGTGGTGAGCGTGTAGGGGTACTTGGCCTTGTCGGCCACGGCCTGGTTGGCGGTGACGATGTAACCGCGCTCGGGGTCGTACTCGTGGGGCAGCTCGTCCTGCTTGATGTAGCCGGTCCACTTGTACTTGGGGTCCCAGCCCGGCGCGGGGATGGATCCGTCGTCGCCGTCCGCGCGCGTGGGGATCCTCCCTGGCAGCGTGTAGCCGATGTGCTTCTTGGTGTCGGCGTAGACCAGGTTCTGCGAGGGCACGTCGAACAACGCGGCCGCCGAGCGGAAGTCGCCCCAGTCCGCCGCCTTGTCCATGGCGAAGACGGCGTCCATGGAGGTGCCGGGCTGCAGGGCGGTCCACTTCAGGGCGATGCCGTAGCCGTCGCCCCGGTCGGGCGCGGCGGTGTCGACGGTGGCCTTCTTGCCGACCTTGACGAGTTCGTCGTCGCGGTCGGACAGCAGGGGCATCCCGTCGTTGGTCTGCCGGACGACGATCTTCTTGGCCGTCCCGCCGGCGACCTTGATGGTCTCCTCGCGGGTCTTGAAGGGCCGGACCTTGCCGTCGTACAGGTAGCCGTCGCCGCTGAGCTTCTCCAGGTAGAGGTCGGTGACGTCGACCCCGGAGTTGGTCATGCCCCAGGCGATGTCCGCATTGTGGCCGATTATCACACCGGGCATGCCCGCGAAGGTGTAGCCGGTCACGTCGTACTGGCACTTGGCGGAGACGCTCCTGCAGTGCAGGCCCATCTGGTACCAGACGGAGGGCAGCGAGGCCGACAGGTGCGGGTCGTTGGCCAGCAGGGGCTTGCCGGTGATGGTGTACTTCCCGGCGACCACCCAGGAGTTGGAGCCGATGCCCTGGCCGTTCACGCCGACGGCCGTGGGGACGTCGTCCAGGACGTTGTAGAGGCCCTCCAGCTGGCTCGTGAGGGCCGAGCCCGACGCGGACGAGGTGGAGGACGCCGAGGACCCGGTGGCGCCTGTCGTGCCCGTCGTGCCGGTCGTCCCCGTGGTGCCGGCCGCCCCCTGCGTGCCGCTCGTACCGCTGCCCTGCTCGAACGTCTTGGTGAGCTCGTTGTACTGGCCCTCCTGGACGATCGCCTTGTTGCGGCTGTACGGGTAGTCCGGGTACAGGTCGGCGATCTGCTGGGGACCGAGGCGGCTGGTCATCAGGGCGCGGTCGATCTCCTCCTGCATGTTGCCGCGCAGGTCCCAGGCCATCGCCTTCAGCCAGGAGACCGAGTCGACCGGGGTCCACTTCGCCGGCTTGTAGTCGTTGGTGAAGCCCAGGGCCGCGTACTCCAGGGAGATGTCCTTGCTCTCCTTGCCCTGGAGGTAGGCGTT
This sequence comes from Streptomyces sp. NPDC051636, assembly GCF_044453765.1. NCBI lineage: Bacteria > Bacillati > Actinomycetota > Actinomycetes > Kitasatosporales > Streptomycetaceae > Streptomyces > Streptomyces sp. NPDC051636. Next base: position 115,896 of record NZ_JBITDA010000010.1, on the reverse strand, counting down.
GACCCCCTTGGCGTACGCCTGGAGGTACTTCTTGGTGGAGGCCGACAGCTTGGTGTCGTACTCCTCCCGGGCCACGCGGTCCCAGCCCATGGTGCGCAGGAACTCGTCGTTCTTGACCTGGCCCTTGCCGAACATCTCCGACAGGCGCCCGGAGGTCATGTGGCGGCGCACGTCCATCTCGTAGAACCGGTCCTGCGCCTGCACGAAGCCCTGCGCCATGAACAGGTCCTCGTCGGACGAGGCGTAGATCTGCGGGATGCCGTTGCCGTCCCGCTTGACGTCGACGGGCCCGGAGAGGCCGTCGAGCGTGAGGGAACCCGTGGTCTGCGGGAAGGAGGCGCGGACGGTGCTGATGGACCAGTAGGCCCCGTAGGCGATGCCTCCGATGATGGCCAGCACCAGTACGAGCACGATCAGACGGGCTTTGCGCCCCTTCTTCCTGCCGGACTTGCCGGGCTTGTCACCCGTTGAGGCGGTGGTGTTGGGGGGCATCGCTGTCCTTGCTGTCCTAACGCGAGCGGCAGGCGGTACTGGAGTGCTGGAGCAACCATAGGCGCAGGGCCCGGTGCCACTTGACGCGGAGTCGGGTCCAGGCGCGGACGGACGTTCGATCTTGCCTCGGGAAGCGTCAAGAAATCGTCAAGAGTTAGGTAAGGTAACGAAGTAACTGGAGAAGTTGACCGGAAAGCTCCGGGAACCCGCTTGCCGGGAACCCACCTGGCGGGAACCCGCTTGCCGGAGACCCAGGGGAGGCACCGCCGCTGACTGTTCACCACCTCAACCAGCTCCTGCTCGTCTGCTCCCTCGTCCTGCTCGTCGCCGTCGCGGCGGTCCGGATCTCCTCGCGCAGCGGGCTCCCCAGCCTGCTCGTGTACCTGGGGATCGGCGTCCTCATGGGCCAGGACGGCATCGGGGGCATCCACTTCAACAACGCCGAGCTGACCCAGGTCATCGGCTACGCGGCCCTGGTCGTGATCCTGGCCGAGGGCGGCCTGGGCACGAAGTGGAAGGAGATCCGGCCGGTCCTGCCGTCCGCCTCCACCCTGGCACTGGCCGGGGTCGCGGTGAGCGTCGGCGTGACGGCGGCGGGCGCGCACTATCTGATCGGGCTGGAGTGGCGGCAGGCGCTCATCGTCGGGGCGGTGGTGTCCTCGACGGACGCGGCGGCGGTCTTCTCGGTGCTGCGGAAAATCCCCCTCCCCGCGCGCGTGACGGGCACGCTGGAGGCGGAGTCCGGCTTCAACGACGCCCCGGTGGTCATCCTGGTCGTCGCCTTCTCCGCGGCCGGCCCGGTCGAGCACTGGTACGTGCTGCTCGGCGAGATAGCCCTGGAGCTGGCCATCGGCGCGGCCATCGGCCTCGCGGTGGGCTGGCTCGGCGCCTGGGGCCTCAGGCACGTGGCGCTGCCCGCCTCCGGCCTCTACCCGATCGCCGTCACGGCCATCTCGGTCACCGCGTACGCGGCCGGCGCCCTGGCCCACGGCAGCGGCTTCCTCGCCGTCTACCTCGCCTCGATGACGCTGGGCAACGCCAGGCTGCCGCACTGGCCAGCCACGCGCGGTTTCGCCGAGGGGCTCGGCTGGATCGCCCAGATCGGCATGTTCGTCCTGCTCGGCCTGCTGGTCACCCCGCACGAGCTGGGCGACGACGTGTGGCCCGCACTTGTCATCGGCCTGGTGCTGACCATGGTGGCGCGCCCGCTGAGCGTGGTGCTCAGCCTGGCGCCGTTCCGGGTGCCGTGGCAGGAGCAGACCCTGATGTCCTGGGCCGGGCTGCGCGGCGCCGTGCCCATCATCCTGGCGACGATCCCCATGGTGAACGGCGTCGACGCCAGCCGCCGCATCTTCAACATCGTCTTCGTGCTGGTCGTCGTCTACACCCTCGTCCAGGGCCCGACCCTGCCCTGGCTGGCGCGCACGCTGCGGCTGGGCGAGGAGGGCACGGAGACCGCCGACCTCGGCATCGAGTCGGCCCCCCTGGAGCGGCTGCGCGGTCACCTGCTGTCGGTGTCGGTCCCCGAGGGCTCTCGCATGCACGGCGTCGAGGTGAACGAGCTGCGACTGCCGGCCGGGGCCGCCGTCACCCTCGTCGTCCGCGAAGGAAAATCGTTCGTCCCGCTGCCGACCACGGTCCTGCAGCACGGCGACGAACTGCTCGTGGTCGCCACCGACCCGGTCCGGGACGCGGCGGAACGGCGGCTGCGGGCGGTCGCGGCGGGCGGCAAGCTGGCGGGGTGGCTCGGGATGGACGGACCCGGCACGCAGCGCTGAGCGCGAGGCATGCGTTAAGGGTGTGTTTCGTGCGGTTCACACCACTGGCATTCCCAGGTGCATGCGGGTCTTGGTGCTCATTTTCACAGGTGTTCCCGGTCGTGATCCCTGTACGATGAAGGCATAAGTAACCCTGATCGGACCAACTCTGCCTGACGCAGAGCTGGCGCGACCGTATGGCGGCCGGGACGCCCCGCAGTGGGCGCCGGTATCTACCGCAGTTCCGCGCAAGAGGACAGCTCTCGGCGCCCGGCCCATGAAAGCGGGTCGCGCTACCAGGCGGCAGAAAGGCACGGGCCGTGGCATCCACGGTCACCACCGAGCCGTCGGAGGACTCGGCGGCCCCGTCCCGCCCGGGATACGGACAGCTGCTGCGCACCCGCGGCGCCTGGACGTTCCTGCTCCCCGGCTTCGCGGCACGCCAGCCGTTCGCGATGCTCACCATCTCCATCGTGCTGCTGGTGCAGCACACCACCGGCTCCTACGGAGCCGCGGGCGCCGCCGCGGCGGCCACCGGTGTCTCCATGGCCCTGTTCGCGCCCTGCAGCGGCCGCCTCGCCGACCGCTACGGGCAGCGTGCCGTACTGGTCCCCGGCGTCCTCGTGCACGCGCTGTCGGGCCTGGTCCTGACAGCGCTCGCGCTGTCCCACGCGCCTTTGTGGGCGTTGTTCGCGGCGGCCGTGCCGACCGGCGCCTCGGTGCCGCAGATCGGCCCGATGGTGCGCGCCCGCTGGGGCGTGAAGCTCCAGTACTCGCCCCTGATGACCACCGCGGCGGCCTTCGAGTCCGTCACGGACGAGCTGACCTTCGTCGTCGGCCCGCTGCTGGCGACCGCCCTGTGCACCGCCGTGGACCCCGCGGCGGGCCTGGTCGCCGAGGCGGCGCTGACGCTGGTCGGCGGCCTGCTGTTCGCCGCGCAGAAGAGCACCCAGCCTCCCGTGGACGCCGATGCCGGGCACGCGCGCGTGGAGCGCGGCTCCGCGCTGCGCATCCCCGGAGTGCGCGTCCTGGTGGTGACCTTCCTCGGTATCGGATCGGTCTTCGGCGGCATGCAGGTCGGACTCGCCGCGTTCACCGAGTCGATCGGCGAGCCCGGCCTGAACGGCGTGCTGTACGGCACCTTCGCGGCCGGCAACATGCTCTCCGGCATCGCCTGCGGCGCGATCGCCTGGAAGGCCGCCCCGCAGCGGCGCCTGGTCCTCGGGTACGCGGCGCTCGCGCTGACCGCGTCCGCCCTGTGGACGGCCCACTCGGCGCTCGTGCTCGCCGGGCTCGGCCTGCTGGTCGGCATGTGCATCGCGCCCGCCCTGATCACCGGCTACACCCTGGTCGAGGACCTGGTCCCGGCCGGCGCCCGCACCGAGGCGTTCACCTGGCTGACCGGCGCGGTCGCGCTCGGCCAGGCGGCCGCCGTCACCGTCGCCGGGCAGTTGGAGGACCGCCTGTGGGACGGCGCCGGTTTCCTGGTGCCGATGGCCGGCACCTCGCTGGCCCTGGCGACCCTGGCAGCGCTGCGCTCACGGCTGGCCGCCCGGCCCCGGACCCGAACGGTCGCACGTGGCGTCGGTCACCGCGTGCCGGTCACGGTGGACTGATCCCCGGGAATGCGTCACTATGGACCATCGTTAGCACTCATTGAGTGAGAGTGCCAGGAGGAAGACAGTGCCCACCTACCAGTACCAGTGCACCGAGTGCGGCGAGGGCCTCGAGGCGGTGCAGAAGTTCACCGACGACGCCCTGACCGACTGCCCCAGCTGCGGTGGCCGCCTGAAGAAGGTGTTCTCCGCGGTCGGCATTGTCTTCAAGGGCTCCGGCTTCTACCGCAACGACAGCCGCGGCTCCTCGTCGAGCAGCAGCCCGGCGTCCAAGTCGTCGAGCTCCTCCTCGTCGAGTTCCTCGTCCTCGAGCTCCTCCTCGTCTTCGAGCTCCTCGTCGTCCGGCTCTGGCTCGTCGGCCTCGGGCTCGGCCAGCAGCTCCGCCGCCTGACCTTTCTCCTCCGGGACCCTGCCGTCGTAGGACGGCGGGGTCTTCGGCGTCTTCCCGGGCGGCTACTGTGCTGTTCATGGCGAACGCAGAGATCGGCGTAATCGGCGGCTCCGGCTTCTACTCGTTCCTCGACGACGTGACCGAGATCCAGGTGGACACCCCCTACGGGGCGCCCAGCGACTCCCTCTTCCTCGGCGAGGTCGCCGGCCGGCGGGTCGCCTTCCTGCCCCGGCACGGCCGCGGCCACCACCTGCCGCCGCACCGCATCAACTACCGGGCCAACCTCTGGGCACTGCGCTCCGTCGGCGTCCGCCAGGTCCTCGGCCCCTGCGCGGTGGGCGGTCTGCGCCCCGAGTACGGCCCCGGGACGCTGCTGGTGCCGGACCAGTTCGTGGACCGTACGAAGTCCCGGGCGCAGACGTACTTCGACGGGCTGCCGCTGCCCGACGGCACCATCCCGAACGTCGTGCACGTGTCGCTGGCCGACCCCTACTGCCCCACCGGCCGGGCCGCCGCGCTGAAGGCGGCACACGGACAGGACTGGGAGCCCGTGGACGGCGGCACCCTGGTCGTGGTCGAGGGCCCGCGCTTCTCCACCCGCGCCGAGTCACTGTGGCACCAGGCGCAGGGCTGGTCGGTGGTCGGCATGACCGGCCACCCCGAGGCCGCTCTCGCCCGCGAGCTCGAACTCTGCTACACCTCCCTGACCCTGGTCACCGACCTCGACGCGGGCGCGGAAACCGGCGGCGGCGTCTCCCACGACGAGGTACTGCGCGTCTTCGCCGCCAACGTGGACCGGCTGCGAGGCGTGCTGTTCGACGCGGTGGCGGCACTGCCGGACACAGGGGCGCGGGACTGCCTGTGCGCGAACGCGCTGGGCGGGATGGATCCGGGGTTTGTGTTGCCGTAGGGGAAGCCGGTGCTGTTGCGGCGCGGGAACTCGGACGCTGTGCGGGAGCGGGGGTGCTTGTGCGGAAGCGGGGCTGCTTTTGCGGAAGCGCGGCGCTGCTGGCGCGGAAGCCGCCGCTGATGCGCCGAGCCATGCGGCTGGGGCAGCCCGGGCGTGACTGCTGTCGCGGAGACGGGCGGCCACCCCCGCTCTAGCTCGGCTGCCGGGGCCGGCCGCCCGCCGCCGGCGTCGCGGAAGCGCACCTTCGGGTGAGCGGGTTTTCCACAACCCGTCGGTAGTCCACCGGCTCCGGGCGAGCTTCGGCGCGAGGCCTCATCGTGGGATCGCAAGCCGATTCCTCGTCTCCTCGCCGCAGGTGGTGGTCCTCGTGCAGATGTCCCCGTCGCCGTCCTTCCCCTTCCCGCGCCCGCTGGGCACCGACGCCCCCGCGACCTGCGAGGTCCCGCACTTCGCGCCGGTGCGAGTGCGGGGCGGGCGGTACCAGCTGCAGCGGCTGGTACGGCACCGCAGGCGAGCGGTGGCGGCCGGCCTCGCGGTGACCGCGGCCGCGCTCGTGGCGGCCGGGCCGCGTGCCGCGACGGAGCCGCAGCTCGGTGAGCGGGCCCGCGGGCATCCCGTGGCGGAGCCGGTACGGCGGCACCGCGCGGCCGACCTGGTGACGGCGCCGGTGCGGATCGCCGACGCGGCCACCGTCCGGCTGCTGCGGCCCGGCGACCGGGTCGACGTCATCGCCGCCGAGGACCCGGCGGCAGGCGGCGACGCCCGGGTGGTCGCGCGCGGGGCGCGGGTCACCAAGGTGCCGCAGGCCCTGGACGGCGGCGCCGAGAGCGGGGCGCTGGTGGTGCTCGCGGTGCCGCGTCCCGCCGCGGCGCGGCTGGTCGGTGCGAGCGCGACGGCACGGCTGGCGGTGACACTGTGCTGAGTCCCCCGCTCGAGCCACCGCGGTGGACGGGGTCGCCGAGTCGTGCCGTAGGTTGCGGAGCGCTTTGTTCCACACCCTGTGCACGCGAAGAGAGGCCCCGAGGTGAGCGAGAAGAAGGAACCGAGCGTCTGGCAGGGCTTCAAGGCCTTCCTGATGCGCGGCAACGTCGTCGACCTGGCGGTCGCGGTGGTCATCGGCGCCGCCTTCACGAACATCGTCAACTCGGTGGTGAAGGGGATCATCAATCCACTGGTCGGCGCGGTCGGTACACAGAACCTGGACAACTACAGCTCGTGCCTGAGCTCGTCCTGCAAGGGCACGCACGGCATCCGGCTGATGTGGGGCTCGGTGCTCGGGGCCACGCTCACCTTTGTGATCACCGGCGCGGTGGTGTACTTCCTGATGGTCCTGCCGATGTCGAGGTACCTGGCCCGTATAGAAGCCCGCCGGAAGGCGCGGGAGGGCACGAAGGAGGTCGTCGAGGTGACCGAGCTGGAAGTGCTCAAGGAGATCCGCGACGCACTGCTCACCCAGCAGGCCTCGGGCGCCGGCAAGCGGTAGCGGCGGCCCCGCGGGCCCGGGCTCAGAGGTGGTGGGGCGGCTTCTCGTCGAGGAAGCGCTTGAGGTCCGCGGCAGAGTCGCCCTCGCCCCGCTCGCCCCACCCGCGGTCGGTGTCGTCCGAGGACTGCTGGCTCAGCGGGTCGTCGAAGACCAGCGCGGGCTTCGGCTCGCGGGGTTCGGGAGTGGGGGCGCTGCTCATACCCCCAGGGTACGGCCCTCCCCCGGACGCCCTGCCCCCGGCGCCCGCCGCCCCAGGGCCCGGCCCACCACCCGCCCCTGCGCCGGCATCGGCGTCCGCCCCCTGACGCCACCTCAGCGGTCCCCGGCGTTGGGCCAGACTGGCCCGCATGACAGTTGACGCATTGACGGACGTCACAGGACTGCGGGTGGGGCACGCCACCCAGGTAGGCGACGGCCGGCTCACCGGCACCACGGTCGTGCTCGCCCCTGAGGGCGGGGCGGTCGCCGCCGTGGACGTGCGCGGGGGCGGCCCCGGTACCAAGGAGACCGACGCGCTCGATCCCCGCAACCTGGTGCGGAAGGTCGAGGCGGTCGTCCTGACGGGCGGCAGCGCGTACGGCCTCGACGCGGCGTCCGGTGTGATGGCCTGGCTGGAGGAGAACGGTCGCGGGGTACGGGTCGGGCGGGATCCCGCGCACGTCGTGCCCGTCGTACCCGCGGCCTGTGTCTTCGACCTGGGCCGGGGCGGTGACTTCCGGGCACGGCCGGACGCGGCCACGGGCCGGGCGGCGGTCGAGGCGGCCGCGGCCGGCGCGCCCGGGGCGCGGGTGCCGGAGGGGTGTGTGGGCGCCGGTACGGGTGCCGTCGTGGGCGGGCTGAAGGGCGGGGTCGGCACCGCGAGCACGGTGCTCGGCTCGGGGGTCACGGTGGCCGCGCTGGTGGTGGTCAACGCCGTGGGGTCGGCGGTGGATCCGGAAACGGGGGTGCTGTACGGGGAGTTGTTCCAGGGGCGGGTGGAGTATCCGGAGGCGCACGTCCACGAGGCCGCGCGCCGGCGCCTCGCCGAGGCCGCCGCGCGGAACTCCCCTCCGCCGCTCAACACCACGCTCGCGGTGGTCGCCACCGACGCGGACCTGTCGAAGGCGCAAGCACAGAAGCTGGCCGGCACGGCGCACGACGGCATCGCGCGCGCCGTACGGCCGGTGCATCTGCTGAACGACGGCGACACGGTGTTCGCCCTGGCCACCGGGGCCTGCCCGCTCGCCGCCGAGGACCCGCTCGCGCTCAACGCCGTCCTCGCGGCCGGCGCGGACCTGGTGACCCGCGCGATCGTCCGCGCCGTACGCGCCGCCGAGCCGGTGGACGGGCCGGGCGGGGCGTGGCCGTCGTACGAGGAGCTGTACGGAGGCCGTTAGGGCGCTGGGCGGTTTCGATTGTCCCGGTTCTGTCACGTGGTGGCCTTCATCGCGCAGGGAGGGAACCTGCCCCGCCTTCGGCTCCCTCTTCGTTCACGCCTGGAGCGGATTACGCATACATCACACGAACCTGGAGCAGCCCGTGACAACGCCGGACATTGCAGCGCGGCGCGTACTGGGGGCCTGTGCCGCCCTGGTGGTCGGTGCCCTCACCCTCACCGCGTGCGGTGGCGACGCCAGTGCCAACAACGACGGCAACGGCGGCGGGACCTCCGCCAAGACGTCCACGGCGAAGATCGTCATCTCGGCCAAGGACGGCTCGACCAGCGCGTCCATCAATGCCACCGGCGTGCAGGTCAGCGACGGCAGGCTGACCGATGTGAAGATGACCGTGGCGGGGTCGGGGCAGGCCGTGGAGGGTGCGATATCCGCCGACGGCAAGAGCTGGAAGCCGAAGGCGCGGCTGGAGCGCGGGACGAAGTACCAGATATCGGCGACCGCGAAGGACACGAGCGGGCGCACGGCCGCCGCCAACTCCATCTTCACCACGGTCTCGTCGTCGAACAGCTTCATCGGCACGTACACGCCGGACAACGGCACGACCGTGGGTGTCGGAATGCCGGTGTCGTTCACCTTCGACAAGGCCATCAGCGACAAGAAGGCCGTGCAGTCGCACATCACCGTCAGCTCCAGCAGCGGGCAGCAGGTGGTCGGGCACTGGTTCGGGGCGCAGCGGCTCGACTTCCGGCCCCAGGATTACTGGAAGGCCGGCTCCAAGGTGACGATGAAGATCGACCTGGACGGCATCGAGGGCGCGAACGGCGTCTACGGCGTGCAGAAGAAGACGGTGACCTTCACCATCGGCCGGTCGCAGGTCTCCACCGTGGACGTCGGCACGCAGACCATGACCGTGGTGCGCGACGGCAAGACTCTGAAGTCGGTGCCGATCTCGGCGGGCAGCCCGGAGCACACCACGTACAACGGGCAGATGGTGATCTCCGAGAAGTTCGAGCAGACGCGCATGAACGGCTCGACGGTCGGCTTCGGCGGCGAGTACGACATCCCGGACGTGCCACACGCGATGCGCCTGACGTCGTCCGGCACCTTCGTGCACGGCAACTACTGGTACAGCAAGGGCAATCCGCCGTTCGGGCGCCTGGGCACCAGCCACGGCTGCGTGGGACTCGCGGACGTGCAGGGCGCGCAGGGCGACACCACCGCGAAGTGGTTCTACGACAACTCACTCATCGGTGACGTCGTGGTCGTCAAGAACTCCCCCGACAAGACGGTCTCCCCGGACAACGGGCTCAACGGCTGGAACATGTCCTGGAGCGAGTGGACCGCGGGAAGCGCCGCCTGACCGGCGGTTTCTTGAGGGATCTCGGGCCGCGCGGGAACATGCCGCGCGGCCCACGCGTTTTCCCGGCGTGCGTTTTCTCGGTTCCCGGACATGATGTCCGACCGAGGGGCTACGGTATGCACCCACAAGGTGACATGCAGCAACGCCGGGAGAAACCTTGAGCGTTCCGTACGAGACGGCAGCGTACGAACCAGCCGAGTCGCCCGAGTCTCCGGAGGAGCATCTCGCGCGGCTCCTCGGCCGTGCCCTGAACTCCTTCGAACTGCCCGACGAGGCCCTACGGCGGCTCGACTGCGCGCTGGCGCAGGACAGTTCGCTGCACTCCGCGCACCACAGCGCGGGGCTGCACCGCGAGACGTACCGGCACACCTGGCTGCTCGCCGACGGCTCGGCGGTCACGCTGTGGGAGCTCGTGCACAACACCGCGCCCGGCAGCGAGCCGCAGCACGAGGTGTACGTGGACGAGGAGGAACTGCGCGCCGCCACGGCCCGGCTGCCGCTGCCGGCGGACACGCCGGACTTCGAGCTGCCGGTGCTGACGCAGCTGTCGCCGATCCCCGAGCCGCGGCACATGTACGCATCGGACGACTCGGCGGACCACGCGCGCCGGCTGCTGCGCCGCGCGGAGAACCCGGACCGGCCGGACGACGAGACGGCGGCGCTGCTGGCAACGGCGTTCGCGCACCAGATCACCCAGGCCTTCGGCCGCCCGGGCCGGGCCGGCCGCGGCGGGCTGAGCTTCTCGCTCTACGAGCACGCCTTCCTGCTCCGGGACGGCAGGGAGCTCTCCCTCTGGGAGGTCGAGCACACGGCGACACCCGACGGCCGGCACATGTGCGAGGTGTACGTGTCGGAGGACGCGGCCCGCGACGCCATGGAACGACGGGCGGCCCAGCAGGCCTAGACTCAGTCCGCTTCGCCGCCGGCCTGTCTCTGGCGTCCGTGCAACTGCCTTACCAGCCCCGCGAACGCGTCCTCCTCCGCCGGGGTCAGTTCGACGGTCTCCAGCTCCGGTGCGGCCTGCCGCTGGTGGGGGAGGGCGGGGAGAGCACGGAAGGACCCGGGGGAAGCGCCGGGCGGTGGTCTCGAAGCGGGGGCGGCGCACGACCCGCGTCAGGAGGGTGACCCAGGCTGCGGTCGCCAGGACGAGGAGGGCCACGCCCATCAACTGGATGATCGGGACGTGCTCAGGCATGCGCTCCAGTACACACCACGGTCCGGGACTTTGGCCCCGGACCGTGACGTATCTCGCAGGTGCCGTGAACAACTCACAGCACTCCAAAAGGACAACTCTCTCCAAGGACTGGCGGGCCGTCAGGCCGCGACCGGCTGCTTCCTCTCCGGTGTCGGCGCGGCCGGGCCGGCGGCCGGACCGCCCGCCGTGGTGTCCGCGGCCTGCTTGCGCATGCCCTTGAGGATGACCACCAGGGCCGTCGTGACGCACACGCCGGCCGCGATGGCGACCAGGTAGAGGAAGGGGTTGCCGATCAGCGGGACCACGAAGATGCCGCCGTGCGGGGCGCGCAGGGTGGCGTCGAAGAGCATCGACAGGGCGCCGGTGACCGCGCCGCCGGCCATCGAGGACGGGATGACGCGCAGCGGGTCCGCCGCGGCGAACGGGATCGCGCCCTCCGAGATGAAGGAGGCGCCCAGGACCCAGGCGGCCTTGCCGTTCTCCCGCTCGGTCGGGGTGAAGAGCTTGCCCCGGACCGTGGTGGCCAGCGCCATCGCCAGCGGCGGGACCATGCCGGCCGCCATGACCGCCGCCATGATCTTCATCGCGGAGCCGCTCGGGTCGGAGACCGCGATACCCGCCGTGGCGAAGGTGTACGCGACCTTGTTGACCGGGCCGCCGAGGTCGAAGCACATCATCAGGCCGAGCAGGGCGCCGAGCAGGAGGGCGTTGGTGCCGGTGAGGCCGTTGAGCCAGTTGGTCATGCCCTTCTGCGCGGACGCGAGGGGCTTGCCGATCACGACGAACATCAGGAACCCGACGACCGCCGAGGAGATCAGCGGGATCACCACCACCGGCATGATGCCGCGCAGCGCCGCCGGGATGTGAACCTTCTGGATCGCCAGCACCACGCCACCGGCTATCAGACCGGCCGCCAGACCGCCGAGGAAGCCCGCGTTGATCGTGAACGCGATCATGCCGCCCACGAAACCGGGGACGAGACCGGGCCGGTCCGCCATGCCGTAGGCGATGTAGCCGGCCAGGACCGGGATCAGGAAGCCGAAGGACACCACGCCGATCTGGAAGAGCAGCGCGCCCCAGCTGTCCGCCTGGGTCCACACGAAGTGGTCCATGACCGACGGCGCCTTGTTGACCGTGTAGCCGCCGATCGCGAAGCTCAGCGCGATCAGCAGACCGCCCGCCGCGACGAACGGGACCATGTAACTGACGCCGGACATCAGCCACTTGCGCAGCTTGGTGCCGTATCCCTCGGTGGAGTCACCGGCGCGCTCGACCGGCGTACCGGGCGCGGCTCCCGCCGTGACCTCGCCGCGCTCCGCCTTGCCACGGACCTCGGATATCAGCTCGCCGGGGCGGTTGATGCCCGCCTTGACGCCGACGTCGACGGTCGGCTTGCCGGCGAAGCGGTCCTTGTCGCGCACCGGCACGTCGTGGGCGAAGATCACGCCGTCCGCCGCCGCGACCACCGCCGGGTCGAGCCGGGTGAAACCGGCCGAGCCCTGCGTCTCGACGGCGATCTCGACGCCCACCTCACGGCCCGCGGTCTCCAGCGACTCGGCCGCCATGTAGGTGTGGGCGATGCCGGTCGGACAGGAGGTGACGGCGACGATGCGGAAGGGGCGCGCCTCGTCGGTCTGGGGGGTGCTGCCCGCTGCGGCGTCGGCGGAGGCCGCCGTCGGCGCCGCAGCGGAGTCCTCGGAACCGGCCGCCGGGGCCTCGTCCGCCGCCTGGTCACCCCGGATCAGCGCGGCCGCCTCGGCCGCGTCGCCCACCGAGCGCAGCGCGGAGGCGAACTCGGCGTTCATCAGCTGCCGGGCCAGCGACGACAGGATCGTCAGGTGGGCGTCGTCGGCGCCGGCCGGCGCGGCGATCAGGAAGATCAGGTCGGCGGGGCCGTCGGCCGCGCCGAAGTCGATCCCGGCGGCGCTGCGCCCGAAGGCGAGTGTCGGCTCGGTGACGTGCTCGCTGCGGCAGTGCGGGATGCCGATGCCGCCGTCGAGCCCGGTCGGCATCTGCGCCTCGCGGGCGGCCACGTCGGCGAGGAAGCCGTCCAGGTCGGTCACCCGGCCCAGGGACACCATGCGCTCGGCGAGGGCGCGCGCCGCCGCTTCCTTCGTATCGGCGGACAGGTCGAGGTCGACCAGATCCGCGGTGATCATCTCGCTCATCGCGGGCTCCTTCGCACGCGTATCGCCCGGGGAGTGGGGTGGGCGGGGGTGGGGGTGCTGTGGGGGGAAGGGGGTGGTGAGGCGGTGGGTGCGGAGACGGGACCGGGGAAGCCCCGCCTCCGCGGGCCGGCAGAGCGGCTCAGGGTGCCCTGCCGGCCCGCGGTCGCGACGAGTAACGGGGAGCCTCGCCGTTTCATGGAGGGTGGTTTCAGGGCCGGCGCCCCGGACCCGGCCGAGGTCGTCGTGGTCGTCGTACGTACGTTCATGAGACCGGCTCCGTCAGCTCTCGGTCCACCGGGACCACCCTGGTGACCGTCACCGCCGCCGGGTCCAGGTCGGCCGGGGTCGGCATCACGCTTCCGGGCAGCTGGACGGCCGCCGCGCCGTGGGCGACGGCGGAGGCGAGCGCCTCCGGGCCGCTGCCGCCGGCGATCAGGAAGCCCGCGAGCGAGGAGTCACCGGCGCCCACGTTGCTGCGTACGGCGTCCACGCGCGCGCTGCCGAACCAGGCGCCCGCACCGTCCACGAGGAGCTGTCCGTCGGCGCCCAGGCTCGCGAGCACGGCGCGCGCGCCCATCTCGCGCAACTCATCGGCCGCCTTCACCGCGTCACCCACGGTCGCCAGGGGACGCCCGACGGCCTCCGCGAGTTCCTCGGCGTTCGGCTTCACCACGTCCGGACGCTCCCGCAGCGCCTCAAGGAGCGCGGGCCCTGAGGTGTCCAGGGCGATGCGCTTGCCGGCGGCGTGCGCCCGGGCGACCAGGTCGGCGTACCAGGCGGGGGCGAGCCCGCGCGGCAGGCTGCCGCAGCAGGCGATCCAGTCGGCCTCGCCGGACTGCGCGCGGACCGTCTCCAGCAGCAGTTCCTGCTCCTGCGGGGACAGCTCCGGACCGGGCGCGTTGATCTTCGTCAGGACGCCGTCCGCCTCCGCGAGCGCGATGTTGGAGCGGGTGGCCCCGGCGACCGGGACCGGCGCGACCTCGATGCCCTGCGCGTCGAGCAGGTCGGCTACGAGCGCGCCCGGCGCGCCACCCAGGGGCAGGACGGCGACCGTGCGCTGCCCGGCGGCGGCGACGGCGCGCGAGACGTTGACGCCCTTGCCGCCGGGGTCCATGCGTTCTCCGGTGGCGCGGATGACCTCTCCGCGCTCCAGCGACGGGACCTCGTACGTGCGGTCGAGAGACGGGTTGGGGGTGACGGTGAGGATCATGCGCGCACTACTTCCGTGCCGCCGCGCTCGATGGCGACGGCGTCTTCGGGGCTCAACCCGCTGTCGGTGATCAGCAGGTCCACGTCGCTCAGGCCGCCGAAGCGGGCGAAGTGCTCCTGGCCGTGCTTGGTGGCGTCGGCGAGCAGCACCACGCGGCGGGCGGCGGCGATCGCCGCGCGCTTGACCGCGGCCTCGGCGAGGTCGGGGGTGGTCAGACCGTGCTCGGCGGAGAAGCCGTTGGCGGCGACGAACAGGACGTCGGCGCGGATCTCGCCGTACGCGCGCAGCGCCCAGGCGTCCACGGCGGCGCGCGTGTTGTGCCGCACCCGTCCCCCGACCAGGTGGAGCTGGATGCCCGGGTGGTCGGCGAGGCGGGCCGCGATCGGCAGGGAGTGCGTGACGACGGTCAGCCGCGACTCCAGGGGGATGGCGCCGGCCAGGCGGGCGACCGTCGTACCGGCGTCGAGGATCATCGTGCCCTCGGTCGGCAGTTCGGCGAGGGCCACCTTGGCGATGCGGTCCTTCTCGTCGGCGGCCGTGCCCTCGCGTTCGGCGAGGTCCGGCTCGAAGTCGAGGCGTCCGGCCGGGATGGCACCGCCGTGCACCCGGCGGACGAGGCCGGCGCGGTCGAGGGCCTTCAGGTCGCGGCGAATCGTTTCCGCCGTCACCTGGAACTCCTCGGCGAGCGACAGCACGTCCACCCGGCCGCCGTCCCGGGCCAGCCGGAGGATCTGCTGCTGCCGCTCCGGTGCGTACATGTCCGTTTGCCTCCGACTCATGCCCGAACGTGTGGTTTCATTGGGAGACTACGCCCGAATTTTCCGAATGTAAACAGGTTCGGGCCTTATTCGGGCGTGAACGGACTTCCCCGGCCCCGGGGGCGGACATGCGGAAGGACCCGGCGCCTGCTCAGCCGCCGGGCCCTTCCTCGGGAGGGACTCAGGACACGAGTTCCCGCTCCTTCTCCTCCACCGGGAGCTCGGGCTCGCCGCCCTCCACGTGCTGCGCCGGCCGCTTGGGCAGCGCGAACATCAGCAGGAAGATCACGCCCATGACCGCGGCCACCCCGCCCAGCGCGTGCTGGAAGGCGTCCGCGAACGCCGGCCCCACCTCGGGCGCAGTCAGGTCGTCGCCGATGGAGCCGAAGAAGACCACCGACACCAGGCCCAGCCCGAGAGCGTTGCCCATCTGCTGCACGGTGTTGATCAGGCCGGACGCCGAACCGGCGTGCTCACGCGGCACCTCGGACAGCACCACGTCCGTCAGCGGGGCGACGATCAGACCCATGCCGACGCCCATGACGACCAGCGGGAGCGCCATCTGCCAGGACGCGATGCCGAGGCCGTACCGGTGGGCCTCCGCGATGTAGACCAGGACGCCGAGGACCATCACCAGCGCGCCCGTCTGGAGCACCTTGCGGCCGAAGCGGGGCACCAGCTTCTGCACCGACATCCCGGCCGCGACGGAGACCGCGATCGAGAAGGGCACGCCGGTCAGCCCGGCCCGCAGCGGGCTCCAGCCCAGGCCGACCTGCATGTACAGCGTCCACACCAGGAAGAACACGCCGAGCGCGACCCCGAAGACGGTCTGCACCGCGATGCCCGCCGCGAAGCTCTTCACCCGGAACAGCGACAGCTCGACCAGCGGCGAACCGTCCCGCGCGCTCTTGCGCCGCTCGTACGCCACCAGCGCCGCGAACACGCCGACCGCGCCCGCCATCGACACGTACCCCCACAGCGGCCAGCCCAGCTCGCGGCCCCGGGTGAGCGGGTAGAGCAGCATCAGCAGGCCCAGCGTCACCAGCGCGACACCGACGAGGTCCAGCTTCAGCGCCTTCGGAGCCTTCGACTCGGTGATGAAACGGCGGCCGAGGAGGAAGGCCACGACGCCGACCGGCAGGTTGATGAGGAAGATGGGCCGCCACTGCAGCCCGAACAGGTTCCACTCCGTCAGCAGCGCGCCCAGCAGCGGACCAGAGACCGCGCCCAGGCCGACGATCGCGCCGAACAGCCCGAAGACCTTGCCGCGCTCGTGCGCCGGGAAGGTGGCGTGCACGATCGACAGCACCTGCGGCACCATCATCGCCGCCATCGCGCCCTGCAGGATCCGGGAGGCGACCAGCATCTCCGGGTTCGCGGCGAAGCCGCACAGCGCGGACGCCAGCGTGAAACCGCCGATGCCGACGAGGAACAGCCGCCTGCGGCCGTGGATGTCGCCGAGCCGTCCGCCGGTGATCAGTCCGGCGGCGAACGCGAGGGCGTAACCGGCGGTGATCCACTGGATCTGGCTGAAGGACGCGCCGGCATCCTGCTGTATGGACGGGATCGCGATGTTGACGATCGTGACGTCGACCAGATCCATGAAGGCGGCGGTCATCACGATCGCGAGGGCGAACCAACGCCGTCGGTGGGCGGTACTGGTGCTGGTGCTGGTGGTCTCCGTGGAGGTCATGCTCCGAAGGTAGAGGCCCATTAGGTCAGAGCGTGTCCTAGTTCTGCGGCATCCTCGATTCCATGACGACGGACACCCCGGCCCGGCTGCTCCAGCTCCTCTCCCTCCTGCAGACGCCCCGCGAATGGCCCGGCGGCGAGCTCGCCGACCGGCTCGGGGTGTCCCGCCGCACGGTCCGGCGGGACGTCGACCGGCTGCGCGAGCTGGGCTATCCGGTGCAGGCCAGCATGGGCGCGGACGGCGGGTACCGGCTGGTCGCGGGCAAGGCGATGCCGCCGCTGGTGCTCGACGACGAGGAGGCGGTGGCCATCGCGGTGGGGCTGCGGGCCGGTGCCGGGCACGCGGTGGCGGGGGTCGACGAGGCGTCCGTACGGGCCCTGGCGAAGCTGGAACAGGTACTGCCGGCCCGGCTGCGCCACCGCGTCTCCACCCTCCAGGCCGCGACGACCCCGCTGACCAGCGGGGACGGGGCGAGCATCGCGCCCGAGACGCTCACCGTGATGGCGTCGACGGTGGCCGGGCGGGAGCGGCTGCGGTTCGCCTACCGGGCCAGGGACGGCAGCGAGTCGCGGCGCCTGACCGAGCCGTACCGGCTGGTGTCGACCGGGCGGCGGTGGTACCTCGTGGCGTACGACCTCGACCGGGGCGACTGGCGTACGTTCCGCGTCGACCGGGTGAGCGAGCCGTTCGCGACCGGCGTGCGGTTCGCCGCGCGGGAGTTGCCGGAGGGGAGCGCGGCGGAGTATCTGCGGCGGTCCATTCAGCGGCGGCAGGAGTCGTACGCCTACGTGGTCGCGTTCGCGGAGTCGGCGGACTTCGTCGCCTCGCGGGTGCCCGCGTGGGCGGGGCGACCGGAGCCCGTGGACTCGGGGGGCTGCGTGTTGCGGGGCGAGAGCGGGGACCCCGTGGAGTGGCTGGCGGTGCGGCTGGCGATGGTGGGGTGCGATTTCGTGGTGCGGGAGCCCGAGGAACTCGTGCGGTGCGTACGGGAGTTGGGCGGGCGGCTGAGTCGGGCGGGTGGGGTACCTGCCTAGCTGCGGGCAGTCGCGCCGCTGGGGCGGCACGGGTGGGCGATGAGGGTCCCCCGCTCGAGCGAAGCCGACAGTGGTGCCGAGAGTGGGGGAGGCACCCCGTCAGCGCCGGGCCGCGCGGACCCCCCGGCTGCGGCTCACGGCGCCTGTCGGGCGGCCGGACGTCGCCCACGTTGCTGCGGCTCCTATGACGCCCCCGGCCAGGAAAACCCCCGCAACGCCTCAAGATTCCGCAGCGCCAGTGCCGCCGGGCCCTCCGGCCCGGAGGGCGGCGCGGAGCCGGCGGCCCAGGACTCGACGGCCACCCTCACCGCCGCGCCGGCCACGGCCGCGGTGAAACGGAGTTCCGGGGAGTCGGCGGCAACGTTGTCGGGACCTCCCCCAGTCGCTCGGCCCGCCAGGATCTCTGCCAGCGCCCGTTCCGACTCGTGGCACACCTCCGCCCACACCTTCCCCAGTGCCGGGCTCGTGCCGGCGAGGCGGACGAGTGCGCGGACCCACTCCCAGGAGGCGGCGGAGACGGCCTTGCCGGGGGTGAGGGTGTGGCGGACGGCGTGTTCCAGGGCCTCGGGGACGGAGAGGGCCGCCGGGGCTTCGCGGACCGCCTCCGCCCAGCGCTGGGCTCCCGCCGCGTAGAGGGGGGCCACCGCCTCCTCCTTGGTGGCGAAGTAGCGGTAGAAGGTGCGCGGAGCGCATCCGGCGGCCTGGGCGATGTCCTCCGCGCGGGTGGCCTTCAGGCCCCGGCTGACGAAGAGGCCGGCCGCGGCCCGCGCGATCTCCATCCGCGTCTCGGCCTTGCGACGTTCCGTCAGGGATCCGGACGACGGGGAGGAGGCGGAAAAGGGCTGGTGGGGGGTCTTGCCGACGGGGCGGGGCGTGCTCACGGCGGCAGGTTATGCCCATGTGGCAGAATCTGCCATCCGGTGGGCCACCCCGGGGTTCAGGTACGGGGTGACCCATCGCTCCAGCATGTCCGTGATACGCGGGAGCCGCGCAACGGCGAGGAGCCGGGCTCCGGCGCCCGGGGGGACAGGCGCCGAAGCCCGGCTCGGGGAAGGTCCCGGCGCCGGGGGGGATGTGCGGCGGGACGTGGCTCAGGGTGGGACCCAGAGTGTGGCTCAAGGTGAGAGAACGTCTCGCGTCACGTCTCTCGGAGGGCGGCGGAGGTGCGGTCCCGGGCACCGTGCTCCCGGGCCCTGAGGTGTTTTTCCCAGGGCCCCACGAGTTGAAGCGGCGCTACAGCGCCATGTTTGCGCGGTCTTCCGCCACCCGGCGTACGCGGTCGGCACACGGGCACCGGACGTCGCCGGTGGTTACGCCGCCGCGTCGAAGCCGGTGCTGCGGGCCAGCTTCTTCAGCTCCAGCAGCGCGTGCTTCTCGATCTGGCGGATGCGTTCGCGGGTCAGACCGTGCTCCTTGCCCACCTCGGTCAGCGTGCGCTCCCGGCCGTCCTCGATGCCGTACCGCATCTTGATGATGGAGGCCGTCCGCTGGTCCAGGCGGCCGATCAGGTCGTCCAGCTCCTCGCTCCGCAGCAGGGTCAGCACCGACTGCTCCGGCGAGACCGCGGAGGTGTCCTCCAGCAGGTCGCCGAACTGCGTCTCGCCCTCGTCGTCCACCGACATGTTCAGCGAGACCGGGTCACGGGCCCAGTCGAGCACGTCGATGACGCGCTCCGGCGTCGAACCGAGCTCGGCGGCGATCTCCGCGGGCTCCGGCTCGCGCCCGTTCTCCCGGTTGAACTCGCGCTGGACGCGGCGGATACGGCCCAGCTCCTCCACGAGGTGGACGGGCAGCCGGATGGTGCGGGACTGGTCCGCGATCGAGCGGGTGATCGCCTGCCGGATCCACCAGGTGGCGTACGTCGAGAACTTGAAGCCCTTGCGGTAGTCGAACTTCTCGACCGCGCGCACCAGGCCGGCGTTGCCCTCCTGGATCAGGTCGAGCAGGGGCAGGCCGCTGCGGGGGTAGCGGCGGGCGACGGCGACGACCAGGCGCAGGTTGGAGCGGATGAAGACGTCCTTGGCCCGCTCCCCCTCGG
Organism: Streptomyces sp. NPDC051636; assembly: GCF_044453765.1. Lineage (NCBI taxonomy): Bacteria > Bacillati > Actinomycetota > Actinomycetes > Kitasatosporales > Streptomycetaceae > Streptomyces > Streptomyces sp. NPDC051636. The sequence goes on along the minus strand of NZ_JBITDA010000010.1, from coordinate 96,415 downwards.
CGACCAGGGCCTCGAGCTCCTCGCGGGTGGCGTCCGTCTTGGACTCCTCGTACCCGTCGAGGATCTGCCGTGCGAACACACCCGCCTCTATGGTCTGGGACAGGTCGACTTCCTTGGCGGCGTCGAGCAGCGGTGTCCGCGCGATCTCGTCGAGGTACATGCCGACCAGGTCGCGGTCGGCGATCTCGCCGCCATGGGCGCGAACACTGCCTGCCGCGTCGGCCGTCTCGCCGGTGGCGGACTGACGACGGGCGACGGCACGGGTTGCCATGCGTGCTCCCTTGCGATGGTGAGGTCAGCGGGTGATCCAGGCGGACACTCGGCACTGCGAGAGATGAACGGTTGGGACTCTGCTCGAGTGCCCGGCATCCGAAGGAAACAACGACTGGAATCCGGACAGAATTCCCACCCGACCCCCGTTTTTTCTGATCATGCAGTACCCTGTCCGGCCACACGGGGAGGTGCGATGCCGCCGGAACGCACAGAGGTGCAGGTCAGAGCGGGAGTCGAGGGTGACCTCAAGGCCCTCACGGACATCTACAACCACTACGTACGTGAGACGCCCATCACATTCGACACCGCCGTCTTCACACCGGAGGAGCGCCGCCCCTGGCTGCTCTCCCACCCGGAAGACGGCCCGCACCGCCTGATGGTTGCCGTGGCGGCCGAGTCACAGGAGATTCTGGGCTACGCCACCTCCAGTCCCTTCCGTGCGAAGCCCGCGTACGGCACATCCGTGGAGACGTCCGTCTACCTCGCCCCGCACGCCGGCCGCAGCGGCATCGGCACGCTGCTGTACAAGGCCCTCTTCGAGGCCCTGTCCGGCGAGGACCTGCACCGCGCCTACGCGGGCGTCACGCAGCCCAACGAGGCGTCCACGCGGCTGCACGAGCGCTTCGGCTTCCGGTACGTCGGCACGTACCGGGAGGTGGGCCGCAAGTTCGGCCGCTACTGGGACGTGGCCTGGTACGAGAAGGAGTTGTGACCCGGCGCGTGGGTGCTCGGCCTCAGCCGAACTGCACCGACCGCTTCGCCATGCCCATCCAGAAGCCGTCGATCACCGACTTCTGCGCGTCCAGCTCACCGCCGGCCTCGGCGGCGCCCATCGTGACGAAGAGCGGGGCGAAGTGCTCGGTGCGCGGGTGGGCGTAGCGGCCCGCCGGGGCCTTGTCGAGGAAGTCCAGCAGGGCGTCCCAGTCCCGGGCCTCCAGCGCGCGCCGGCCCCAGTCGTCGAACTCGGAGGACCAGCTGGGCACGCCGCCTCCCGTGTACCGCAGTGCGGCCAGGTTGTGGGTGAAGAAGCCTGAGCCGACGATCAGCACGCCCTCGTCGCGCAGCGGGGCGAGCCTGCGGCCGATCTCCATCAGCCGCACCGGGTCCAGGGTCGGCATGGACACCTGCAGGACCGGGACGTCGGCGGCGGGGAACATCTCCACCAGCGGGACGTACGCGCCGTGGTCGAGGCCGCGGTCCGGGATGTCCTGCACGGGGATGCCGGGGGCGCGCAGCAGCTTGCGTACGGACTCGGCGAGCTCCGGTGCGCCGGGAGCCTCGTACCTCACCTGGTAGTAGTGCTCGGGAAAGCCCCAGAAGTCGTGGACGAGCGGGACGGTGGTGGTCGCGCCGAGGGCGAGCGGGGCCTCCTCCCAGTGGGCGGAGACCATCAGGATCGCCTTGGGGCGGGGCAGGCCGGCGGACCAGGCGGCGAGCTGGCCGGGCCAGACGGGGTCGTCGGCGAGCGGCGGGGCACCGTGGCTCAGGTAAAGGGCGGGCATGCGCTCCTGGGTGGCGGCGGACATGACGGCGACCCCTCTCCCTTTAACTCTCAAGCTTTACCACCACACCCTACGCCTCACTTGTTTAAGCTTCAAGTAGCAGCCTCGTACAGTGGGACACATGAACACGGCACCCGATTCCGCCGCACAGCACCGCTGGCTCACCGACGAGGAGCAGCGCGTCTGGCGCTCCTACCTGCACGCCACCACGCTGCTGGAGGACCACCTCGACCGTCAGCTGCAGCGCGACGCGGGCATGCCGCACGTCTACTACGGCCTGCTCGTCTCACTCGCCGAGGCCCCGCGCCGCAGACTGCGCATGACCGAGCTGGCCATGAAGGCCAAGATCACCCGCTCCCGCCTCTCGCACGCCATCGCCCGCCTGGAGAAGAACGGCTGGGTGCGCCGCGAGGACTGCCCCTCCGACAAGCGGGGCCAGTTCGCGGTGCTGACCGAAGAGGGCTACGACGTGCTGCGCCGCACCGCGCCGGGCCACGTGGCCGCCGTACGCCAGGCGCTGTTCGAGCGGCTGACCCCCGAGCAGCAGAAGACCCTCGGCGAGATCATGGAGATCGTCGCCGAGGGCCTTCAGCCCAACGAAGCGGGTGCCGACCTGCCCTGGCTCCGCTGAGGGAGCCACGGCCTCATCAGTGGGCGACCACCGGGACGGCCACCTCGTCCTCGACGCCCTCACCGGAGGCGACCGGGACGGCGCCCGGACGGCCGGCGTTGACGAAGGTCACCACGATCACGGCGGAGACCACGAGGATCCCGACGGCGAACCAGATGGCGTTGGTGTAGCCGTGCACCATGCCCTGGAGCTGGACCAGCTGCTGCTGCGGCTTGCCGGCCGCGGTCGCGATGTGGTCCTTGATGTACGAGGTCGTCGCCGAGGCGGCGATGGTGTTCAGCAGGGCCGTACCGATCGCGCCACCCACCTGCTGCGAGGTGTTGACCATCGCGGAGGCCACGCCCGCGTCCCGGGGCTCGACGCCCTGGGTGGCCAGGGACATGGCCGGCATGAACGCCGTGCCCATGCCGAGACCGAGCAGCAGCATCGCGGGCAGCAGCAGGGTCGTGTACGAGGAGCCGATCTCCAGCTGGGTCAGCAGCAGCATGCCGAGCGCGGCGACCAGGAAGCCGGGGCCCATCAGCAGCCGGGCCGGGACCCGGGTCATGAGACGGGCGCCGATCTGGGTGGAGCCGATGATCATGCCCGCGATCATCGGCAGGAACGCGAAGCCGGTCTTCACCGGGGAGTAGCCCTTCACGACCTGGAGGTAGTAGGTCAGGAAGAGGAAGAGCCCGAACATCGCGATGATCGCGAGGCCGAGGGAGAGGTAGATGCCACCGCGGTTGCGGTCGGTGATCACGCGCAGCGGCAGCAGCGGGGCCTTGACCCTGGCCTCGACGGCCACGAAGGCGAGCAGAAGCACCGCGGACGCCACGAACATGCCGATGGTCACCGAGTCGCCCCAGCCGTCGGACTCGGCGCGGGTGAAGCCGTAGACCAGGGCCACCAGGCCGAGCGTGGACAGGATGACGCCGGGGATGTCGAGCGCGGAGCGGTTGCGTCCGCCCTCCGGCTCACGGATGACGAAGTAGGCGCCGGCCGCGGCGATCACGGCGAACGGGATGTTCACGAAGAACGTCCAGCGCCAGTCCAGGTACTCGGTGAGGAAGCCGCCCAGGATCAGGCCGACGGCGCCGCCGCCACCGGCGATCGCGCCGTAGATGCCGAACGCCTTGGCGCGCTCCTTGGCGTCCGTGAACATCACGGCGAGCAGCGAGAGCGCGGCCGGGGCGAGCAGGGCGCCGAAGACGCCCTGCAGGGCGCGGGCGCCGAACATCATCGCGCCGGTGGTCGCCGCACCGCCGAGCGCGGAGGCGGCGGCGAAGCCGGCCAGGCCTATGACGAAGGCCCGCTTGCGGCCCCACAGGTCGGCGATCCGGCCGCCGAAGAGGAGGAGACCGCCGAAGGCGAGCGCGTACGCGGTCACGACCCACTGGCGGTTGCCGTCGGAGATGCCCAGGTCCTGCTGGGCGGAGGGCAGGGCGATGTTCACGATGGTCGCGTCGAGGACGACCATCAGCTGGGCGAGCGCGATGAAGACGAGCGCTTTCCAGCGGTTGGCGTCGGCGGTGCCGACGGCGGCTCGGGCTGTTTCGGACATGGAGGTACCCACTTCGGGACTTCGTGACGGAAAAATGCGACGAGAACGGAAAACGGTGACGAGTACGGAAGAAGTGAAGGCGGAACACGGCTCGTCAGCGCTGACGGCCGGAAAGTCTGAGGTCGGAGAGACTGAGGTCGGAGAGACTGAGGTCGGAGAGGCTGGCGTCGGAGAGTCTGGCGTCGGAAAGCCGGTCGTCGGTTGGACCGGTGGAGTCCGCGAAACTAATCGCTCAGGCCTGGCGCAGATCCTCCATGGTCGCGGCGGTGCCGGGCAGGACGGATCGGGCCGGGGCGCGCAGCCCGTCCAGGAACAGTTGCAGATGACGGTGTACGAAGCGGTCCAGGCCGAGGCAGGCGGTGCCGGCCGGGGGCCGGCTGAGCTGGGCCACGGCGACCATCAGGTCACCGACGCCCACGTCGGGCCGGAGCTGGCCGGCCCCCTTGGCGCGGTCCATGACCTCCTCGATGAGGCGTTCGGTCCTTTCGCGCGCCGCTTCCAGGTCGGGGTGATGCCGGTCGAACGTGCTGGCGACCATGGGGCACAGCGCACTGATCCGCTCGTCAGCGGCCGAGTGCACGAAACGCTCCAGGGCCTCGAAGGCGTCTCCGGTCTCCGCGAGCGCCTCCTCGGCCGCCCGCACCGTACGGTCCATGACCGAGCAGACGACCTCGCGGACGAGGGCGTCGCGGTCCGGGAAGTTGCGGTACACCGTGGCGTTGCCGACACCGGCCCGGCGGGCGATCTCGTCGAGCGGCACATCGGGGCCGTACTCGACGAACATCTCCCGGGCGGCGGTGACGATCCGCTCCCGGTTGCGCAGGGCGTCGGCGCGGGGCCGGGGCGTCCTGCGCTGTACAGGGGTCGCGGTGGACACGGCGTACTCCTGAGCTCAGCGGGTGGGGCGATCCGGGGAGCGAGTCCCCGTTTCGCTCGGACACACGACTAAACGGGGAAACGATCCCCGGTTATTTCCCGCCCGGCGGAAAAGTCTCTGTGACCCGCATCACACTCCTGGAGTCCTCCTGGAGATGCCGCATCCATGCCCCCGGATGCGCCGGATTCGCCCCGGGTTGCGCCGGATTACACCCCGGGATGTGCCGCATTCACGCCCCCCGGTTGTTCCGCATCCACGCCCCCGGTTGTGCCGCATCTACGCCCCCGGTTGTTCCGCATCCATGCCCCTACTCGCGAGAAACCCACGATCGGTCTCCCCCAGCGCGCGCCCGCCGCCCCGACGACACAGGGTGATCGCAAGGGTGCAGCCGACGACCGGCGGCTGCCGTGGAGCGGAAGGTCCCTGCATGCAGCCGCAGTCGTCCAGCGGCCGGCGTGCGCCGGGCGCATGCCGGATACGCCCGCGCCGTGTAGCCGCCCTCGCATCCGTGACCGCACTGATCCTCGCGGTCGGCACCTCGGCCGGCACCGGACACCTCACGGCGGATTCCGCCACCGCCGGGGCGGGCCCCATCGCCCTCGCCCGCTCCCCCGCGCTCGCCCGCTGCATGATCAGCGGCGGCTTCGACGTCCAGATGACCGAGGGCATACCCACCCCAGGCGGCTATGCCCACGCCATCGGCACGGTCCACGCCCTGACGCTGATGGTCGACTTCTCCGACGCGCCCGGCGAGGGCAGCGCGCTCGACCGTTTCCGCGAGTTCTTCCCGCAGACCGAGGAGTGGTTCCGCACCGCCTCCTACGGCCGTCTCGACTACCGCCCCGAGACACCGATCACCACCTGGCTGCGCATGCCCAAGCCGTTCAGGGCCTACGGCATAGAGCGCGGCGCCCCCTTCGACCCCGGCTACCGCCGGCTGGTCCAGGACATCGTGGCCGCCGCCGACCCCACCGTGGACTTCCGCTCGTACGACCTGCTGAACGTGCTGGTCACCCCGAACGCCGGCCCCTCCGCCCTGGACACCGTCCTGTCCGTGACCTTCGCCGGCAACGCGGAGGCGCCCGTGGCCGACGGCGTCCCGGTCGCCAACGCCTCCTTCGTCTACTCCCGCCAGGACGACGGCTCCGGCTCCTACGCGCAGACCGGCTACCGCGTCCTCCCGCACGAGAACGGCCACGTCTTCGGCCTGCCCGACCTCTACACCCAGGAGGGCGGGGGCGCGGTCGGCCACTGGGACATCATGAGCGAGGACTGGGGCGCCGACAACGACCTGCTCGGCTGGCACAAGTGGAAACTGGGCTGGCTGGACGCCTCCCAGGTCAGCTGCGCGGCGGCCCACAGCACCACCGAGTACGAACTGACCCCGCTGTCCAGGACCGGCGGCCGGAAACTCGTCTTCGTACCGTTCAGCGGCCGCAGCGGCTACGCCCTGGAACTGCGCACCCAGGGCGGCAACGACGAGGCCGTCTGCCACCCCGGCATCCTCATCTACAAGGTCGACGCGAACGTCGACACCGGCCGCGGCCCCGTCAGGGTCTACGACGCCCACCGCGGCTCCAGCGGCTGCACCCGCAGCCCCAACGTCCACGCGGAACTCTCGGACGCGCCGTTCGGACCCGGGGAACGCTTCAAGGATCCCCTGAGGGGCATCACCGTCGAGGTGGCCGGGGTGACTGCGGCGGGGGACTACCAGGTGCGGGTGACGCGGAGGTAGGGGATCACACACGCCTACCTGGGCCTGGTCGCTGCAGCTCCGGACGGCCGGACCTTCACCCTCACCCCCGGTTGGCGCCGGCTTGGCGGCGCGCAGCAGCGGCGAGCCGGGCGGCAGGTCAGGGGCTGGAAGATCCGTACGACGGGGTGGGTCAACCTTAACGGCCGATCTTGGTTTCCAAGGTTCGGTTGGCCGGGGTGTAGCAGCAGACGGCTGCGCCGAGTCCGAGAGGGAGCGTTCGACGACCCGTCTGCGGCCTCCCGGTTGCTGTGTTGGAGGGTCCTGTCCCTGGGCTTCCCACCCCTCTCCCGCACGACCCTCCCCCAGCTGGCGGCTGCGCACCTGAGGGCGCTGGCGGACCGGGTGCGGGAGTCGGCGGGGCCGGCAGTACTGGCGGACCCGGGCACCGGGCGGCCAGGAGCCGATGATCCAACTGACGGCCAGAGCCGCGACGAGCCGAGTCCTGTCACCGAACATCACGGTAGGCACCCGCCTCCCGGCCCGAGCGACATCCCTGGGCCGCGTACTCCTGGCGGACACGCGTCCCCCCAGGCCTACGCCCTGACCGACGAGGAACCGGAATCCGGCCTCCGCTCGATCGCGCGGGATGCACAGTCGCCGCCGCGAACATCTCCACCCACGCGGCCCGCCGCACCTCGACGACTGCGTCACCCACCTCCTCCCCGAACTGACCACCACGGCCACCCCCATCCAGACCGACCTCCACACCGCCTCCCGCGTCACCCACGTCCCCTCTCCCGGCCCCCACCCCCACCGAGGAGATCCGGTACGCTGACGCCTGTGGCCCACACGGCCACGATCCGCCTTCGTAGCTCAGGGGATAGAGCACCGCTCTCCTAAAGCGGGTGTCGCAGGTTCGAATCCTGCCGGGGGCACCGACCTGGACCGCAGGTCAGAGGCGGTGTAGGCCCCTCGTTCAATTCGAACGGGGGGCCTCTTCCATGATCAGATGCCACATGGATGCCACATCCCCACGTATCTCGTTTCTATCTCACCCGTACGGGTGACTGGACTCAGTGCTACCAGCACGTAAAGTAGCGCTCACGGAACGGGCAGGTGCGTCTCCCCACGCGCGCCTGAGACGCGCGTTCCGCAGTCCTGCACGGTGCTCGGCGGGGAGGCCGGCCCGAGCAGGCGGAGGGCCCCCGTCGTTCTTGTCGGCGGGGGCCCTTCTGCGTCCAAACGTAAACCGCCCCGGGGGCGTGGGCACCCGGGGCGGGACGCTTTGACCGAGTCGTAGCGTCTAACGGCCGATTAGGTGGAGACGCGTACACCCGTCTGGCCGCTTCGTTTCCGCGCGCACCCCGGATCACCAGGGGCGGAGCGGTGCCTGTGCAGTTCCCATCTCTCAAGATCATTAAATTTGCCTGGCTGGGCAAAGACAACAGGCCATGATCAATACAGCGTGAGCGGGTGCCACTCGATCCCATGCCCGACTGGGTACTCACCCGCTGCCGGGAGATCGGGTTACGCATCCGTGAGGGGCGCCTCGAGGTCGGCCTCACACAGCTCGCGCTTGGCGAACGCATCGGTCGCGATCACCGCACCATCCACCGCTGGGAGTACGCCCTGGCCGTGCCGAACCTGCAGGACCTGCTGCTCCTGGCCGACGCCTTGGGCGTACCGCTCGCCGAGCTGCTTGGTGAGCGGCCACCCCGACGGGGGTGACGGGGTGGCCGCCCGTCTCCAGCGCCTGACCCACGCCATCGCCGTCGTTAAGGTCCGCTGGAGTCAAACCCGGCCGTCGCGCGTCGGCGTGCGCCACGGCCGGAGGCCGGTATCAGCGCCGTGACTTCGGCGCCGTCTGCTGAGGTGCCCGCCGGCAGAGCCGCGCGTGCACGACGATTTCGGCGCCAGCGGCGCTGGCGCCATGGTTCTGGATCTCTTCCGTCTCCTCGCCGGGACGGATCGGTTCGGTACAGCGTGCGCAGTTCATCGGCGTAGCTCCAGGGCGAGGGCGTGCAGGGCACGGCGTGTTTCGCAGAGGTTTGTGTTGTCCACGCACTGCTCGCATTGGCCAGGATGCGAGTTGCGCGCGGCCAGTACGGCGTGCCGAGTGCAGGGCCGGCAGGCGCGCGGGAACCAGTGGACTCCGTCGGTCTCGCGCTCGCCGAGGTCGATGGCTGTGGCGGTGGACAGTGGCTCGCCGCTCCACACGCACTCGGCGCCGCGCGCCCTGGCGTCGGGCAAGATTTCCAGGGGTGGCACGAGGATGAGCGGCAGGAGATCGGCCGGGATGTCGACCAGACCCCTAGTCTCGGCGCTTGTCACGCGAGAGCCTCCCGTTCGGGGCGGTAGGCGCCGGGGCTGAATACGGCGCCCAGCAGGGTCGGATCGGTGAGCCGGCCGGAGCCGTCCGGGATCTCCACCCACCAGCGGTGGCGCACCGAGAAGAGGACGGGCGGGCTCTCGAGGGCCCAGCCGACGGGGTGGATAGTGATCTGCCGGAGGTCGTCCAGGTCGTCGGTGACGGTGGGCGGCAGGAGCCACCAGGCGGTGCTGAGGCGCGTGTCCGCGAGCACCGGGCCGAGGCTGTCCGTGGGGATCTGCTGCATGGCCTGCAAGGAGCTGGAGAGCGGCGCCTCGGCTACTCGCCAGTGTGTGCCTGACGGCAGCTCGGCGAACTCGCGAGCGTCCCAGGCACGTTGAGCGTCGGCGGCATGCGTAACGCAGGACAGGAGCCAGTCCTGGCCGGCCTTCTGCAGCGGATAAGCGGACGGGGTGGCCATGAGCAGCACCGTAGAGACGTCGGCGAATCAGCGTGCAGTCTGATTCGCGAATATTCGCCTACGGGTCGCCGTGATGCTCGGTGATGCTCACGCGAGGTCGGTGAAGTGGGCGCGGGCCCGGGCGATGAGGCGCCGGGCTTGGGTGCCGTAGACGGCGGACTTGTCGAGGGTGTCCCAGACGCGGCGGTACAGGGCCAGGCTGTCGGTGTCGTTCAGCCACATCTCGGCGTGCCACTCCTCCACGATGGCCAGGCGGTCGTCGTACAGCCAGAACCCGTTAGCGGGTGGGATGGCCAGCTGCGCGCCGAACGGGACCACGCCGAGATGGACGGTGTCCAGTCCGATGACCATGCCGAGCTGGTCCAGCTGGGACGCGTGGACATCGGGCGGGGCCAGGCGGGCGTGCAGGGCGGCCTCCCAGATGAGGATGTGGAAGGTGCGGCCGGGCTGGAACAGCAGTTGCTGCCGGCGGACTCGCGCACGGACGGCGTCTTCGATGTCCTTCGGCGAGTTCTGCAGCTCGGCGTAGTGGGCGAACACGGCACGGGCGTAGTCCGGGGTCTGCAACATGCCGACGACCATGGCGCCTTGCCAGGCGCGTAGTTCGGACGACTGCTCGTATTCGACGGTGAGCGTGTCCTGGACCGGGCGGTGGCCGGCGCGCAGCTGGCGGCGCCAGGACCGGGTGTGTGTCTCGAGGCCCTGCAGGCGAGCGAGGAGTTCCTCGGCAGCCTGGGCGTGGCCGGTGGCCTGGGCCCAGGCTGTGAGGTCCTCAGGGGTGGCCAGCTGCTTGCCGGTCTCCAGCTTGGAGACCTTGGCCTGTGGCCACCCCAAGGCGTCTGCCAGCTGGCGCTGGGTTGCGGGGCCGCGTAGTTCTCGGAGCCGTCGGCCGAGGGCCTCGCGGGCCTGCTGGAAGTCGGTGGTCACATGGGCAAGCTACCCAAGGCCTCCTCGTAGGGCACGGCGTGATGCCAGGCGGCCTCGCGGGCCTGGGCGTAGCGGAGGACCTGGACCGGATCGGTGATCAGCTCAATGGAGCCCATCTCGTCATCGTCGCTGAAGTGCAGGAGGGCGACGACACGGGAGTCGAAGATCCAGAAGTCTTCGCGAGGGAGGTTCAACTCCTCTGCCTTGGCACGGGTGAGGAAGCGAATGTCCTCGCCGCATGCCATGTTTCGCGGGGTGTTCTCGCGCAGCAGGTACAGCTGGCCCGGGGTGATCGGCTCATCGAGGACGCGGACGCGCTGGAACCGCTTGCCGAGGTCGGCCTGCTCGCGACGGCTGCGGCACCAGGGATCCTCGAGGTCCCACTGCACGGGCTGGCCGGCTTCGAAAGCCTGATACTCCCGCTGTCGTTCGTCCCAGGCGTAGCGGCCTCGGGTCTCGAGGCGCCAGGTGCTGTGGCGCAGGGTGGTGAACATGCGGCCGAACTCTTCTGCGCTGATGATCTGCGGCACGTGGACGGCCTCCTTGGGGCCGAAGGTGGCGAGGAGTTCTCGGGGCACGGTGACGGCTCCCTCCCCTGCGGTGAGGTTCTCGAGCTGGCCGAGTTCGGCAGTGTCGGTGACGCGGTCGCCCTGGACCACCCACTGGTCCGTGCCGGCGATTTCGTACAGCGTCGGGCAGCCGTCGTTGCCGGAGTTGGTGCCGACCTTCCACAGTCGACGTGCCATCGCGGTGTCCTTTCGTCGGTCGGGTGATCTGCCCGCGCACCGTAGCCGCCGGGCGGCCTGGCGCAACAGGGCGCCGCTGCAGGGCGGTTGTCGGTGGTGCTCCGTACTCTTATCGCATGTCCCCCGATGCCTTCGGCCATGGTTCCGTGCGGTCCGCGCACGAGCTGAACCTTGAGATCCGGGAGCTGTGGCAACGGTCTGGTGGCGGGCTCGGCGCGGCTGACCGGGCCCGGTATGAACGGCTGGTCGCCGACTGGGCGGAGGCCTTGCGCCGGGAGACCGCGGGCGGTGCCGAGCACGACGAAACGGCCCTCGCCCTCCCGTAGGAGAGCGAGGGCCGGAGTCTGGGGGGCGTCAGGCGATACGGCGGCGTTCCGCGGGTAGGCCGAGCAGTGCGGGGGATTGCGTCGGGGAGGGCGTGGGGTTATCGGGCTGGCCGGCGCCGTCTCGCCGGCAGACCAGGGCGTCCGGGTCCCAGTCCGGGGCCTGCAGGGAGTAGCCCGACGGGCAGGTCTGGCCGTCCCTCCCGTCCTTGCCGTCAGCGCCGTCCTTCCCGTCAGTTCCGTCCTTGCCCGGTGGGCCCGCTGGCCCGGACGGCCCGGGCGGTCCTGCGGGCCCGGTAACGGCGGCGCCTGGGGCGCCTGACGGCCCAGAGGGGCCGGAGGGGCCGGAGGGGCCCGCAGAGCCTGGGGACGGCGTCATGGTTGGGGCGGGCTTGCCCGGGTCGCCCTTGGGCCCCTGGGGGCCCGCGGGCCCAGGCACTGGGACGGGGACCTTGGCACGTGCCGGCAGATCGTCTACCGCGCGCGATGGGTCGGGGGCTGCCGGCGTGCCCCCCTTGGCTTGGATCTGTGCGCGCAGGACGCGCACGTCCCCAGCCAGTGTGGAGACGGCGTCGCCGCGCAAGTTGGCCTCGGACGCGAGGGCGTCAGCGCGGCGGGATTCGGCGTCGACCTTGAGCCAGACGAGGACGACCGCACCTGACAGCACGAGCAGGACGGCGGCGGTGGCGAGGGATCGCCACCGTTGCGCGAGGGCGGCCTGGGTCGTGTTCACGTGGGTTGCCCTCCTAGCTCGACAATGCGCTGCCGAAGCCGGTCATTCTCGGCGGTGAGCGTGTTGATCTGTCCCTGCAGAGCAGCCTTGTCGGCGCGCTCACTGGCGAGTTCGGCGTACGCGGCGGCGAGGAGCCTTTCGTTCTCGGCGAGTTTCACCTGCAGGCCGTTGCGCTCTTCCTGCAGGTTGTCCACAAGGGTCGAGTACCCGCCGAGGACGGCGCCTGACTGGCTGGCCGCGTTCGCGCCGCGGTGCCCGATCACTGCGGCGCCGGCGGCTGCGAGCCCGACGACGATGGTTCCGACAGCGCCTAGCGTCGCAGCGTCCACGCGGTCCTCCGGTCATGCTGTGGGGGGTGTGAGCCCGGCCGAGGCCTGCGTCACCCGTTGCCGGTGTGCCTGCTGTCAGGCACCGGTGATGTAGGTGCCGCCTCCAGCCGAGGGCTTGTTCGGCACGGCCCAGGTGATGCCGTAGGCACCGAGAATGGCGAGAACGATGGTGACAGCCTCGGAGGTGGTGATCTGTCCGTCCTGGACGGCGGTGACGACGGCGGTGGCGCCGGCAGCCAGGCCAGAGGCGATCGCCTTGGCGACCTTGGAAATCTTCACGTTGGTCTCTTTTCTCAGACGGGCTGCGCCAGTTGGCGGCAGCCGATGACGGTTCCAGTGGAGTTGCGGACCTCGCGGTACGGGACCAGGAGGTCGCTGCGGCGCGGCGCCAGGGCGAGGGCCACCGGCAGGGAGACGACCAGCGACGTGCCCTTGCGGGCGGCCGGGATCTCCTCGGCATGGCCGTACTCCACCAGTTCCACCGGGACGCCCTCCCGGTACTCGGTGGACAGCGGCACCATGCCGAGCCGGGCCGGGGTGCGTTCGGGCTCGATGACGCGCAGGAGCCCGGGCTCCAAGTCGTCCAGGCCGTCGGGCCGGTCGAGGGCGTACAACCGGATCGGGTGTGGCGTCAGGTTAATGATCAAGGGGGTGCCACCTCGAGGTCAGGCCGGGATCCATACGCCATCCCGGACAAAGCCGTGCAGGCCGCAGCATCCAGAGCAGGCTGGGCTCGAGGTGCAGGGGCTCGCGGGAGACGAGGGTGTGCCTGCTCGTCCCGGCCGCCACCCAGGGCCCGTGCACTGTCCGTTCTGGCGGTACGTCGCGGAGCGCGGCGCACCGGTGCCAAAACATCGGGTTGGTCTCGTGGTCCAGCCAGCCGAAATAGATGTCGTCGGTCAGCTTGGTCATGCTGACCGTTTCCAGGCCTGGCCAGTCGACCGGCGGGGTGCTGCGGTCGTTGCTCACGACTGCAGGGCGTCGCCGAGCTGGGCGAGGGCGGCCTTGGCACCGGCCTCGGCTGCGGCCTGGATCTCGGCGGCTGTCAGGCCGCTGCCGGCGCCGAGGGCGGTGACCAGTTTGTCGATCGTCGCGGCCTGGGCGCCGAGCTGGGCGAGGATCGCGGTGGTCTGCTCGGCCGCCTTGCGTGCGTGGGCGTAGCCGGAGGCGAGCGCGGTCTGTACCTGCATCTTGCCGTCCGCGAGGCCCTTGTCCTTGGGCCAGGTTGTCTTGGCCCAGTCGGGGACGGTGATCTGGTCGGTGGGCTGCATGTCCTTCTCCTCGGTGTGCGTGGCGCTGCCGGCGGCCCAGGCGCGGAAGTCGGCCTCGGACATGTAGGCGATGGAGCGGTCCACGGGCTGACTGGTGAACTGCCAGATGAGCGGCATCCGTCCGGACGGGCGGGGTTGGCTGGCTGCCTCGGCTCGGCTGTAGGCAGCCGCACCCCAGGGGTATGCGGGGTACCAGAGGGGCGCGTCGGCGGGAGCGCGGCCGGCGGCGATGTCGTCGGCGGAGGTGTAGATGCCGACGCGTTGGCCGGGATACGCGGCCTGCACAGTGGCGATCCAGGTGGTGGCCCAGGCGCGGATCTCGGCGTTGTTGCGGCCGGCGTAGTTGCGGCCGTCCGAGTACCTCTCAAGGTCCAGCCAGTGGGTGTATCCGGGCTTGGCGTACGGCTTGACGGTGGCGATGTAGTGGGCGGCCTCGGCCTTGGGGTCCTGGTTGGGCCAGGCGAAGTGGTAACTGCCGGCGACCAGGCCGGCGGCGAGGATGCCCTTGATGTGCGTGGCGTACTTGGGATCTACGGTGCGTGTGCCCTCGGTGGCCTTGGCGAAGGCGAACACAAGGCCGCTCTGGCGCAGGGCGCCCCAGTCTTGGGTGCCCTGGTAGGCGGAGACGTCCATGCCGCGGCATGTGGCAACCATCGGCACCTCCTGAAATGACGAAGGCCCCGGCCAGAGGCGCGAGGCGTGCGGTGTGTGGTGGAGCGGCCGTCAGGCGGCCAGGCGGAACTGGTAGACGTCGACCTCGCGGCGCAGCGTCTGGTAGGTGGACAGCCGCATGCGGAACCAGCCGTCGATCCCCCATGAGGGGCTCCAGGAGTTCGGCAGGGCCAGCACGGTGCGGTCCAGGTCCACGTCGCCGCCGGAGGTCAACCGCAGCGTTTCCAGGACGGCGCCGCACACCTCGTGTCCGCCGTCGAGCGGGCTGCGCTCCCAGCCAGCGGAGTCGATGAACCCGTTGTGATCGGGCTCGAAGAACTGCCGGTGCCAGGGCAGGCCGAGGATGACGGGTCCGGTCTGCAGCGCGGACAGCACGCCGAGCGCGGAGGTGGCGGTGCGGTAGTTGTCGAACCAGCCGCGGGCCTTGCCGTAGCGGGAGACGCCGAGGCCCGAAGAGCCGCAGTCCGTGACTGGGTACTCCACATCACGCCACTGGTCCTCCTGCGTGCCGCCGGAGTACCAGCGGATCGCGAACTCCTCGGCGGCCACGCTGTCACTGGTGTGGAGGCCTATCTCCTCGAGGCGGCCTGAGTCCAGCACGGCTGACAGGGCGTAGGTGGCGCCGTTGCCGGTGCAGGATCCCAGCTCCTTGGCTGCCGGTGCGCCGGGCAGCAGCTGGGCCACGTCGATGCCCTGAGCGTCCAGGTTTGACTGGTCCAGGATCGGGACCTTGGGCATCCATTCGACGGGGCGCAGCTTGGCCGGGTCGATCTCGGGTGTGGTGTGGTTGAGGGAGCGCCGGTCCAGGACGAGGTGCCGGCCGCACAGCGGGTGCAGCGGGTACTCGCGGACGCGGGTGATATGCGGGGGGCGGGGCATGCAGGCCTCCGTGGTCATGGGGCAGGCCGCGGTGGGACCGGGGCGGTGCCGGGACGGGAGTCAGCTGACGTAGCCGTAGGCGAGGATGCCGCTGCCGGCGCCGAAGGCCCCGGCCGTGAATCCGGCGCCGGAAACGGTGGGCGGAGTGCTCAGGCCGGTGTCGGTGCCGCCGAACCCGGGCGAGACCTGGGCGACGACGTCCGGGTTGGAGCCCTCCGAGATGAGGCTCGGGTTGGTCGTCGCCTTGATCATGAAGCCCAGATAGTGCAGGCCCGCGTAGGTGGTGGTGTAGCTACTCGCGGTGCCTGCGGTGGTCTGGGCGATCGCCAAGGTCTTGACCGTGTTGGCGGCCCAGGCGGCGGTGAGCTGGTCCGCTGTCCTGGCGAGCGCCTTGCGGCTGGAGTCGTGCAGCGTAAACCACCAGTTGACTGGCGTGCCGGCGGCCGTGCCACCGGACACAAAGGTGATGCTGGAGATGATCAGGCCCTTGGGCAGCCAGATCGGCACCAGGTACAGCGTGCCGCTGGTCGGCGTGGACGAGGTGCCCAGCCGCAGGCGGCTGGTCGTCTCGTACCGTCCGGACGGTCGCAGGGCTGCCTCGAGCGCGGACTGGGGGACGACGTCCAGGTCCACGAGGTTGGAGCCGGGCAGAGCGGTCATGCCGCCCGGTCCGGTGACGGGCGCGGCCGTGGACACGCTCATGGCCGTGGATGCGCCCCAGTTGTTGCCGCTGAAGTCGTTGTTCAGGACGCTGCAGCCGGTGGCGCTGGCGGCCATGGACAGGGCCGAGGAGGCGCTGCCGGTGAGCTTGCGGACGCTGTTGCCGACGACCAGGCAGCCGGTGGCGTTGGTGGACAGCCGTATCCCGGAGGAGGCCGGCGAGCGGATGACGTTGCCGGTGATCGTTGCGTCCGTGGCATTGGTAGAGCCGTCCGCGCCCTGGCCGATGAACACTCCGAAGTTGCTGGAGGTGCCGTCGACCGTGTTGCCGGCGATCGTGACGCTCACCGACCCGGACGCGTTGAGGGCGTTCGAGCCGGCCGCCCGGATGACGTTGCCGGTGATGGTGGCAGCGTCGGAGTAATGGGCGTAGATGCCGGTGGACGTCGTCGTGTCGACCTGGTTGCCGGAGATGTTCGGGGCTGAGCAGTGCTCGCAGTGCACGGCGTTGCCGGTGATGGAGCGGATCACGTTGCCGGTGACGGCCACTCCGGTGATCTTTGAGGTGGCGTAGCCGAGGACGCGGATACCGCTGTCGGTACCAGCGCCTTCGATCGTGTTGCCGCGCACGGTGATGGTGTGCTGGGTGATTGCGGTGGTCGCGGGGTCGGGCTGGGTGACCTGGACGCCGGAGTATCCGGTGCCGGTGATCACGTTGTCGGCGATGACCGCGCGGCGCCAGCCGTAGCCGTAGATGCCTTCCCGGAGGGTGCCGTCGATGCGGTTGCCGATGACCTGGATGTTGTCGAAGGTGACGCCGGCGGACACGGTGTGGCTGCCGACTGCGCGGCCGAATACGCCGAGCCTGCTCGAGGGCCCGAAGTAGCAGCCCATCACGAGGACGTTCTTGCTCGCCGTGTTGTCGAAGGAACCGATGGAGCTGCTGCCGCTCTTGGCGATGTCGATCTGGATGGCCTCGCTGAACTGCCGGGCGCTGGTGCCGGAGTTGTCGCGGTAGCCCTCGAAGCGGCAGTTGATCGCCTTGGCGCCGTCGGTGGAGTTGAACTCCAGGGCGTGGGCGCTGCTCACGTTGCGGACCGTGGCGTCTTTGACCGTGGTGTCAGAGCAGTGCACGAAATTCAGCACGTCGGTCTCGGCGGTGACCGTGCCGGTGGATCCGTCGCTAGCGTTGCCGTCCCAGATGCCGCCGAGGACCTGGATGTGGGAGTGGCCGGCGTAGCCGCTGAACGTCTCGGTGCTGAGGAAGTTCCGCAGCAGGCCCGCACCGGTGCCGATGGCCTTGAGGGTGGCTCCGTACGCCCAGATCGTGGTGTTGTCGTACACGACCAGAAAGGTGCTCACGCCGTAGGTGCGCCCGGGCGGGATGTAGACGATGCCGCCACCGGCGGTGTGTGCGGCGTCCAGCTGGGCCTGGATCGCGGCGCGGTCGTCGGCGATGCCGTTGCCGGTGGCTCCGGTGACGGCGAACCAGCGCACGGCTGACTGGTCGTTGAGGTTGGGTGCGGTGATCGGCTGGTCGAAGGTGACTGCACCGTTGAAGGTGACGGGGCCGGCCGCCTCCTGCGGGTCGGTGGTCTCGAGGTCCAGCTTGCTGCTCGCAGCGTCCAGCGCCTGCTGGGCCGTCTGCAGGGCGCCGGAGGCGACCTCGCGGCCGACCTGGTACCAGCGCACCGGCTGGCCGCTGGCGTCCAGGTACTCGTACTGGATCTCGGCGACGTCGGCGGCCTTGAAGGTGCGGATCGCCCCAGGCGCGCTGGAGTCGGTTGAGTTGCTGCGGAGAGTGGCGATCGGGGTGGTGCCGTCCTCCTCAAATAGGGCGGTGACGACCGCGCCTGTGCCGGCGACCTTGACCAGGACGGGGTAGTCGGGGACGACGTTGCCGGCGCTGTCGGTAAGGACGTCGGCGGGGGTTCCGCCGAAGGTGTAGAGCGGCATGCGTTGGGCGCTCCCTTCAGTCGAGCCAGTAGGAGCCGGAGATGTCCACCCAGGAGACGCCGGCGGTGCCGCCGGACACCTGGCTGCCGTCCTGGCTGTACCAGATGAGCGAGCCGCGGCCACCGAGCGCGTTGGCGTCCTGGTCGGGGCTGAAAACCTCCACGCGGCCTACGCCGGTCATGGCGTCGCCGGTGAGGCTGGCGCCGCCGGCGAAGGAGGATATTTGCTGCGGGATGAACGCCGTGGGGACCGTGGCGAGCTTGACACCGGAGGCGGCGATCAGGCCGCTGTCGGTGCGCTGGATCCGGCCACGCAGGTGGACCTTGCCGCGGTCGATGCGGCCCTCGGGCGTGGTCTGCCCTGCCTCGAACCCGGAGACAAGGGTGAGGGGCTGCCAGTCCGCGAGCGGCTCCCACACCGTGATCCAGGTGTTGGTGTCGCTGCTGACCTTGACCCAGGTGGTGCCGTCCAGGGCGACGACGACCGTCTGGGCGGGCGCGGTGGAGTACTTGGAGTCTCGGTCGGCCTGGTCGTTGGCGTGCTGCCACAGGTGCGGGTCGATCGCCTCGGCCAGGTCAGCGAGATGGCCTGGCATGGTGGGCCCATCGCCGCCACCGGGCACGGGCAGGTTGGCGTATCCGATGGTCGCCAAGGTGGCCTCCTCCTAGGAGAACGTGATGGTGAGCTGTCCGCCGGTGACGGCCATGTAGTCGGCTGCGCCGCTGGCGTAGATGGCCAGGCCCTTGGCGGACCCGGAGGCCAGAGCTGTGACCCAGCTCTTGGGGAGCGTTGCGGTGCCCTTGGCGCCGGCGGACAGCCGGAGCAGATCCTCCGGTCCGTCACCCAAGTCCAGCTGGCCGGACGGCGGCGAGGCGTAGCTGTGGAGGTACACGTGAAGGGGGCGCTTGGCGTTGACGCCGGCCCCCGCCTTGCGGGTGAACGCCACCTTCATTCCAGCCACGGTCTTGCCGGCGCAGGCGGAGCTGATCGCAGAGCCGTAGAACCAACCTCCCCTGCGGTTGCCGCGGCCGGTCCAGTCGCCCTGTACGGGCGTGCCCGCGTAGTCATCCGGCTTACCGCCGCGCCAGGACCCTGATGCCGTGGGCGAGATGGTGACGGGCTTGGGCGTCGGGACTCCGGGGGTTTCCGGTGACGGATCGGAGGCGTCGGCGACCTGGAAGTAAATCTCCAGCTTGCCATCCACCTTGCGCATATAGACCGCGGTCGCGGCCTGCCAGCCGCTGCCCGCCGGCACGCTGGTGCCGTAGGTGGCTGCCCGTACGACCTGGACGTCCTGAGCGGCCTGTGTGGCGGCCTTCTGCAGGTCGGCGGCATCGGTGGTGGCGGGATCGTCGCCGAGCCGCCACAGGACCACCGGGACGCTGGAGAGCCGTACGGCAACCCAGTCTCCGGCGGCCCGGTTGCGGTAGGAGTCGGGGCAGGCCACCTCCATCAGTAGGGAGCCGTCGCCGAGCTGCAGGTTGACGCGGCCGGACTCGGTGACGTCGGCCACCTGCAGGGAGACAACGTCGCCGCCCGTGCCTGTCGCGGCCAGCACCGCGGCCAGCCGGTCGGCCTCGCCGCCCAACGGGTCGGCCATCACAGCCTCCTCGCGGTCGTACGGGTCTTGCAGGACATGGAGGCCGCGCCGAGCGTGTAGCTGAGGGAGTCGATGATGTGCCGCTCCCACACCTCCGGCTGCACTTCGACAGCGACGACGTCGCCGGGCTCGAGGGCCGGATTGCAAACGCTCGTCAGGGACAGACTCGCCTGCACGCCGAGCGAGTCGGCGAGCTTGGCCCGGGCCACCTGCAGCGCCTGGCCGTAGTCGGTGATGACCGACGAGGAGTAGCGCTGGACGCGGACCCGTACGCCGTTGAGGCCGAGGCGCTGCGGCGCGCCGGGGTCGTTGATCGGATCCGGCCCGGCGAAGGTCAGGGAGTTGGGGTCGTCGTCCCAGGCGAAGGCGGGGCCGACGGCGGCCGAGCCGTCGCCACCGTCGCCGGAGACGGCCCACACGTTGGCCAGGCCGTCGCGGGTGGTCTCCGGCTGCGGCTGGACCAGGGCGCCGCCTACACCGCGGGCGATCGTCCAGACCACCGGGTCGTCCAGAGTGGGCACCGGGCCCACGGTGATGACGCCTCGGGCGTCCGCCCATATCTCCCCCGCCAGCGCGGCCGCGATGCCCGTGGCCGTACCGGTGGAGTCTGTGCCGGCGGACAGGACGGCCCAGCGGTCGTCGGAGGCCACGAGTTGCGGGACCTGGGTGTCAGGGTCTACGCCCGGGCGCCAGGCGACGGGAACGCCCGGGAGGGCCTCGGCCACCAGGTCGGTCACGAGCGTGCGCGCCGGCCCGGGCCCGACGGTGCGGGCGACCGGGAACGCGGCGTCCCGCAGGTCGTCCTCCAGGCCGTCCAGCTCGAGGCTGATCCCGCGCAGGGTCTTGCTGGTGTGGGTGACCGAGTACCGACCGGCCGGAAACCACACCGGGTCCTGGCGGGGCAGCTGCACGCCCTGCCATAGGCGCACGTTGGTGGTGATGGAGTTGATGCCGTCGCGTCCCTCGGCGACGCCGAGGACCTCGGCCTGCCCGCTGTAGCGGGTCTCCGCGGTACGGTCCGCCGTGATCGAGGCGGACTGGGCGACCAGGCCGCACCTGGTCCAGGTGGTGCCGCCGTCGTTGGACCACTCGGCGTAGTACGGCCGTCCGATCGCCTGGGGCAGCGCGGCCAGGACCTCGGGGGCGATTGGCATCATCCGAGGACGCCGTTCGTCGCCAGCTGCTGGTAGTTGGCGAACGTCGCCGCCACCGCGTCGCAACTGGCGTAGTTGGCGGCGAGGATGTCCCAGGACCAGCCGGGCAGGCGCATCGGCTGGCCGGCGGTGTCCGGGCGGGCCACCTCCCGCACGCTCGCGGTGAACGTGCGCGCCCCGTCCGGGGTGGTGTCGACGGCCTCGGCCGGATCGGCGAACAATACGAACTGGTCCGGACGCCGGGCCGCGCCGCGGGTTTGGATCAGCCGCACCCCGGGCGTCGTCAGCAACCGGCGCAGCAGTTCGATCTGCGTGCCCTCGGCGTCGATGGTGATGTCCGAGGACGCGGCCGCGTAGACGTCCTGGCTGGTGGCCGGGTACGGCGAGCCCGCAACGTCGGCGGAGTCGATCCTCGAGGCCCACTGCAACTGGGGCCAGGAGGTGACAGTGACCCGGGCGGACAGGCCGGGCTCGTCCAGCGACTTGATCCACACATCGGCGGGCGGGCTCGGCTCACCCACGGTGACGGCCAACGAGGACGACGGACCGGTGCTGCCGTTGGCGAGGATCGGGGTGGCGGTGTAGACGACCGCCACCCCGAGCGGCGCCTCGTGGTCGTACGCGGCGCCCACGCCCTCGATGGCCCATGCGGTGTCAGCCGACCGTACGGGGACCGCAGCCTGGCCCGGGTTGGTGCGCATGATGCGCACCTTGCGGACGTTGGCCGCCTGGGCGTACGGGGTGGCCGCGCGGTAGTCCACGCCGAGCACCACCCCGGCATAGGTGCCATCCACGCTGGCCGTCAGCCACCCGTCGGGGCTGACGGCCGGGGTGGGCGGGGTGATGAGCGGCGCGGACGGATCCACGATCATCGGCATCGGGGGTCCTCCCTTCTACTTGGTGCCGGTGCGGACCTTGCGCCGGACCTGCCGCATGCCGGCGGCAACACGTCCGTCGGCCCGCTCGTCCACGTAGGCGGCGAGCTGGCGGCCGTCCTCGAGGACCAGCCACAGCCGGGACCCGGAGGCGAGCGTGCCGCCCTGCCCGGCCGCGGCCGTGGTGTACGAGGCGGGCGAGACGGCCGGCGGCTCGGGTACGGCTGCGTCCGCGACGCGCGCGGCCGCGGCCGCCACGGTGCTCGCGGTGTCGTCCAGGCCGAGGGCGAACCCCTTCCCGGTGAACGCGCCGAGGGGACGGGTCACCCGGGACGGCGACTTGATCTTGAGCTTCTTTTTGATGCTCGAGACCAGGGCGTCGCCCAGCTTGTTCATCGCCGCCTGCAGCTCTTTCTGTTGCGACTGAAGCCCGGTGAGGAACCCCTTCGACGCGTTCTTGCCCGCGTCGAACATGCTGTCCGCCATCGTGTTGCCGTAGCTGGTGCTGAGCTTGGCGCCGGACTTGGCCAGCTGGTTGAGCTGGGCGATCTGCGCCTTGCTCGCACCCGCTACGACCCCGGCGAGGGCGCTGTCGGGGCCCATCGCCACCAGCTGCCCGATCAGGTCCTGGGACAGGCCCCGCTTGGACAGGTTGGCGATCGTCGCCTGGAACTGCTTGGCGGTGGCCTGTCGGTCCTGCAGGCCGGCGATGACCTGGGCCGCCGAGGTGGAGTCGGACAGGTTGGACAGGCCGAGGAAGTCCTGGGCCGTCTTCTTCTGATCGGCAGCCGTCTGCTTGGCGGCCGCGAGTTTGGACTGCACCGAGTCGCGCTGCTTGGCCAGGGACTGCAGCTTGGCCGAAGCCTTCGACGTCGACGCGGCCAGGGATTTGCCTGCGCCGCCCGCCGCCTTGAGGTCCTTGGTCAGCTCCTCGAACGCCTTCTTGATGTCCGAGGCACTGGCCGTGAGGATCTTGCTGACCGAGGACAGGTCTCCGGGGATCTGCTTGCGGGCCGAGGCGCTGCTCGTGCCCTTCGCGAACCCTCGGAGCGGGCCGAGCCCGGCGGCCATCCGCATGGATGTCGCCGAGTCCCACACCGTGGCCCCACCCGTACCGAGCTGCATTAGCTCGGGCCCGCGCTCGCCGACCCAGAACACCTCGCCCGCGCGCGGCCGGCCGCCACCCGCGTAGCCCTTGGGGGGCTTGGAGGCGTTGGCTTGCTGCACGCGCGTGATGTTGCCGTAGACGGCGACGATGTACCTGATCGCGGCGGCTACGTTGGCGACCGGGTCCAGGATGCCGCGGCCCTTGAGGGACGCGGGCACGTAGGCGTTGAAGGTGCTGGGGATCGTCTGGGCCAGGCCCTGGCTGGGATGGCCTGCCTTGGCGTTGCTGTCGGTGCGGTTGATCGCGCTGGCGTTCCAGCCGCTTTCCCTGCTGATCAGGGTGTTGAGGCCGGACAGCCATTGAGCGATCGTGCCGGGCGGTGGAACACCGGCCGCGGACAGGGCCGATCGGATGATCGCGGCGTGCTGTCCGGAGGGGATCTTCCCGCCGCCGAAGGAGTCAGAGGCTCCTTTCTTGTCGGCCTGCTCGGAGTAGCCGAACAGGGCGTCGATCATCTTGTTGGGGATCTTGGCGATCATGTCGCCGATCCCGGAGCCGAGGCCGGGGATGTGCGACAGCAGCGGCCGCACGACCGCGTTCACACCGGCCTTGGCCGAGGCGGCCAGCGTGTCCTTGAGCCACGAGGCGCCGGCCTTCACCTTGTCCCAGGCAGCCGAGCCCCAGCCGGCCAGCTTGGACGCGCCCTTACCGATCCAGCCGAACAGGCCGCCGCCGCTCTTGAAGCCGGGGAGGGCGCCGGTGCCGCCGGCCGCCGCCCACTTCCGCAGGGCCATGACCGCCCCGTGGCCGCCGGCGCCGCGTACCTCCTTGGCTGTCCAAACGTGCTCGTTCTTACTGAGCCACGCGGGGATGTCGTCGGAGGTCTCCGTGCCCGCCCCGAAAACTGGACCGCCCGTGGCGAACTTGTACGTGGACAGCTTCGGAGCGCCGAAGGCCGAGGCGACCTTGTTCCACATCGCCACGATGCCCTTGTTGTACACCGTGTTGACGATGAACGAGACGGGCGCCTTGGCGATGCCCTTCACCTTGTCCCAGGCGATCTTGATGGCGTCCTTCGCTGCGCCGAACGCCTTGCCCACCAGGCCGATCGCTCCACGCAGCTTGTCGAGCGTGGGCTTGATCCCGCTGGTGTAGACGGTGGAGATCACCGAGCTAACGCCATGGATGGCTGGAGCGATGGCGTTCTGCCACAGCCACTTCGCCCAGCCGCCGAGGGTGCGCAGTCCGGCGGTGAAGTACGAGAGAACGATCTTCACTCCGGCCCAGAGCACACCGAACCCGGCAACCACCCAGCCGACGACCGGAGAGACCGCGTTCGTCCACAGCCAGACGGCCCACCGGCCGATGGCCCGCAGCCCGGCAACGAAGTACGAGAAGATCAGCTTCGCTCCGGCCCAGAGCACACCGAGCCCGGCCACGATCCAGCCGACGACCGGAGAGATCGCGTTGGTCCAGAGCCAGGAGAAGACGGCGCCGAGTAGCTTGACGGCGAGGTAGATCGGACCGAACACGACGATCGTGATGACCGTCAGCAGGATCCGGGCGGCCGTGTCGATGAACCCGAACACCGGCTTGATCACGACCGTCCACAGCCAGGAGAACGCGGCGCCGAGAGCGGACAGGCCTGCCATCAGCCCGGCGAACGCGGGCTTGAGGACGTTGTTCCAGACGTACAGGGCCGCCGTCTGGATGCCTGCCCAGGCGGCCTGCACGATCGCCCGGAACGTTTCGCTGCGCTGGTAGGCGACGACGAGGGCGGCGGCCAGGGCCACGATCGCCGTGATCACGAGGATCACGGGGTTGGCGTTCATGACCGCGTTGAAAGCTGCCTGCGCGATCGTCGCGCCGCGCTGTACGAGGGTCCAGGCGAGGATCGCTCCCCGGTACAGGGAGAACACGGCGGTGACGGCGAGGGTGGCGATCTGCTGGGCCAGGATCGCCGCGGTGAATCCGCCGACGGCGATGGCGATCGGGATGAGCCAGGTACACATGTCCCGCAGCCAGCTCACCACGCTGACGCCCGCGCTCCAGAGGCTTTCCAGGGCGGGGACGACGAGGGAGGCCGCCGCCCCGGCGACAGTGGTGAGAGGCGGCAGGATGTTGCGGTTGATGAATCCGCCTGCCGTGGACAGCACGGGCAAGACCTGGCCACCGATGACGTTGACGACCGCCTGCTGCAGGCCGCGGGTGAACACCTTCAGTTCGTACGCGGGCCCGGAGTGCAGGTCCTTCCCGAGCTGCTGGGCTGCGCCGGATACGTCACCGAAGGCCTTTGAGGCCTTGGACGGGTCCAGCTTGAGGAGCGCGCGGCCGGCGTCCTCGGCCTGTGTTCCGAACAGGCCGACTGCTGCAGCCTGTTGCTTGACCGGGTCCTTGATCGAGCGGAGGCGGTCCAGGACCAGTTGCAGGCCGTCGGAGGCGCCCTTGCCGCCCTTGGCGATCTGCAGGGACATGTCTTTCGCGTTCAGTCCGAGCGACTTGTAGGCGTCCTGGCTGGTCGCCGACATGTCGATCGCCCTGATAGAGAACTCCTTGAGGGCGTCCGCGATGATGTCCGTGTCGCGGGCGCCGCCCTGGATGCCCTGCTGGAACAGGCCTAGGGCCGTCTTGCTGTCGAGGCCCAGTTTGCGCAACTGGACCGGGTACTCCTGGAACGTCTCGAGCAGGTCCTCCGCGTTCGGGCCCAGCTTCTGGAACCCGACCGTGAGCACGTCCAGCGCGGACTTGGCGTTCGGCGCGAGGCCGTTCTTGAGCTGGGCGGCGACGGCCTGGGACTGCAGGTTGAAGTCGGTGCCGAATGTGGTGGAGAAGTCCGCCATCTGCGCGGACAGTTCCCGGATCTGCTTTGTCGTCGCGCCGGTGGGCAGCAGGCCGCCCTGGACGGTGGCGCGGACGGCCTCGGCGCCGGCCTCGATGTCGTCAACGATGCCCTTGGAGTAGAGCTGTCCGGCGGCCTTGCCGTACCGGGCGGCGTCCCGGCTGGTGGCGCCGAGCTGGGCCTTGAGGGTGCCGGCGACCGAGGCCTGTTCCATGGCCTGGTTGAACGCTTCGGTGAACTGCTCGCCGAGCTTGGTGGCGATTTCGGTGACGCCGAGTGCGGCGAGGGCGCCGGTGAAGGCGTCACGGAAGCCTCCGCCCGCGCCCTCGCCGGCGTCCTGCCCTGCGCTGGCAGCTGGGCCGATGAGCTGGCGGCGCAGCTCGTCGGAGATGCCCCGCACGGAGGGGATGACCTGCAGCGTGGCGTAGCCGACGTTCGGCACGGGGCACCCCCTGGTGTTCAGTTGTGGGTCAGGTGATCTCCCCGCGGGCCAGGGCGCGGCGCCGCTCGGCGGCCCGGCTGAGGGCGGCCTTGCGCTTGGCGATGCGTTCGGGGGAGTTCTTGTCGCGGCCGCGGCCTTGGCCCGGGCGGGCCATCGGGTTGGGCGGCTTGGACTGCTTGCTCGGCTTCACGCCCTCGTTGGCGCGCTGCCAGTTGGCGATACGCAGCTCGTCCACGGTGAGGGCCTGCAGGTGCTCCTGCAGGCTCCACAGCCCATCTGTCTGGCCCAGCGCGATGCGCGTGCGGGCGCGCGGGGGGAGCTGGCGGACGAGGATGCCCAGTTCCCGCCAAGTCAGCCGCGGCCGGCCGTCCTGGTCCCGGGCGAACAGGTCGCTGAGACGGACGCCGTAGTGCTCGCGTAGGTCGGCCTCTACGGCCTCGCCGTGCTCCCTCAGGAGCCGGACGAGGCCGGCGATTCCCCCTCAGCCGCGCCGCAGTGCTGGCGGTAGGCGTCGAACAGGGCCTTGAGCTTGTACTGGGGGAGCGGGACGGCGCGGAAGTCCGTCCAGTCTTCCTTGCTCATCGCGGCCTGGAACACGCCGATCATGGCGCCGGTGTCGCCGCGCTCGGCGGCCTCCATCAGCTCCCAGACGTCCAGGTCCTGCAGGTGCGTCATGGTGAAGCGCCGATTGGGGTTGTCCGCCGTTGCCCACAGGAAGCGGAACGGGGTCAGGTCCACCTCGGACTTGACGGCGTTGAGGTTGAACTCAAACGGCTGGTCGTCCGGCGTCGCCGGGCTCTTGGTCGCGGTTCGGGTGGTCATGGGTTACTCACTTTCGGTGTTGCTGGTCGGGGGCTTGAGGACCTGGACGCTGTCGGCGAGGAGCGTGAGCCGCACGGTGCCTGAGCCGTCGGGGGCGAGGCCGATCTCCATCGGTGCCCTCGCCACCAGCCACGGGAACGGCTTGCCGTCCACCGTGATCTCGCTCCCTCGGACGGTGATCTCCTTGGCGCGTACCGGTGCGGCCGGCGCCTTGTGCTGCTCGGCGGCGCGCCGCTCGCCGAGGAGGACGGCCGCCACTCGGGAACGCTGGTTGCGCGGGAGTTCCTCGCCCTCGGCGATGACGCCGAGTTCGACGGCCTTGGCGTGCAGCTCGGCGTCATCGAACTGCTGCAAAGGCATGGGCCTCCTTCGGTTCGCGGTTCGGTGGATGGGTGGAGCACCGGGGCGCGGTCCGAACCGCGACGAACGCCCGCGCCCCGGTGGCTTTCGGTCAGGTGACCGTGACGGCGCAAGTGTCCGTCTGGCCCTGGTAGGAGGCCGTGATGGTCGCGGATCCGGCGGCGATGCCGGTGACGAACCCTGCGGACACCGTGGCCTTGGAAGTCGCCGAGGACGTCCAGGTCGCCTCGGCGGTGACGTCGGCGGTTGACGAGTCGGAGTAGGTGGCGGTGGCGGCCAGGGCCTCGATGTTCCCCGCGGTGACGGACAGGGTCGCCGGGGTGACCGAGATGGACTGCAGGACCGGGGTGGCCTGCCGCTCGAACAGGTAGCCGTCGTCGGTCGGGAAGATCGTCGCCGCGATCGTGGCGCTCTCGAGGTCGGTCTCGTTCTCGCCGTGGTCGCCGTCCAGCGTGCACTCGGCGTACTGGCTCGTGATCAGGCGGCGGACCTTCGTTCCCTCCCGGGTCTCGAACGCCACCAGGACCCGCTCCGGACGGGGCACCTTGATTCGGGTGGCGGTGGAGCCGGGCCACACCAGGCGCCGCGTGGTCGTGTTGTCCTCGAGGACGGTGAACGACTTGGTCAGCTTGAAGTGCTGGCGCGAGGTGCGGACGAGGATGCCGCCCCAGGCGAACTTGTCGTCGGTGTCCTCGTCGCGGGTCTCGGGGAAACCCTCGTCGCCGTCCAGGAGGCCGACCAGTTCCCAGTCCGAGCCGAACGGGGTCTCGGCGTTGGCGGGCAGGGTCGCGTTGAGGTTGAAGCTGACGTAGACGTCAGCGTCGGTCCAGAGGTTTGCCTTTGTCGGGTCGCCGGCCACGGCGCCCTCCTTCCAGGTAGCAGATGCAGGGAGCCGCGGTTCGGCGGGTGATGCTCAGGCCAGCCGGGGCCTGACGTTGGCGAGCACGGTGAACGTCGACAGCAGCGCGTCGGAGACGTCGTCCACGGCCGGCAGCGGCCCAGTGCCTGGGCGTACGCCACGGATGATGTCGCCGGAGTGGACGATGAGCAGGCCCTGGCAGAGCATCGCCAGGTCGTGCGCCTGGTCGTCGTCCTCGTGCCAGCACGTCACCCGGAGCGTGACGCGTGCGTTGGCCATGGACGCGTGCGGGGTGTCGCTGTCCTTGCGGACCATGACGTACCGAAGCGGTGTCTCAGGTGCGCGGCTGTCAGGCACTCGGGTGCCCACCGTGACGCCCGCGGTGAACGGTTCCGCTCGGCCTTGCAGTGCGGCGCGCAGGACGGCGGCAGCCGCCGCCTGGGCGTCATCGAATACGGTGAGCGGCTTCACTGCCACGCCCGGACCTCGAGGCCGACCTCGCCGGCGGCTCGGGTGAGTATGCCGTCGCGGGCCTGCCAGGCCATGGCCCGGACGTCTTCGACGGTGACCGAGGCGGCTCCCCGGTCGGTGGTGTAGGCGCGTACGGAGACGACCGTGCCGGTGGGCACGTTCGGCCGGACGTGCGCGGCGATTGCGCCGGCCAGGCCATCCACCGCGCTGCGCAGCTCGGCGCTGTTGAGGACCTCGCGGACGCCGCGGGTGTCGAGGCGGAAGGACTCGAGCATGGGCTGCCCTCCTATCCAGTGGCGCGGATCATCGTGAACTCAATGTGGTGCGGCTCACCGGTGAGCGGGTCGGACCACTCGGCAACCTCGCCCTGCACCTCGAGCGTCATGCCTTTCCACTCGAGGCGGTCGGCGGCTGTGATGTCCGGGTGGGTGCCCTCGGCGGACTGAACATGCCAGCCGGTGACGACGGCCGTACGCGTCGCGTCCTGGTCCTCGTTCTGGGTGGCCGGTTGGATGTTCAGCTGGTCGACCGGCAGCCGGTTGACCTTGTCCGGGGACCAGTCCTTGACCTGGTTGCCGCCTCGGTCCGTGCGCGTGCCCGCGCGAACGCGCACGAGGGAGTCAAAGAAGAACATCACGCGTCCCCGCCCGTGCGGACCTTGTACCGGTTGACGGCCGACACCCAGGCCTCCGTCGCGCCGGACGCGGCCTGCGCGCCGAACGTGACGGACTGCCCTCCCACGGCCTTGGACTGCACGCCCACGGGGATCGTGAACGCGGCCTCGGCACGCTCGAGGACGACTTCTTGGATGTCCTCGGGCACGTTGTCCAGGCCGTCCCAGCCATGGCTGTAGATGACCTGCAGGCACCGCAGCCGATCGGGCCAGTACAGGAAGCCGAGGCGGCGCAGCATGCCCGACTCGGACCAGCTGTAGTCACTGCCCTCGGTCAGCTCGGTGCCGTCCAGGGTCACCCGGGTGACCGCGGTGGTGGGCCACACGGGCAGCAGCAGCGACTCCCGTCCGTTACCGTCCAGCGTGACCGTGTCGTCGGTGACGAGGGTGACCCGGTGGCCGACCTGCCCACGGAAGCGGCGCGTTGCCGAGCGCAGGGCGGCGAGTAGCTTCGGGTCGTCCGCGCTCCGGCCGAGTTTTGCGGCCAGCTCGGCCGGGTCCGCGAGGAACTCGTCAGCTGCCACCGTCGGCCTGGGCCTTGGTAGCCGCCGTCGTACGGGCCTTGTTCGCCGATGCCGGTCGCCGCTTGGCCGGCGCCTTCTTGGGCTCGGCGGGCGCCGCCGTCGTCTCGGCGTTCGCCTGCGGACCGACGGGGGTTTCGCCGGTGCCCGGGCTCGGCTCCTGGGCGGCCTGTGCCTCGCCGTCGCCCGGGCCCGAGTCGGCCACGTTCTCGCCGACGTCGTCGCCCTGGCCGCCATCGGTAGTCGCGGGCTCGGCAGGCTGCACCGGCTCGATGGTGGACGCTCCACCCACCACGTCGTCCGTGTCGACGCCGAGCCGCTTGGCGTCGTCGTCGGACAGCTTCATCACGGTCTCTACGCCACCGCGTACGACCTTGTACTTCTTGAGCGGACCGCTCACCGCGGCCACCTCCTCGATGAGTTGGTCCACCGGCACGACGCTGGAGGGCGGGCCGCACGTGGCGTTCTCGGCCCCGCACGGGCACCGCCCTCCGGCGTTGCGGTGGATGAACAGGGTCACGGGGCGATCAGGCCGGCCGCCCGGAGCTTGGCCAGGAGGCCGTTGATCGTGTTTCGCGCGTTGGTCAGGTCCGTGACGACCTTGTCGAATTCGACCTTGGTCGGGTTGGCCCCGGCCGCGGCCGTCGTCGTGACCGCGGCCATGTCGGCTTGGGATGCCGCCTGCTTGCCCTCACGGGCCGCGCCGGCGGCCGGGTTGAGGTACGCCATGGGTCATGCCTCCGATCAGGCCGTGAGGTCGATCTCGACGAACGCGCTCGGCTGGAGGACACCGAAAGCCGCGCGCATCTCGGCGAGGATCGCCACGAGGTTGCGGACGAAGAAGTCCAGGTGAGAGTCCGTGATCTGGATGGTGGCCTGCTCGCGGTCCCACAGGACGGCCTTGCGGAAGTCACCGCAGTAGCCGGTGCCCGCGGGCACGGCCTCGGTCTCGATGACCGGGAGGCCCCACAGCTGCTGGGCGGTGCCCGCTCCGGCCGGGCCGCCAAAGTAGAACCGCGCCTCGTTGTCCTGCAGGAGGTCCAGCGCCTCGGTGTCAGCCGGGTTGAGCAGGTAGGCGTTCGGGACGGACCGGCCGACGGTCCGCACCAAGGTCTTGGCCTTGCGGGTCGTCTTGAGGAGGTTGGTGTCCCAGGCCTGCGCCTGGATCCCGGAGACGTTCGACAGGCCCTCGAAGTTCTCACCGGTGCCGTCGCCCTGGACCATCTGGTCCTCGAGTTCCTCCTCGAGGCCGTACAGGAGGAAGGCGTCGATGAGGGTGCGGATCTGCGCGGCGTCGGACAGGGCCCGCTTGGTGGCCGGCATCCAGTGCGCGATCGTCTTGACCGCGGTGGTGATCTTCGCGAGGGCGAGCCCGGACTCGGGCTTGTAGCCGCCGCCGGCATTGTTCACCAGCGGGCCGGCGCTGCCCGGTGCGGTCGGCGCCGCCGAGCTGGTGGCCTCCGGCACAGGGGCAGCGGCGTTCGTCACCGAGGTGACGCGGACGTACTCCACCGTGTCAGAGGTGGTCTGGCCGGGGGTGACGACGTCCCTAAGGCGCAGCGGTCGCTGGAACACGTCCAGGCCGACGGCCAGGCCGCGGTAGTCGTTGGTGACCAGGGCGCCGCCGGAGGTGTCGGAGCCGCCGGTGACCAGCGACTTGACGCCGAACATCTCGGACTGGACGCGCTGCTTGGCGCCGAACTGCCCGGTGGGTGCCTGGGCGAGGAGGCCCTTGTACTCGGGCGACTCGGTGAACTGCTGGCCCAGGGACTTGGCCTTGTCGGGCAGCAGGAACCCGGAGGCGGTCTGCCGGTGGCCCTGGTCGTCGGTCTTGGCGTTGAGGGCGATGTCGTCGCCGAGCTGCTCGAGGGTTCGGCGGATCTCGTCGTTGCCCTTGAGCTTCTCTATCTCGGCCTTGGCCTGGGTGGCCTTGGCCATGTGCTCGCGCAGTTGGGTGGTCTCGTCCTCGGTGAAGTCCCGGTCCTGCTCCTCAGCGAGGGTGGTGATCTCCCGCGCCTTGAGGAGGTGATGCTTCATCTCCTCGTTGAGGTCCTTGATCGTCTTGGGCATGTCTCCTCATTCCGTGAGCGATGCCTCCAGCTCGAGGAGCTGGAGGTCGGTGCGCAGGCGGTTGGAGACGGCGCCGGCCTTGGCGGCATCCGTGGTGGATGCTTCGCGGGGGTCCGGGGTGGCCTCGTTCTCGGTGCTGCTGGTGACGGTGTCCTGCGGAGTGTCCTGGGCGGGCGCGGGCTCTGAGGGCTGGGCGGGCGGCTCGGTGCCGCTGGCCGCCGCAGAGCCGGGCTGGCCGGACTCCCCCGGGGGCGGGGTGTCGTTCTTCGGGGCCGCGGGGTGCCGGGCCTTCTCCGGCTCGGCGGCGGCCAGGACCTCGCCGATCGACGCGTGTGCGGCGGCGAGGCGGTCATAGTTGGCCTGGGACAGCACGCGTCCGGCCTTGGCGCCGGCGGCGATGCTGGCGGCCTTCGCGGCGAGCAGCTCGGTCTCGCGGTTGACGCCGAGCAGGCAGGGCCCTACCTCGTGCAGGTCGACCTGGCGCAACTCGTAATAGCCGCCCCAGGGGTGGGTATCGTCCTTCACCCAGGCGCCGCCGCCGTTCGGGACGTCGTAGGCGAAGGAGAACTGCGTGACGCGGCGCCCCTTGAGTAGCCGGTAGACCTGGTCGGCGGAGGGGTTCTCGCCGAGGTCGTCAATCTGTCCGAGGACCTCCAGGCCCTGGGCGGTCTCCTGGGCCTCCACCACGTGCCCGATGTGGGCGAACGGGTCGGACCACTGGTGGGACCAGATGACGGGGATGCTGTCGCCCTTGGCCGCCCAGTCCTGCAGGGTCTGGGCGAACGCCCCGGGCCTGACGACATCGCCGTAGGTGTCCTCGTTGTTGAAGACGGAGACGAGGGCACGGAACTGACCCTCTTCCAACCCGTCGGTGACGCCCGCCGCCTTGACCTTGGCGGTCACTTCCATCGTGCGCACGTCATTCCTCCTTCGCGTAGTCGAGGGTGCAGTTGCAGTTGACGAGTTCTTCGGCGCGGCCCTGGCCGTCACCGGGCCACCGCAGGCCGTTGCTGAACACGTCGTCCAGGGAGACGGATTCGCCGTCCTGGGCCTTGTGACTGGGCCTGGGGTTCTTCCCGCCGGTCCGCCAGATTTTCTTGGTCAAGCCGCTCGCGCTGGCGGCGTCGTGGCTGCCGAAGGAGCGCAGCTCGGTGGAGGCGGTACGGGCCCGTGCAGTGGCCGCGGAGCCCCACGCTGCCGCGGCCGACTGCAGGGCCTCCCGCCAGCCGTCGCTCCCCTCCTCCTGCACCTTGGCGACGGCGTCCCGCCCGGCGTCCTCGTGCTGCTGCGCATGCGTCTCAGCTGCGGCGAGGATCCAGGCGAGCATCACCTCGGCCGACCAGTTGTCGGCCTCGGGGTTGTAGATGTCCAGTACGTCCCAGGCGCCAACCTGGGCGAGCCGGTAGCCGTGGGTGGCGAGCAGCGCCTGCAGCTGCGCGAGCCGGTCCTCGGAGCCTTGTGCCCACAGGGCGAGCAGGTCCGGCATCCCGGTGTCGCCGTCGGCCTTCGCGCCGGCGGCCGTCAGGAGCGCGTTCGCCTGCCGCTCGGTGAACGCCGTCAAGGTGGTCTCGAGGGCGTCCCGTTCGGAGGCGAACGTGCCCAGCGACGACGGCCTGCCGGAGGCTTTCCTACGCGGCAGGCCGCCCGCTTTTGGGGCGCTGGCTCCGCTGTCCGGGGCCGTGTCCCGGGGCGACGCGAGGCCGCCCTCGGTGACGTTCAGGGGGACGATCAGCTCGTCTCCGCCCTCGATGCGCGGCAGGTTGTTCCGGGCCCGGATCTCGTTACGCGTCATCCACGGGCCGCCGGTCGCCGTGGAGGCTGCAGCCGCCTGCGACTCGAAGTCGCCGCGCATCTTGGACTCCACATTGAACTCGCAGTAGACGTCCTGGTTGTCCGGCACATCCGGCAGCACCTGGGCCACGAGTTCCTGCTGCAGCATCACCGTCCAGGGACCGAGCGTGTCCTGGTACAGGTGGGCGTGCTGTTCCTTGATGTTGCTGTAGGTGGCGTGGTCGAGGATCCCGATGAGCGGGGGCGGGATGTAGTAGGCAGCCGCGCACTCCTCGCGGGTGAGCTTGCGGGCCTCGATGTACTGCGCCTGTTCCGGGTTGAACCCGATGGGCTTGTACTCCATGCCGTCCTCGAGGATCGGCGTGCCGCCCTCGGCGCCGCCGCCCTGCGAGAACGTCCGCCACATCTCCCGGAACCGGGCCTTCTCCTTCGAGCCCCACTCGGGCGCATCGGCCGGCCGGACCAGCACGCCGGTCAGGCGGGCCCCGCTGCGCCACATCTGCGCACGCTGCTTGGCGGCCTCTGAGGACTCGAGGATCAGCTCGCGCAGCGACTCGATCGGCGACTCCCCGTAGGTGAGATCCGTGGGCGAGTAGCCGTGGATGTGGACCACCTCGTCCGGACTGAAGTCCCTTCCGCCCGCAGTCTCGTACTTCTCCGGCCGGATCCAGTTGCCCCCGTACGGGCGGATCAGGGTGGGCGGTACCGGCAGGATCCGCAGCCGTCCGTTGAGCTTGAGCTTGATCCCGTAGGCGTTGTCGTACAGCGCGACGTCGGAAACGAGACGCTCGACAAACCGGAACTGGGTCATGCCGGGCAGTGGCTCGGCGAGCAGCTGCGCCATCGGGTGATCCGTCAGCCGCTCCCGGTCGGTGTCGCTGACCCTTCGGAAGGTGTGGATGCCGAGCTGTGCGATGTTCCGCGCGATGAACCCGATCACCGTGCGGACCTGTGGCTGGGTGCGCCAGATCGTTTCGTACTCCCACGGCGCGGCCCGAAGACTGATCGGCGCGTACGCCGGCAGCACGCCGGCCCCGGTGGTGGCGAGTTCACCGGAGCTGACCACGAAAGCCATCAGCTGCCACCCCCGGCGAGGACCTGGGTGAACTGCACCTTGGCCCGCTCGATGACGACCTCGCCGTCCACCTGCTGCGGTGGGCGGCCGGCCTCGAGCAGCTCGGCGTCCCGCAGGACCAGGAGCGGGCCGCGCTTGGCCCACAGGATCCCCCGGAATGCCTTGTCGGCCAGGTTGACGACGACCCGTTTCCGTACGGCGGTACGGCGCCACGCGAACATCGCGGCCTCCCCTCCGGCCGCCCTAGACGACCATGATTTCGTCCTCGTCCGCGTACCGGGACTTCCGGCGCGGAGGCCTCGCGAGGACCTCGGACATGGCGGTCAGCAGGGCAGACACGCCGTCGATCTTGTCGCCGGAATTGGCCTTGTCGGGCTTGACGTTGCCCGCCGGGTCCATGACCACCGCGAGGTTGTCCACGCACCAGCGCACGATGGGGTGCCCGCCGTGCCGCAGCACGGGCACCTCCGGCGTGCCCCGCTTGATCAGCCTCTGGGTTTCCTTGAGGCAGGGCGACATGGTCTGGAACCCCTGCCGCACCTTGACCATGGGCGCCCGTTCGCTGACCAGGTCATTGGTCAACTGCGAGGCGTTCCACGGGTCGTAGCCGATCGACCGGACCCGGAACGAGTCGCGGTCCTTTCGGATCTGTTCCTTGATCCAGTCGTAGTCGGCGACGTTGCCCGGGGTGGTGGTGAGCCAGCCCTCGCGCACCCAGCGCGAGGCGGCCTTGGCCGTCCGCTTGTCGAGGGACGGGATGTTGTCCTCGGGCGTCCAGAAGCGCCACAGGGCGTCCAGCGTGCCATCGTCGTCGTTCGGGAACAGCCAGCACAGGGCCAGCAGGTCGGACGTCGCGGCGAGGTCCAGGCCGCCCCAGGTGTCCCGGCCGTGCAGCTTGGCCTCGTCCACCATGCCGGCATTGCGGTCCCAGTCCTCGATCCGCAGGAACTTGATGTCCTGCCGCGTGCGGATGCCGAGGTGCAGCCGCTTGTACGAGGCAAGGTCGGCGTCCGAGGACTGCGCCCTGCGGGAGGCCTTTACCAGGTAGGCCCGGGTCGGCGAGACACCGAACCCGGGGTTGGCCGCACGCCAGGTCTCCTCGGCGTGCGGGTCGGCGTCGTCCGGCGCGGCGAAGATGACGCCGAAGACGCTCGGGTCGTGCAGGACGCCACGGGCCAACTGCTCGATGCGCCGGCGCTTGTTGTCGTACGGCGTCTCGCGCCGGCCGGTGTCCGCCGTGGTGATGACGACGTTGAGCGGTTGCCGCCGGGAGCCCGTGCCAGTCTCCAACGCCTCGAGCATGTCCGGGCTCTTGTGGACGTGCAGCTCGTCCAGGATCGAGGCGTGCAGGTTGGCGCCGTGCTGGGCATCGGCGACGTTGCTGATGCACTGGAAGTACGACCCGGACTTGGGGTGGAGGATCTTGTCCTTGAGGGGCTTGACGTGTCCCTTGAGCGCGGGCGCGGATTCGGCCAGGCGCCGGATTGGGTCGAAGACGAAACGGGCCTGGTCCTTGGTCGTCGCCGCGGCGATGACCTCGGCGCCGGGCTCGCCGTCGGCGGCGGTCATGTAGATCGCGATGCCGCCGCACAAGGTGCTCTTGCCGTTCTTCCGCGGGACGTCTACGTACAGCTCGGAGATGATCCGGACGTAGTCGCCGGCGTCCTCGTCCCAGTGCACCCAGCCGAACACGGGCGCGATCACGTACGCGACCTGCCAGGGGTCTGGACGCAGGGGCTGGCCGGCCCATTGCCCCTTGGTATGGCGGAGCTTGGAGAACGCGTTGATCACCCGGTCGACGCGCGCCGGATCGAAAACCGCTCCCGGTTCCTGCCGCGGCTCCGGCGTCTTGATCAGCGGCGGGCAGTCCGGCAGCGGGATCCCACGGTCGACCAGGTACCAGGCCACCTCGGGGCTGAGCTTGAGCCGGTCCAGCTCCTCCTGGTCCGGCAGCTGCAGCTGGTCTCGGCGCTTGGCGGCCTTCGGCTTGCTCGGCTTACGCGAACGGGTTGTCGTCCTCGCTGCCATCGTCGGCCCCTCTCGCCAGGGCCTGCTCGCTGCTCGGTGTCAGGCCGAACTGCGCGGCGAACGCCCGCAGCTCGCGGCCGGCGGAACGGGCGATCGTCACGGCCGGGTGCGGCACGGTGCGCGTGGTCTCGCTGCCGGATGCGCTGACCGTGACGACCTGCGTGGTGATGCCCTCCTTGGTGACCGTGCGGGTGGCCTCCACGAACTGGGACCAGGTCTCGCAGTACGCGGCGAGCACCGCGCGGTCCTCTTCCTTGAGGAGGTCCAGGCGCTGCAGGCCGGGGGCGACGCGGCGCCACTCGGCGGCGGCCTCGCGGCTGAGCCAGGTGGGCGGCTTGGGTGGGATGCGGCGGAACGCTGGCCCCTGGTTGACGACGCGGCCACCGGAGTCGCGGCCGTTGCCGCGGCCGTGGAGGAGCTTGAGGGCAGCGGGCTGGGCGGTACGCCCCATGGTCATCACCCCTCTGACCTGCATGTTTACTCAGCGTGACGGGTCTGGTGGCCCATCGCGCGGAATTTTTTCTGAGACGGCGTGCGCCGAGTTGACCGCGCCGGGCCCCGGGGCGATCAGGCTGGTGATTTTGACTCCCCTACCCCCCGGCCAGCTTCGCTTTCCGGGACGGTCGAAGTGATCACGGCGCTGGGGAGCGGCTTGGTCACGAGGCCGCTCTGCTGCACGAGCACGGACGCGGCATCGCGCACCAGCACGTCCGCGAGGTCGGGGTCGATGCCTCCGGCACGCAGCTCGGCGCGGTACTCGAGGAGCTGCTGGGCGGTTGAGGCTGGCGGCATGGGGGCCTCCGGGAGGTCGTCGGGAAGGTCAGCGGGCCTTACGTCGGCGTGCGTTGGCGCGTGCGGTCTCGGCGCGGCTCTTGGCGTCGTGGCACGAGGTGCAGGCCAGACCGAGGTTGTCGAGGGAGCGGCGTGCGCCGCCCTCGCTGATGGGCGTGATGTGGTCGAGCTCGTGCGGCCATGTCGTCCGGTCGTCGGGGTCGTAGGCCTCGGGGTCTGCGGGCTCGGCGCCGCACAGGTAGCAGCAGCCGTTGTCTCTCGCGGTGACCTTGCGCTTGAGGGTGCGCCATTCGCCTGAGCTGATGCCGTAGCGCGCTGCCTTGTCGTCGCGGCCTGCCCAGGGGATGGGCTGGTGGTCGTCGCAGCGTGAGCCCTTGGTCGCCAGCTCGTGGCATTCGGGGTCGGTGCAGCGGGAGGGCGGGGCGTACGGCATGGCGTGCCTCCCCCCTGTGTCACCCCGGGGGGTGGGTATCCCCCGGGGGTGTTGTCCTGGGCTGGCTCAGGAGGCCGGAGGCTCGTCCTTGGCCTTGCTGATGCCCGTGGGCTCGCCGTTCACCATGGTGGCGAAGATCCGGGCCTGTGCTTCCTTCTTGGCCGGGACGGGCACGAGGACAATGCCCTCCTCGTGCTCGATGGTGATGAACAGCTGGCTCATGTCCTTCTTGGCCCAGATGGCGAAGATGCCGATCAGAGCGACGCGCGCGGCCGTGATCCGCTTGCGTGCGGTTTCGCCGGCCTCGATGGTGACGCGTGCGCCCTCGATGGGGATGGCCTGCTGGTTGGGCATGCGGACCTTGCCGCCCATGATGGTGACACCTGCAGCGGCTGCAGCGGCGGTGAGTTGCCTCTGGCGCTGCGCTGCGGCTTGCTCCTCTGGCGTCTTCTTCTTGCCGAACATGTCGGCCCCCTCCTCGTCGCGGTTGCGGCCCATGGTTCCACGGGTGCGTGCGCGTGCGGATGGGGTCGGCCGGTATCAGCTGGGACGACAAGGCCCCCACCACCGAGGCGCGTTGGGGGCTTGATCAATCAGCTTATTGAGTCCGTTTTCGGACATGGGTGTGCGCCAAGATCGTGGCGCATGGATCGGCGCACGTCAAGCGGGGTTTACCGTGCGGCGCGTTGACCTGGCCTGGTCGGCTTGGCGGCGGTCGCGGCCTCGGTGACGGCCTGGACGGTGTAGACGGGGCGGCGAGGGCTGCCGCCGGCGCGCTGCAGTATGCCGCGGCGTACCCAGTCGCGGATGGTGGCAGGTTCCACGCCGGCGGCCTTGGCGGCGAGGCTGGTGGTGAGCAGGCCGGGGGGCAGGGACGCGTACTCCATGTGTTCCATGGTGCGGCAGGGGCTTGTGGCGCGAGGGCAGTGGCGTGGGTGGCCAGCGTCACGAACTCGTCACTCTGGCGCGGCCCGTGCCGTGGGCGGATGAGAATCGCCCGCATGAGCGTGATCAACTGGGGTGACGTGCCCACGTGGCTTGGCACGTTGTTCGCTGCGGCGGCGGCCGGTGCGGCGGTGTGGACCATGAAGAGTCAGCGGGACCAGATCCGCGAACAACGCGTGTTCATCGGCGAGCAGTCGGCCACGATGGCGCTCGAACGCGCCGAGCTGCGCGCTGCAGCTGAGGATCGGCGGTGGGCGCAGGCTCGGCGCGTGCGCATGATGCAGCGAAGGCTGGCGCGACGACCGACGACCAGGGCGCGGCCGTTCCCGACAACCACTGGGTGGTCAGGGTGACCAACGACAGTGATGCGCCGGTGAGGGACGTGGAGGTGCGGTTCGGGACGGCGTACACCGCTGCGGAGGCCCAGACATGGGACCGGGCCGGCGGAGGGCCGCAGGAGCCTGGGGAGCGGCTGACGCTTCCTGTGGATCTGCTGGGCGCTGGCCGCACCGTGCGGTTCCTGTCGCAGCGCTACTCGGCGCCGACGGTGCACAACAACCGCCCGACGCTGTACTTCTCCGACGACAGCGGGGTGCGTTGGTCGTTGGACTCCTACGGTGACCTCAAGGAGACGGACCAGCAGCCGGGCGCCTAGGTCAACGTCCGGGGGGTGCCGTACGGCGATACCCGCGGCGGCCCTCGAGGGCCTGGGCGGCTGTGCGGCCCTTCCACCGGTTGACGCCACTGGAGGTTTCGTCGGGCTCGGGCCAGCGTCGTGGACCGCCGGAGCGGCTGCGGGAGAGGTCGGCGCGGATGGTGGACGCCTTGAGGCCGATGCCGGCCGCCTCGAGTTCGGCGGCGGTGTAGAGGCGCTCGGGCTCGAGGGCGTTGTCGGTGGCGCGGTCGACGTGGGCACGTAGGAAGGCGTCGACCGCGTCCGGGTCGAACTGGCGCCAGCGGCCTCGCCGCTCCTCTAGGGGCGCGGGCCAGGCCGGGTGGCGGGACCAGGTGTTGCGTACGGTGCTGAGCGGCCGTCCGGTGCGCGCGGCGATCTCCTCGAAGGTCTCCGGGGTGCGGGCGGCGGGCCGGTCGGTGTCTACCATGGGGGTCTGTCCTCCTGTTGGGGGATGGATCCGACCGGTGAGGGTTTCGCAACGGCGCTCTGGTGCCGAAGGCTACGGCCTGGCCCTTGCCGGTCTCTCGCTTTCAGTGGGCAACCGCCCCCCGGCTGGGTGCCGGGGGGCGGTTGTTGGATCAGTCTCCGGTCTCGTTGATGATCAGCCAGAGCGCGAGACTCTTGAGGGCCTCCTCGGCGTAGACGAGGTTGGCGCCCACTGCCTCGGCTCGGGTCTCCACGAACCTCGTGGCACACAGTGCGTAGAGGTCGATGGCGGCCAGGAGGTGGATGCAGCCGGTGAACAGCTGCGCTTCCTGGGTCTCGCCCATCGGCTGGTCCTTGGCGAGTTCCGCCACCCGCTGGATTGCGGGGACCGCGTCTCCTGCCGGGATGTGCTGGTCGGTCGGGAGACCGATCGGCACGGGCAGGTTGGCGCAGACGTCGACCAGGATCGTGTAGACGGTCGAGATCGCGTGGGCCAGGACCCGCATGATCTCGTCTTCACGGTCAGCCATATGACTGTCCTTCCACTGTTGAGTTGAGATGGATCCGAGGCCTGGGGTTCGCAGCCCCTCACCTCTTGATTAGTACTTTACAGCATTGGATTAGTGGATTGCAACACCCTTGGGTGTAGAAAAGGCCCCGACCTCCGCAGGCCGGGGCCTTCCCCACGGATCACGCCAGCTGCCAGCCCGACAGCCGCTCATCCGGGCCCACCTCGGCGGTCAGCCGGAGGCCGGGCAACTGCTCGAGGTCGACGCCGGCGGCCTCGGCGATCTCGGCGGCCGGGTAGCGCTCCGGCTCACCGCGCTCCTCCGGCGGGACGTCGGCGACGACCTCCGCCTGGTCGCCGAACAGCAGCAGCACTTGGACGTTCACGCGCTCGCTCATGGGGTGGATCCTCTCAGGACGCGTTGGGGTCGACGCCGGCGCGCTCGCGCATCGCACGGTCGGACTGGGTGGTGTACTGCTGACGCTCCTCGGGCGTCCAGTCGGCCACCCGCTTGGGCAGCCTGCTCACGGTCTCCTGCAGCTTGTCGGTCTCGCTCGTACCCCTGCGCCGGCGCATGATGGGGCTCCTGTCTCGTGTTCGGGATGGGTGGACCGGGGCGGCCGGCTAGCTGCCAGGCGGACGGCCGCCCCGGGGTCTACTGGTCGCGCGGTACGACGTGCGTGCGCGCGGGGTTGACCTCGTCCGGGATCGTGACGAAGTCGTACTCGGTGTTGTTGCTGTTGTTGTTGGCCCCCTGACCTGCGGCAACAGCGGCAACGTCCTCCGGTCGCGGGACGATGGCGGGGTGCGCTGCAGGGCCGCCCTTCACCCCGGTCGACGTGCCACGGCCCCTCATCCGTACGTCGTCCACGGGGATGGCCCACCGCGTCAGGGCCTCGCGGACGCGGTCCGAGGTGGTGCCCAGGTCCTCGGCGAGGACGGCGAGATGCGCGTGGGGCGTGCCCACCTTGGCGAGGGAGATACGGAGGTCCGAGAGCGAGAGGAGCGGCGGCCCTGCGGGGGCCTGCTCGAGGGCGGCCTCGCCCAGCTCGGCGTCGGCCTCGTCGTCGTCGGCCTGGTCGCCGGTCGGCTCCTCCTGGTCCGGCTCTGCCTTGGCCGTGCGCTGCTTGGGCTCCCAGCCGTCCCGGCCGGCGCGGTAGGCGGTAACGATCCACAGGCCTGCGGCCGTGAACAGTAGGCCGCCCCAGGCGCCGGAGGCAATGCGTTCGTGTACCCGGTCCCCCAGGCGCGCGAGGAGCTGCGGTCCGCGGTAGAGCGCGAGGAGCGTGAGGCCGAGCTGTGTCCACCAGGGCCAGCTGGTGACGCGGCCGTGGACGGCCCGGGCGGCCCGGCCGACGTAGTGGGCGGTGAGGCGGCCACTGCCGGTGGAGACGCGGTCGGCGGCGGTACGGAGCCACTGCCGGGTAGTCAGCGCGGTCACAGGAGAGTCCCGTGGACGAGGCCGTGCAGGGCCCAGTCGCCGAGGCTGTTCGCGCCGGGTACGACGATGTTGCCGATCAGGGCGAACGTGCCGGTGCCGATGGTGATGAGCGTGCCGGTGAACACGCCCTTCCACCACTTGCCCTTGGTCGCCTTCGGGGGGACCTTCCGCAGCAGCCACAGGCTGACCACCATGGCGGTCACGACCAGTGCGCCGCCGTCGCCGAGCCCGGGGGCGGAAGCCTTCGCGATGGCGTGGGCCTGGTGGCCGGTCATGGTCGACATGACCAGGCCCCCGATGCCGTTGCCGCCCCACCGGAACAGGCCGGCCATGGAGCCGAGGAGGCCGGCGGGGCAGGCGACCATGAGGGTGCCGACGGTAATCCCGAACCAGAACGGGAT
Source organism: Streptomyces sp. NPDC051636 (assembly GCF_044453765.1). Lineage (NCBI taxonomy): Bacteria > Bacillati > Actinomycetota > Actinomycetes > Kitasatosporales > Streptomycetaceae > Streptomyces > Streptomyces sp. NPDC051636. The sequence continues at coordinate 54,298 of NZ_JBITDA010000010.1, read as the reverse complement.
GAGGACCTTCGGGTCGCGCGCGGAGCCAGCTGCAGCCGCGCCCGGTACGCCCTTGGCCCCTCCCCCGCCGCCACGCCACCAGCGGACGTGTTCCACGGCGAGCAGCCCGACACCGACGGCGAGGCCGGCGGACGTGATGGTGCTGGACTGGGCAGCCGAGGGGACGGCTGCAGCCAAGGCGATCATGTGTGAACTCCGGTGATTCCGTAGACGAGGGTGGCGAGCGGCAGGGCCAGTCCGGTAGCCAGGACGGCCGCGTACAGCAGCAGCCGGGCGACGAAGGCGCGTATCCGGGGCATCCACAGGTCCGGGTCCGAGTGCCGGGCACGGATGCGGCAGACGTTGTCCCAGAACGCGACCAGGGCGAGGGGGATGACCGCGATCACCCATGCCCCGGCCAGGCCAGCGTTGCTGCGTGCGTCGGCCAGGACGTGCGCCCAGGGCCTGCTGAGCGGGAAGCCGAGAGCGAGGAGCAGCAGGTGGTGTCCCCACCGGACGCGTGTCCACCAGGGCGGCGTGCGGTCCTTCTCGGGCGGGTCCGGCGGGATGCTGACGTGCACGTAGACGGGCGGCGGCGCAGCTGGCGGCGGCCCGGGCGGTCCACCACCGAGCGGCGGCCATCCCGGATTGGCCGACGGCGGGTTCGGCGGTGCGGGCGGCTGCTGACCGCCGGGGATCACCTTGGCCGGGATAATCGGGCGGCGGCTGGTCACCTCCACCACCTCGCGCAGCTGACCGCGAGCGCCGTGACGCCCGCCCAGACGGTGGCGGACCAGATCCGTCCCCTGTCATAAGCGCGGAGCGCTGCGAGGGCGGCGGCCAGGCCCACCGCGATGCCCAGCGGCGGGAACAGGACCAGCGAAGTGAGCAGCAGGAACGGCAGGGCGACGGTGACGGCGACGCCGGCCAGGACGGCGAGGAGCCAGCTGGAACGCCGGCGGACAAGCCAGACCGTGGCCAGGCCGGGGGCGAGCCCGGCGAGGCACAGCACGGTGATGAGCAACATGGTGGGGAGTCCTCAGGTCAGAAGGTGGGCGAGCCAGTGCAGCGCGCCGAGGAGGAAGCAGAGAGCGCCGACGGCGAGGCCGGCGGTGAAGGCGAGTGCGAAGGCCTGGCCGTCGCCGGGGCGCGGTCGCCATGCGGTGATGGCGAGCGCAAGCCCGGTGCTGACGATGGCTAGGGCAGGTGAGCGCGAGGAGCAGCCCGGCAGTGCTGATCACCGGCGGGCCTCCTCGGCGAGCGTGTCCCGCAGGAGCTGGGCCTTGGGTTGGCCTACCCGCAGCTCGGTCTTGAACGTCTTGACGGGCGCGGGTCGGCGGTGGGTACGGCGGTAGGCGGCGTCTACCTGCCGGGCGCGTCCGAGTAGGTGCTCCCAGTCGTCCGTACCCGCCGGGGCGGTGTCCTCGGGTACGGCCTCGGAACCGGGTAGGGGCTCAGGTACGGGTACAGGTAGGGGCCTGGATCCGTCGGCTACCTGGGTAGCGGCGGGTACCTCCTCGTCGGCCCCGGTCCACTCCTGGGTGATGCTGGCGAAGTGGTCCACGGTGCCTCCGCCGACCGCCGCGGTGACGTCGTGGCCACGGAGCGGGTCGGGTACGCGGATGTGTACCTCGGCTCGGGTAGGGCGGCGCCGGATCACCTCGGCGGGTACGGCGCAGGCGACCTCCGGGCGTACCTCGGGATCGGTGGTGAGGTAGAGCTGCAGGTCGCTGCGCGGGTAGGCCTCGCCAGTCGAGTCGGGTACGCGTGTGCCGTCGTCCGGGGTAGCAGTGTCCAGCTGGGGGCGCTCGGGCGAGGCGAACAGCAGTGCAGCGGGCTGCCCGGACTCCACCGGCGCTGGCGGGGTAGGGTGCTTCGGAGCGGCGTGCAGCGCTACCTGGACCTGGGCTTGCGAGACGGGTACGCCGTACTCGGTGCACAGGCTGGCCAGCTCGGCTGGGGAGGCGTCCGGGTGCCCTGCGTGGACTCGCAGCACAGCGTCCACGGGGTCCATGCGGCGCAGCTCGGCGCCGGTGACGCCAAGCGGAGTACTCGGGTAGGGCTCGGTTAGGGGCTGCGGTACCCAGGGGGAGGCGACGGGTACGGTGCGCAGCTCGGCGGCGTTGCGGCGGGCGGCGAGCAGCTGCAGCAGCTGGTGGCGCTGGTCGCCGTTGACGGCTGCGCCGGAGCGGGCGACGGATGCCTTGAGCGCGGCCCTCCCCCACCAGCCGAGGTGCTTACGGGAGGCGAGGCGTACGGCGCGGGCGGTGGCCCGGTCGCGGGAGACCTGCTCGGCGGTGCGGCCTCGGACGGCCAGGCCGAGGCGGGAGAGCAGCCGCTCGCGCAGTTCGTGGCCGATTTGGGCGGGAAGGCCGGTGGAGAGGGCCTCGGGTCGGCTGACGCGGATCTCCAGCCCCATGGCGAGGTGCCAGAGCATGCTGGCCATGACCGGTCCGATGACCGCGCGGACGGTGCCGCCCCAGAACCCTGACTCGCTGTAGGCGGGGATGATCTGGATGCCGGTGATGCACCACACGAGCACGCCGGCGACACCCGGGGTGCCGGCGGCCGTGTCGGTCGCGGTGGCTTGCTTGTTAGCGCGGGCCATGATGGCGCAGGCGAGTAGGGCGCCCTCCCCCGCGGCGAACATCACAGCGCGTTCGTCCACGGCGGTCATGCCGAGGCGGTGCTCGGCGAACCGCCAGGAGGTGTCGGCGCTGTAGGCGGTGCAGATGAGGGCGCCGATGCCGGCGGCGAGGACGGCGCCGCTGGTCCGGCGCACGATGATGGCGCAGATGGCCGCGAGGACGCCCGCGAGCAGGGCGGCGGGCCAGAGGTGGCCGGCCGTCCAGGCGATGGGCTGGTCCAGGGACACGTGGAACTCCAAGGAGGCGTGGAGGGGCGGGCCCGCACGGTTGTGCGGGCCCGCCGTCTGTGCGGGTCAGTTGCGGCGGCTGCCGGGGGCAGCGGCGGACTCGGCGGCGTGCTGGCGGGTGTCGGCGAGCTGGCCGCGGGCGGCCCCCTCGGCGGCGGCCTGCTCGGGGGCGGTGCGTCGGTCGGCCTGGCAGGCCTGGACGGTGGCGGGCTCGGCCACGATGCGGTTCTCGGTCCAGCGGCTCACGCGTCACCTGCGATCTCGCGCAGCTGCTGGGCGAACTCGCGGCGGATGACCGATCCGGTGATCTCCGGCACCCGCTCGCGCAGCGCGCCGGACAGGGTGGGGTCCATCGTGGTCGCCTGGATCAACGCGATCCGGCCGATCTCGGTGATCGGCTGGTCAGGCCGGGCGGTCTCGAGGCGCTCGGCCATCTCGCCGAGGGCCTGCTTGACCAGGGCCCGCTGCATGGACGACAGGCGTCCGTACCGGCCGCTCATCCCAGAGCCCCGGCGGCGGCCCGGAGCCGCAGGGCGGCCTCGCCGCGGGTGATGCCGGTGAGCGGGGGCATGTGGCTCCGGGCCCGCTGCAGGGCGATGTCCCGCACGACCTCGGGCAGGTCCTTGAGGACGGCGTCCGTGGCGATGTTCATGGCGCGGCGCAGGGAGGCGTCGTCCATGTCCGCGGTGGCGTCCATGTTCAGGAGGCGGGCGGCGAAGTTCAGGAGCTGGGCGCCGTAGCTGGGCTGTTCGATCAGGCGGCGCAGCGCTTCGTCTGTGGGATCGGGCTGGGTACGCTCCATGGCGGACCTCTCCTTGTGATCGCTTCAGGACGGGTCCACCCCTCGGCCCGGAGTAGCCGCTCCATATGGGCCGAGGGGTTTTCCCGTTGTGCCGAGACGACAGTAGCGAACTTCCTTGTTTTAAAACAAGGAAGTTGGAAGGATGGAGTCATGCCCGACTCCCCGCCGGAGGAAGTCGCAGAGACAGGAGGGCCGGACTTGATCTCCTTCGCGGACATGCCCGCGCGCCTCGAAGCTGCAGGTCTCAAGCGAGTGAGTGCGCAGCGCTGCCGGCAGTTGGCCGAGGAGGATCCGGACTGGCCGGTGCCTCTCGACAAGGCAAAGAAAGTCGGACGCGTCCGCCTGTTCGACTGGCGGGTCATCGAGCCGTACTTCCGAAATCGGAAGTCGAGGCAGGGGCAGAGGACCGACATCGCCCAGCAGGGGGAGGAGCCGCCGCGCCAGCGGGAGACGTAGCGGCCGTACAACGCATGCGAGGGCCCGCCGTGCTGGGGTTGCGGCGGGCCCTCGCATGTCGTCAGGCTGCTGCGGGCTCGAGGGCTCGCTCCTCGGCAGCGCCGGGCCGCACGCGCCCGGGCTGGAAGTACCGCAGGGCGAGCCACGTGTGGGGCGGGTACTCGCACAGGCACCACTCGCACTGCACGGGCTTGCCCATGTCGGCGTACAGGCGGGCACCGCACACGGTGCCGGCCGGGTCGACGGCGATGCAGTGGCCAAGCAGGGTGGGCTCGTCCGCGTCGCGGCCGGGCTGGACGACTCGGCGGACGCGGTGGACCAGGCGGCGGATGTCCCAGCCGAAGGCCTCGCCCGCGTACCAGCGGGAGATCCAGTCGAGGTGGCTGTCGAGGTCGGCGGCCGCGATGGTGACGCGGTGGGCGAGGGAGGCGGCTCGGTCGGGCATGGCCCAGCCTCGGACCTCGTAGACGGCCTCTCGCCAGTCCTCGAGGACGCCGACGATTCCGCCGCCGGCGCGCAGGTCCAGGACCTCGGAGTCGACGGGCAGGGGCGCCTCGGCGCGGCGGACGCGGCCGCCGTACTGGGCGCTGCCGGTGGTGCCGGGGGCGAGCCAGGCGTCCAGGGAGGCCCACATGCGGGGCAGGCGCTGCAGACGTTCGTGGGTGGCGCGGGTGCAGCTGTGGCAGAGGGAGCCGTACTCGAGTTCGTGGGTGTCACACAGGGTGCAGATCATGTGTGCTGCCCTCCTTGCTGGTGCGTGGGGTCGTGCTCGGGCCACTCGAGGCGGCCGCCGCCGTATCCGCGGACCAGTTCCGCGGGATCGGGGGCGGCCGAGGTGAGCCCGTATTCGGGGTCGTCAATCGCGACGGCCCATCCGTCCGGCAGCAGGAAGCACGCCAGCACCTGGTGGGGCAGGTGCAGCCGGAACGGCCGGCCAGGAAGGTTGATCACGCTGTGGGGGCCTTGAAGGGGCGGAGGTGGATGACGGCGAGGGCCACGGTGTTGTCCGGGATGAGGGGCAGGCCGAAGTCGATACCGCCGAGGAGCGGCCGGGGGTCGGCCTTGGGCAGGGCAGCGGTCAGCTGGGCGAGGGTGTCCGGGTGGGCGACGATCGCCTGCACTGGCTCCTCCCGGTAGAGGTAGAACTTCACCGGGGCCTCCGCTGCAGCGAGTCACGGTCCCACCCCAGCCGGATTTCGGTGGGCAGGCCCTGCGCGTGCAGGTGCTGGGTGACGTCGTCGGCGATGGCGTCCATGCGCTGGGGCAGGCCGGCCTCGAACTCTTCGTCGGCCACCCGGCGGGCCCGGGCCGCTTCCGTCATGACAGCGAGGGCCTGCTCGACTGCTTGGCGACGTCGGCGGCGGTGCTCGCGCAGCGCGGCCTCGGTGAGGACCAGGACGCCGAGCCCGAACAGGGCGGCGGGCAAGTACAGGTGGCGCAGGCCGGCGACGATGCTGGCGGCTGCGAGCAGCAGGGCGCCGGTGGTGGCGGCGTGCTGATACCTACGGGTAGGGCGCACGGTGTTCCTCCGGGTGCGGTGGTGGCGGACGGCTTTGCAGGTGGCGGTGATGAGGAATCCGAGGAAGCTGAGGGCGCCCAGGGCCGCGCAGGCGAGTCCGGCGATGAGGTACCAGCCGGGTGCCGCGGGTACGGTCGCCCCGGTCTGGTTCACGGGGTGACCGCGATTTCGGCCAGGGGGACACCGGCAGCCAGTTGGCGGTGCAGCTCCTGCAGGCGAGCCATGGCCTTGCTGTCGCGTCGGGACAGGGCCTTGCGTGCGGGGCCGGGCAGGTTGCCCCAGCAGGTCCAGCACAGGTATTTGCCGGGGCCTTTGGGCTGGCGGCAGGACGGGCAGGGCGTGGTGGCCATGGCTGGTCTTCCTTGGTCGCGGCGGCTGAGGGGGGCGAGGACCGGGGCGGCGGTGGCGAGCGCCATGGGTCACCGCCGACCGCAGGTGGGGCAGGCCGGGCGCGGCAGGGTGCCCTGGTCGGCCAGGAGGTGGTACTGCCAGGCGAGGGCCACTGCGTGAGCGGCGGTCTTGGCGCCGAGCTGGCGCAAGAGGCGCACGCGGAGAGTGTGGACGGTGTTCTTGGTGACGCCGAGCGCTGCGGCCTGCTGCTCGGCGGTGAGGCCCTCGGCGTAGCCGTCCAGGCACTGCTGCTGTCGCCTGGTCAGCCGGATCGGGCCGCGCTCCTCGGGCTTGAGCCCCTCGAGCTGGCCGGTGCGGTAGGCGTAGTCGACCAGCACCGGGTGCCGGACCGCGGGCTTGCCGGTGTCACGGACGCGGGTGGCCGCACGGTCGTTGATCGTCTTTATGGTGCTCGGCGAGAGACCGAGACGCACCGCGATCTGGGGGCCGGTGTCGCCGCGCGCGTATCCGGCGATCACCTGCAGTTCGCGGCGGCTGAACAGCTGGCTCATGCGCTCCATTCCTTGTCGTCAAGGGGTAGTTGCGTGTCGGCCACGGGCACGGGCCGGGCAAGGGCGGCGCGGATCCTGGTGGGGTCGTGGTGGATCGCGGCTCGCTGGTCGGGGCGGAGCTTGCGCCAGCAGCTCGATCCGATCCGCCGCGCGACGGCGGCGGCGGACCAGATCGGCTGATGGCACAGCAGGCACTCCGCTGGGCCGGCATCCGTCACGGCGCGGTGCTGTGGCCCGGGGCGGTGTCGGCGCGCCAGGCGTCGAGGACGTCCTTGGGGATCCGGCCGCGGTCGGGGCAGGGAACGTTGTGCGACCGGGCCCAGGCGCGGACGGCCGCAGCGTCGTACGAGGGCGACTTGCGCTTGGGCTTGGGCGCCAGCTCGCCCTTGCGGGCCCGCAGTTCCTGCAGACGCCGCTCGAGCTGTTCCTCCTCGGTGGTGATGGCGGACAGCTCCCGGTCGGTGACATACCGCTGCCGCAAACCGGAGAGCGCGGCGCGGGCACGGGCCGCCTGGTCCTGGACCTCGGGGTCGTCGTGCTGGTCGCCCCAGGCGAGGAGCTTGCCGACGGGCAGCTTCTCCGGGTCGTCCACGGTGGTCGGCGGGTGCAGCGCCACGATGGGCGTGGTCGGCGGGGTGAGTTCGGGTGCGGTGGCCATGGGCTGTCCCCTGTCAGGTGAGTGGAGGCGGTTCTCACGGGCGGCCTGCGGGCCGCCCTCGCGGTCGATTTCGTCCAGCAGTGCGAGCAGTGCACGCACGGTCATGGCTGGCGCTTCTTCTTGTTCGTGCTGCAGGCGCTGCAGTACGCGACACCCGTGCGCAGGTAGCGGCCGTGCACGGCCTGGTCGTGGCCGGCCTTGCAGAACGCCGGGCGCTCCCCCATGCCGAGCAGATACCGGTACTGCTCGCGCAGTTGCGTACGGCCGGGCTCGTCCTCAACGTGGTCCGGGGCCACGCACTGGCGCAGGTCGCACTCGGCTTTCACCTGGCCGACCGGGTCACGCCCGGTTCGCTGGCGGAACGCGACGGCAGCCGCGGTGTGGGTCTTGTCGCGGTAGCACATGACGGGGGTTCCGCTGGCGCCTGCTCGCGAGCCGGTCCAGCGCAGGTGGCCGCCTTCGAGAGGCTCGGTGTGCTGCGCCCACTTCTCCTCGAGCGTCTCGCTGTGCTGCGGGGGGTTAGGCACGTCCATTTCCTTGCGGATCCGGCGTACGGCGCTCTTGTCGACACGCAACTCCCGGACGATGGCCTCGTTGTGGCGTCCCGCGCTGATCAACGCGCGAATCTCGGCGTCCTTAGGGTGCTGCCGCTTGCCCCTGTTGTGGATCGTGGCCGGGCCGAATCCGCCCTCCCGCCGGAGCCGGGCGATCGTCCGCATGTCCGCACCGGTCTCCTGGCGGACTGCCGTGTCGGTCCGGCCCTCGCCGAGGAGTTCGAGGATCCGCTCCCTGTGCGGGTGTTCGCGCCGGGCCCAGGAACTGCGGGGCGCGGCCGGCAGGCCTGCGGCATGACGGATGCCGGCGACGACCCTGACGTCCACACCGGTCTGCCGGGCGATCGCGGCGTTGTTCTGCCCCGCGCCGATCAGCTGCAGGATCTGCTCCTGCTGAGCGTCCGTCACCGGGACTCCTTCACGCTGTGGTTCCTCGGCAGGGCAGCGCGCAGGATCGCGTCGGCCAGGTGAGGGCCGGCCACGCAGCGGTGCTTGCCGCAGGCCGGGAGGACGTAGCCGTGCGGCGGCCGCGCGCGGTACCGCTCGAAGATGAGGCGGCGGGCGTTGTGGCGGCGGCCCTCGGCGCACAGCTGCATGGCGCGACCGCTCACCGGTCCCCGCCACAGGACATGGCCGTCACCGTGCGGTTCGGAGTACAGGGCGAGGACCTCGTCCACGGTCCGCGCGGGCTTCACGTAGTCCTGGCCCGGGACGGGCAGGCCGCACTGCCGGCGGATGGCCACGATGGTGGGCTGGCTGGCCCCGGTCTCCTCGCGGATCTTGCGATAGCTGACGCCCTGCAGCAGCAGCCCAATGACCCGATGCTCCAGGCTGGCCCTCTCCTCCGGCGTATGCCGACGACCGGGACCGGTGCCGATCACCGGGATACCGAAGGCCTTCCGGGTAGCCGAGATGATGCCCGGGCAGCAGCCGATCTCGTCCTGGATCTGGTTGTACGAGGCGCCCAGGCGCAGGAGTTCGGCGACGTCCTGGCGAGGCCGGTAGCGGCTCACCGTCCCCACCGCCAGCTGCCGTACGGGACGGTGGCGCGGCGGCCCGGGCGGCTCGAGGTGCGCGCCGGTCGCGGCCGGGGGCTGGGGCAGGTCGCGGCGTGGGGCATGGCCTGCCACTCGCCGCCCTCGAGGCGGTCCCGCTCGGCGGTCAGGACGCGGACCTTGAGGGTGCCGGTGTGGTCCGTTCGCGCGGCGAGGTTGCCCTTGGGGTCGGGGTCCGCGTTGACGGCCTGCCGCCGACCGTTCACGGTGATCGCCCACCGGATCCGGGCAAAGCAGCCGTCACACAGGATGACGTCGTGGTCACTGGGCATGTGTCCTCCGGTCGGTACCGGTCTCGTCGGTGATGAGCGGGCCGTCCAGGAGCGGGAGCGTCCTGAGGTGGCCGTATATGTGCAGGGCCACAGCGGGGCCCAGGTCGGTGATCGCGGCGCGGATCTCCTCGTCGGAGGCGGCGTCGCGCTGGCGGTAGGTGGCTTTCGGCGGGAGCGCGGCTGCCGCGGCGGCAGGGCCGGGCCGCGGTCCCTCGCCGAGCTGCTGCGGGCGGACGGCGACCGCGGGCTGCGCCTGGTCCTCGAGGGCGCGCCTCCGCTGTGCCAGCCGCTCCTCGGCGGCCGCGAGTTCGGCGTCCCGGCGTGCCCGGGCGGCGGCTGATTGCCGGTTGACCGCGCACAGCTCGCAGTCCTCACCGGTGGGCCAGATGACGCCGGTCTCGCACTCGGGTCGTCCGCAGCCGTGCCGGACGAGGCCTGCGCCGAGGATCCAGCGGCCGATGTCCTGGATCGTGTCGGTGGTGGCATAGCGGCGGGTGAGCCGGTCGGTCAGCCGCTCCTCGCTGCCGCCCTGGGCGTCCAGCTGCGCGCCGATGGTGCGGGCGATGCGCCGCAGCACGAACGGGCGGATCTCGCCGAGGTGGTGCCGTACGGGCTCAAGGACTCGCCAGACACGGGGGGACAGCTGCAGGACGGGCCCGGTGTACGCGGGGCGGCCGGCGGCCGTGCCCGGGCCATCGGTCTCGGCATCCGTGCGCAGCACGCGATCACCCGGGCCGAAGGTGGCCGGAACGGAGTTATCCACAGGACGCGCGGCCCACTTACGGTCACCTCGCCTACGGCGTATACCCCCACCTGGCTGCGTCTTCTCACGTCGGTCAGTCCTGAGGTCTTCCTTAGACACGAGGGATCCGTCACCAAGATCCGCACCCGATCCGTCATGACTGACCGGTGCCGCCTCATCCCACAGAGCCAGCTGCTCAGCAGCGGGCTCCTCCTCGGCGGGCGCGGCGGGGACGGCGCGCAGTGGCTGGTGAGAGGTCTCGTACGCGTGGCGGCCCTGCTCGCCCTCCCGGCGGTGCACGGTGAGCCAGCCGGTGGCCTCGAGTTCGTCCACCAGGCGGCGGGCCTGTCGCTCGCCGAGGTGCTCGCCGGCGCGCTTGCCGGTGTGGTGGTGGAGCATCTCGCCCAGCTCGGCGGCCGTGACGGGGATACGGCGCGCGGTGGCGTAGGCGAGGAGGGCGTACAGGCGCAGCAGGCGGGGGGTGAGAGCCTCGGCGGCGCGGACGGGTATGCGCACCCACAGCTCACCTTCGGCGAGGGGCCGGGTGACGCGGTGGGCGGAGTCACCGGTGCCGCCGCGCTTGGTGCGGCGGACGGTCGGGACTTCCGTGATGCCGTCGATGATGTCCGGCTGGGCGAGCGGGCGCAGGCCTCGCTCCACCGCGCTCTTGGACATGCCCAGGTACTCGGCGAGGGTGGTAACGCGGGCAGTGCAGCCCTCCGGGCGGAGGGCGAGGGCTGCCACCTTGACGTAGACGCTCAGGGCCGCATCGGGGTACTGAGCGCCTACGACCAGGCGCAGGGGGACTTTGACGGTGCGTCCGCCGTCGCGCGTGCGCACGCCCGCGGCCGCGGTGCGCGGCTGGGCGTGCGGTGCAGCCTGGGGGACTGCGAGCGCGGCGGCGGACATGAGGATCCTTGGCTGGAGTAGTCGGTCAGGAGGGCGAGTCGGTGGCGCGGCCGCAGGTGTGCTCACGGCCGAGGGTGCGGAACCCGGCTTCGCAGCAGGGAGACTCGGGAGAGCGCGGTTCGGGCTGGGAGGTGGCGAGCGTCTCGAGGGCCCGCTCCTTGGCCTTGAGCAACTGCGCCAAGAACTCCTCGGCGGCCGCGGGACCGCCGGAGGCCTCGATGTGCGCGAGGGCCGCGCCGAACAGATCGGGGGCCAGGCAGGACGGCAGCAGGATGCCGATGTCCTCCGGCGGGATGTTCTGTTCGTTGAACAGGTGCAGGGAAAGGAGCGGGCTGCCGTGCGAGCAGAGGTGGTTGAAGGTCAGGCCGATACCTCCGTTCGTGGCGAGGAACCGGCGGCTGGGCGTGATCCGGCGGAGGTGCATGAGGGGCCTCGTCTGCTGGGTGGCTTGGCACTGGGCGGGCGAGTGTCGTCATCGCCCGCCCAGGCGCTGGGGGTTCAGACCGGCTTGCCGCTGCGACGGCTGGCGCGCAGCTGGGAGAGGACGGCCTGCGGGATGCACAGCTGATAGACCTCCTGGCCCTTGCGGGGTCCGGTGGTCAGTGCGCGCTGGGTGAGCCAGCCGCGCTGGGTGAGGACCTCGAGCTGGACGAGGACCTGGCCCTCTGTGAGGCCAGTCGCGGCGGCCAGCTGCGCCGAGGTGGGCTGGTACTTGTTCAGCAGGCCCGTGCGGAAGTTGGCGAACCCGAGCAGGGTGAGAGCGACCAGGCGGCTCTCGGCGTTCATGCGGCTTATCCGCATGCTCTGCTGGAAGGCCTGCCGGAGCACCTCGTTCGGGTACAGGCGGCCGGGAGCGGTCAGCGTGGCGGCCGCCGACGGCTGGGCCGGGGCGGGCGGGGACGATGTCGCCGTGCGGTCGGCCGGCCGAGTGGCCGGGCTGGGTGCGGCGGCCGCGCGGCGGGCGAGGTCGGCCGGGGTCGGGATGGCGGGTGCGGTCATGGCGTCGGTTCCTCGTGCTCGGTGCTGCCGGTGGGGTCGGCATCGGTTGCTGCGGTGTCAGGTGGGGGCTGACGGTGACTCGGCCAGCCCGGGCCCGGTGGTGCCTCGGGCTTGCCGGCCTGGGCGGCCGGGGTGTGGTTGGCGCACCACCAGCCGGACAGGTACAGGCGGGCGTAGGTGAGCGCGTGCGGCGGCGTAGGCCAGGTGCACGGCGGTGGCTTGCGGTTCACACCGGGGTGCTGCGGGTGTTCAGCGCGAAGTGCAGCGCCGACTCGGCCTGGACGCCGTAGGCGTAGGCGATGTCGGGCAGCCCGGCCGTGACGTCCAGGGCGGCATGCATTGCACCTGCCTCGTGGTCCTCGAGGTAACTCCGGCCGCCGAGGTCCTCGGCGTCGGCCGCGAGGCACCGCTCGTACGCGCGGCGGGCCTGTTGGACGGCTGCGGCTCCGGAGTAGCGGCCCAGCTGCAGCTCGGGCATCAGGCCGAAGTCGCAGGCGCCCTCGGTGTCGACCTCGAACCGGACGCGCGTGGGCTGCTCACCGGCCTGCACCTGCCGTACGGCCCAGTTGGCTCCGTGGGCGTAGGCCTGGGCCGCCCCGGTGTAGAGCCGCCCCAAGCGGTGCTGGGTCTCCAGCTGGATACTGCCGATCCGGCTGAGCGCCGCGAGGTGCGGTTCCTGGTCGCTGCTGTACCCGGGGTTGCGGCGGTCGACCTTGCCGTCCAGAAGCTTGATCCGGTCGAGGTCGACGTGTCCGGTGGCGATGACGGCGGCCTGGTAGGCGCGCTGGCATTCGCGGGCGGCCGCGCCGAGGGCGTAGACGCTGTCGGTGAGGCTGGCTTCCCAGGAGAGGGTGCGCGGGGTCATGACGCTCCGATCGGGCTGGTGGTGGAGGACAGTTCGGTGCAGGTGTGGCGCTCCCAGAGCGCGGCGAGGCTGTCGGCGGTCCCGTTGGAGGTGGTCCGGCCGAGGACACGGCCGCACTGGCAGGTGCCGATGAGTTCGCAGCCGCCGAACTGGAGGACCAGGGCGTGGCCGCCGGCGAGCGTCTCCGGGAAGTCGGGGTCCGGCGGGTTCGCGTGCGGCTCGCGGAATGCGCGGGCGAGCAGCTCGACGGCGGCTTCGGCCTGGTAGCCGCAGGCCTGCAGGGCGGCGAGGATTTCGGCGCGTGCAGTGGACTCGCCCGCCGGCGACTGGAAGCCGTGGCGGGTGTCCTTCTGCAGCGCGCTGTCGATCGCCTTGGCGAGCACCTCGGGCGTCGCCGTCCAGGTCGGGTCGGTGGTGCCGGGGCCGAGCAGCTGCACGACCGAGCCGCGCAGTTCGCACCCCAGGGGCTCGCGTACGGGCTGCCGGTGGCGCAGGACGGCGGCGATGGTGTCCGTACGGGACATCAGCGGTCACCGCCCGGGCGCCGGGGGATGGCGCGAATCTCGGCCCGGGTCCGGGCGAGGACCGTGCAGCGGCCGGGGCAGTACCAGTGAGCCGCCGCGCCGTCGGCGGCGCCGCGGACCTGGACCAGTCCTGCGGCCGGCGGAAGGGCGCCGACGACCGGGGTTCCGCAGCCGTCTGCAGCGCACACCTCGAACGGAGTGGCAGCGGCGGGCAGGCGGCCCTTCCCGGTCAGGCCCTTGTTCCAGGCGAGCCGGGCCTGGCGCTGTGTCTCGCTCACCTCCGGCAGGCGAGGACGCTGCGAGCGCGGTGCCATCAGTGGTCACCGCCCTCGGTGGCGCCGGACGGGACCAGCGCGGCCGCGAAGGTCAGCACGGCGGCCAGGAACGCGGCGAGAGAGGGCAGCAGCATGGGAGCGGCCATCAGACGGCCACCACCAGCGGGCGCGCCTGGCACAGTTCGGCATCGGCGATCCAGGCCGCGGCCTCCTCGAGCGTGGTCAGGCCGTTGGAGGCGTAGCGCCAGCGCAGGGTCGAGACGTGGTGGGCACCGTCCGGGTCCGGCACGGCTCCGGCGATCCAGAGCGGGGTGCCGAAGGCGTCGCGGTACCGGGTGATGAGCCCGTACAGGGTGGCCTCGGTGACGGTGGCGGGCTGCCGGGTGACCAGGTACTGGTGCGGCTCACCCCCGGGGATCGCCGGGCGCCCGGGCCACAGCCACACCTCGCCGATCTGGCGCGGGGGCTGGCCCCAGCCGGTAGCCGAGGTGTGGCTGATGACCTGTGTCAGGCTCTCGCCGAAGATGGTGTGGACGGTGCCGCAGCTCGTGCAGATCAGCCGCAACTGGACACGGGTGAAGGTGTCGCCGTGGCTGCAGATGTCGTTGCCGCAGGCGTGGTGCTCGGCGCCGGTGGCGACCGGGCGGCCGCCCTCGGAGTGCAGCGCCTGGGCGTCGTCCCAGACGGGGCGGGCGCAGCCGGGGGCGTGGGCGAGAGGGTTCCACCCGAAGTAGACGTGTTCGATCAGTTCCGTCATGCGGCTTCCTTGCTGTGGCGTGCGTGCTGCGGGCGCACGCGCCGGAGGGGCTGGGTTTCGGTGAGTGCCGGCGGTGCGGCATGCCGGGGCTTGCGCAGCGGCGCGTACGAGGGCATTGGCGGGGTGGCCGGCCGTGGCGGTTTGCGGGTGGCCCAGTAGTCGGGCAGTTCGCCCTCGTCCAAGGCGACCTTGAGCAGGCCGAGGAGGACGGCGCTTGTGCCGGTGCCGATGCCTCCCGCGGCCAGCCACTGCGCGGCGGTCGCGGGCCCGTTCACGGTGTGGCCGGTGCGATCAGGCCGAGCAGCCGGGCCGCGCCGCGGTCGGTGAGCAGCTCGGGCACGCCCTCGCCGCGCAGCTGGATGTCCACGCCCTTGCAGTGGCCTGCCGCGGTGACCGCGTCGCCCTCGGTGGTGAGGGTGTCGAGGGCGATGCCGAGGTGGCCCAGCCACCAGCGCCAGCAGTCGAGGGACTGGGGGCGGACGGTGATGCCGAGCGTGGTCTCGTCGGGTACCTCGGTGCTGGTCACGTCGTACTGGGTGGAGCGCAGGCGCTCGGCGAGCAGGGCGGCCGGGGAATCGAGGTCGACGTCCAGGCCCACGCGCGCGGTGCATCCGGCGTACGTCGACACCTCGAAGTCCGCGCCGGGGGCCTGCTCGGGCAGCTCGTACGGGACGGGCTCCAGCTCGGCGATCGTGGCGTCGGCCTTGGCCAGCAAGGCGCGGACGTGGGGAGCCAGTTGGGTCGCGAGCGCCTCGAGCTGGGGGGCGTCCAGGGGCAGGCCGAGCATCGCCGTGGCGGTCTCGAGTGCGCCCTGCAGGCGCTTCTGCAGGTCCTCGGTCACTGCGCACCGTCCGCGGCCTCGGTGCCGGCCGGGACGTATCCCATGGCCTGGAGTTCCTCGGTGGTGGCGCAGGCGCTGCAGAGGTCGATCAGCTGGCGGTTGGGGACCCAGTAACAGCCGCCCTCGCATGCGTGGTCCTCGGTGCAGCCGCAGCGCACGCAGCGGGCCTCGTCGTCCTGGTCCAGGTGCTCGGTGCGGATCGGGGCCACGGCGGTGATGGCGGGGACCTGCCCGGCGTCGGTGGTGGGGACCGACAGCGGCACGGCGGTGGCGGCCTCGGCCGACGTGGCCGGGGACGTGTCGGGTGCCGTGGCGACGGGAGCGGGCTGGCCCTCGAGCGCGGCGGCCTGCTCGGCGGAGACGAGGGCGCTGCCGCGGATCTCGATGCCCCGGATGCGGGTAATCGCGTCGAGGAAGACGCCCAGGGAGTTGTCCGATCGGGTGACCGGGACGTCCAGGAGGGTGGCCAGCTCGTAGAGGCCGGCGCCGCCGTCCGCGCGGTACTTGCAGTGCACGCGCCAGCCGGAGGGAAAGTCCTGCTCCAACTCGACAGCGAGCGGCTGGATTTCGACGCGGGCGATGATGGAGCCGACGACCTCGTGGGCGTGCTCGAACGAGTCGGCGGCGGGCGTGGTGCCGGTAGCCTGGTCCACGTGGACCTCATTTCAGGTTGGTTGAGGTGAGGTGACGTCTCGAGCGGGGTCGTACGGACGGGCAGGTCCGGGCGGCCCCGTTTGTGTGTCAGGCGCTGTGCTTGCGGCGGCTCGGGACAAACTCGGGAGCCGGCGGGGCCGACTCTCGGTCGGCGTTGGCGACGCCGGCCTCCTGCGCCATCCAGCTGCGGACGGCGTCCGGGTTGAAGCGCCGGCCGCGGAAGGCGGTGGGCTCCACGGGGCATCCGCGCTTGACCCACTCGTTGACCGTCCAGTTCGAGACGCCGTATAGCGCCATGAGCTGGGCGGTGGTGAGCAGGGGGGAGAGCCCGGTGGGGCGGAGCGTCTCGGAGCGCTCAGCGAGGGTCTGAGTCGCCATGGGATTTACCTTTCCACTGTGTCAGTAGAAACTGAGGGCATGTCGAAGTGCTGCTGCAAGGGCTCATCCAGCGCCGTGGTGATCAGCCATGCCGTACGCAGTCGGCACGTTTCTGCCGCTGTCCTGCCGCGGCCGGTGACCTTGCTGACGGTCGCGACACTCACCCCCTGCCCGCGGACGTCCACCGCCCTCGTGCGGGCGGCGAGTTCGGCCTGCGTCACTCCCCGACGCGCCATCGCGTCTCGGAGTGGCTTGCCTTCGCCCTTGCGGATCAGGTCGGTCATGCGGAGCCTCGCACCTATCGGGGACTGCCTGACGGGCTGACCCGTCGTTGACACAGTACTACTGTGTCAGTGTCAATGAGGTCAAGTGAGTGTCAGTGAGTGTTGATGGGTCGCCCGGACCTGTGGCATATTTTCGAATCTACGTTCTAGTAGTACGGCATATGCCGAGTACAACGGCGCGTGACGGGGAGGTCGCGCGCTGCGTACGTAACACGCCACACTTCTACTTTCGCTTGCAAAAGTAGAAGATCAACAGGCAGTCTTGCCCTCGTGGATAAGCCGGAGCGCACCGAGGATCTGGCGCAGCTTCTCGCCCGACTCAAAGACACCTACGGGGTCAACGACAGCGAGATCGCGCGCCGCATTGGTGTGGCTCCCGCCACCGTGAACAGCTGGGTACACCGCAAGCGAGGCGGCGGCCGCGGACCCAAGCGCGAGGCGCTCCTGGCCCTCGCCCGCGAGTTCCCCAAGTTCACCGAGGACGAAATCTTCCGCGCCGCCGGCCGCCAGTCCCCAGGCCCGCTCAGCACGGAGGCCGAGTCCCGCATCATCGAGCTGTGGCGCGGCCTGACCGCGGACCAGCAGCGCGCAAAGGAAGTTGAGCTGCGCGCCCTGAATGAAATGAACCGGACGGGGCAGTAGGTACAACCCTGCACGCCCCCCGTGAGTCTCCGCCCTATGGACCCGCTCACTCCCCGTGAGTTTTCGACAACAACAGGCTCACCACTGGTCGAAAATTCCACCATCCGGCGGTACGGTCGGACGTGCTGCCGACGTCCTCCCCCGTCGGCGACAGGTCCCGTTTACCTGCGCTTCGGGGGGTATGCATGTGTGTCCGCATCCAGTTTGCTCCGCCAGACAGCCCTCCGGCCTTCGATGCCGATCAGCGCGTGATCACCGTCCCGCGCGGCCTTCCCCCGGTACACACCGTGACTCTCGTGCGCGCCATCCTTCGTGAACTCATAGTCCCGCAGCCGGAGTTGGGTGCAGTCTGCTGGTGCGGGGACCCTGTCGACTTGACCCCCCGCGTACCTCACCAGCGAAGGACTGAACAGGTGGTGAACCATGGGGCGTAGAGCCTCGAACAATCCCCGGCAGCTGAGGGCCAAGAGCTGCGGTTGCCCGAAGTGCATGGAGGCGTACCCGCCCGAGCAGTACGGCGAGCGCAACCGCCGGCGGGACTGCACCGGCTCGTGGCAGGCCCGCTACCGGGACCCGGACGGGCGGCAGAAGCAAAAGTGCTTCCCCATCGCCGAGGGCGGCAAGAAGGCGGCCGAGGCCTTCCTCGATGAGGTCCGCACACGCGTGCGGAAGCGGACGTATGCCGACCCAAAGCGCGGCGAGATCACCCTGGCCAAGTGGTGGGAGCTGTGGTGGCCGGCTCAGCCGAAGAAGGCCGTCACGACGACGAACAGGAAGCTGAGCAACTGGCGGCACCACATCGAGCCCAAGTGGGGCGGCTGGCGGCTGTGCGACCTCGAATACATCGAACTCCAGAAGTGGATCACTACCGAGGTGAAGGGCTACCACACCCGCAAGAAGGTCCTGGAGCTGCTCAACCAGATGCTGCGCGCGGCGGTGAAGGATGGCAAGCGCATCCCGTTCAACCCGGCCGCCGAGGTGGAAATCGGGGCAGCCCCGAAGAAGGACGCCGAGGACACCCGGCCGCCGACCCGCGAGCAGTGTGCGCTGATCCGTCAGCACGTCGGCGTCTGGTACAGGCCGCTCGTCGTCTTCCTCGAGGAGACAGGGATGCGTTGGGGCGAGGCGACCGGTCTGCGGTGGGCGCACGTCGACTTGGAGGCTAAGCACCTCAAGGTGAAGGAAGTGCTCACCGAGGACCGAGGGACCCTGTTCCGCAAGGCCGCGCCCAAGTCGGTGGCCGGCTTCCGTACGGTGCCGCTCACCCCGGCGGCCATCGAGGCCGTACAGACGATGGCCGCCCGCTTCAAGCCCGTGGAGACCGTCTCCCCCATCGGCGACGGGCGGGACCTGCATCCGAAAGAGCTGGTGTTCCGCGGGCCCAACGGTGGTTGCCTGACTCGGCACAACTTCCGCCGGACGTGGATCCCGGCGATCCAGGCCGCTGGCCTGGCACGGAAGGTCAGAAACGAGGAGACCGGCCGGGACGAATGGTGGCCGCGGGTGCATGATCTGCGGCACGTGTTCGCCACGCGGCTCAAGGACCTCGGCATCCCGGAGAAGGACGTCCAGACGGTCATGGGCCACGACCGCGGCAGCAAGGTGACCTGGCTGTACCAGCACAGCGCCGAGAACGTCGCGGCCCAGGTCCTCGCCGTCATGGCTCCGGAAACGGCGGCCGGTGTTCGAATCCTCAAGGCCGTCTGAGCCGGATGCCACACAGATGCCACATGGATGCCACAACACCCCCTCACTGATCCTCACTGAAACTCACTGAGACCTGTTTTTCCTGGTCACGCCCCTGTGGAACTAGGCTCATCAAGGCTCACAGAGCCTCACTGAGCCTCACGGACGATGCACGCTTTCTCCTAAAGCGGGTGTCGCAGGTTCGAATCCTGCCGGGGGCACAACGCCTGACCAGGCGATATGAATCGAACACCCCCTTCGGAATGATCTCCGGAGGGGGTGTGTTCGTGTGTGCGGGGACAGATCGGGGACGCGGCGGATGTCAGCGGGGACGTGGCCTGCTGCTACGCCACAGCCTCACCGGACTCCACGGGGCGGATCAGCGGGCGGACAGGCGCCTGATCGTCGGTACTGGAGCCGGGCTCGGGATCAGTCTCGGCGTCGGGCGGCGCGGAGGCCGCGGGCTCCTCCGTTGGCACCGCCTGCGGTCCCTGTGGTTGCTCATCGTCCGCCGAACCCTCCGGCTGGTTCGTCTTGCGCGGCACGAGCGCCACGGGTGCGTCGGCGGCCTCGAGTTCGAGCTGCGGGAGGACGCTGGTGTACGTGTCGGCGGTGAGCTTGTAGGAGGAGTGCCCGAGCAGGACCTGGATGGTCTTCATGTGGACGCCGGCCGCGAGGGACAGCGTCGCGGCGCAGTGGCGCAGGTCGTGCAGCCGGATCGGCGGGAGGCCGAGTTTCTGGAGGAGCCGGTTGAAGACCTGGGAGAGGTACTCCGGGTGGTACGGGCGGCCGTCCTCCCACGTGAAGACGCGGCCGGAGTCGACGTACGGGTCGTACTTCTTGGGCTCCTTGCGGTGCTTCTTCTCCCACTCCGCACGCTCGGTCTGCTGGCGTCGCCGCCAGAACAGCAGAAGTTGGTGGGTCTGGCTGTCGAGGCGAATGGTGCGGGCGCCGCTGTCGCTCTTCGGGGTGTCCTCCCACACGTCGTACGAGGCCGCGACGAGCTGTTCGCTGATGTGGACGGTGCCGGCGGTCATGTCGGTCTCGCGCCAGGGCAGGCCGCAAGACTCGCCTCGGCGTGTGCCCCGGAAAACCATGAGGTGGAACATCGGGTAGAGCCGGTGCTCTGCCACCGCGTCGAGGAACGCTCCGGTCTGCTCGGCCGTCCAGACCATGACCGGACCGGGCTTCTCGCCGGTTTCCCGCCAGTGGGCGACGCGCTCGTCGGTCCATACGAGCGGCTTGGGCGGGGTGTACTTCGGCAGGACGAGGTCTTCGGTCCAGTTCTGGCTGATGAGCTTCTCGGTGTTCTTGGCGTAGTCGAGTGCGGCGCTGAGCTCGTTCTTCATCTTGAGCTGAACGCCGGGGCCCGTGATGTACCGCGGCTTCCTGCGGGCCTCGCGCAGCTTCTCCTTGGCCTCGTTCCAGCGCTGGCGCAGCTCGGGCGGGCGCGGCTTGGCTGCCTGCTTCCACGCGCGGTGGGCAGCTTCGCATTCGAGCTTGGCGAGCTCGGCTGCGTCGCGGTTGGCGGCGTGCTGTTCGTTGTCGCGCCAGATCTGCTCGAACATCTCCTGGAGGTGCCGAGTGCGTAGGTCGCGCATCTTGATGTGGCCGAGGTGCGGGATGAAGACCCGGTTGATGTGGTCCTCGTAAGTGCTCCGGGTGGACCGCTTGAGGTCGACTCTCTTGCTGAACCAGCGGAGGAGGAACTGTGCGACGGTCTCGTCCGAGAGGACGTCGACACCGTCCTGCGCCTGGTCCCAGATCTTCTGCGCCGCCTCCTCAGCCTTCTTTTTGGTGAGGAAGCCGCCCTTGCGCGGCCGGCGCCGCTTGCCGTTGGGCCCCGGCGGCAGCTCGACGTAGTAGTACCAGCTGCCGTGATCCCGCCTGCCGAGTTCGGGACAGGCAGAGCCCAGCTCCCGCGTCTTCGGTCTGCCGTTGTCGTCGAGGACCGGCTCGCCGTCCTCGTTGGTCACCGGCACCTTGCAGGAGCAGCGCCTGTAGACCGAGCCCTTGAACACATCCCCTCCCTGTGTGTCACGTGAGCAGCCACGCAGGCGCGATCAAATGTGGAGACAGAGCAACTGTCATCCAACCAAGCAGCCTGGCGCGCGTGCCAGTAAGGGCAGACCAGGAGCTGATCTGATCACGAAACTTCGCGGCTGACGGTTCGGCGACCGGCCGAACGGGCGCCGGCACATGTGTGGCAGCAGACGTGAGCGATCACACTCGTTGGCGCTGAGCGAGATCTTGTCCGGTCGCCTGGGGAAAACTTAGACTCTGTCGGGACTTCCTGGGAGGCGCGGGGGCGGAACAGGAGAGTCTGACCATGCAAGATCGAAACGATTCGGCCACTGCGACCGCCACGGTGGTGGTGCGTCGATGACGCGGGACGAGGTACTCGCCCTGCCCGTGACGGTCGACGTGCTGACGGCCGGCAGGGCGTTCGGCTTCAGCAGGAACACGACGTACGAGCTGATCAAGTCCGGGGAGTTCCCGGTACCCGTACACCCATACGGCAAGGGCAAGCGCAGGGTGCTGACGTCGGAGTTGTGGGCGGCACTGGGTGTGCGCCCCGAGTGATGGATGCTGCGGCGAGCTCCTCCTGGCATCAACAGGAGCTCCGCACGCCGCCCACGCCCTCACAAGGAGGCCCTGTTCCCCGAGGGAACACCCCGGTAGATCTGGCGGGCAGCCTGGTTGCTGACTCGCCTGAGCCCGCCCCGGAGGCGGCGTGACCGACGCTGGACACTGCTGTCTCGATGGCGAGTTGGAGCACCGGCGGCGCCACCCCCTGCGGTCGGTTCATCCGGGGTTTCGCCCGCCTCTGGATGAGCGGTCGCTCTTCAGCCAGGAGATCGCGTAGTTGTAGGCCAACTTCAAGTTGGCATACTGCGGAGTGCGGTTCTGGGGATCACAGTTCCAGACCGCACATGTAAGGTCCACCGGGATCGAAACCCAATACGTATGCCATGGGTGGCACACTTCACATGTAGGGGTGACAGTGCTGCGCCTTGGCATACCATATGGGTTACACCGGGGGATTTTGGGCTGGAGAGAGTATGAGGGCATACGGCCACGAAACGGACGGAGTGACCGCCGTCCCTGATGAGGCTGCCCACTTGGCGGCGGCAGCCAAGCGTCTCCTTGAGGAGAAGAAGACGCTCGCGGAGACCGCGGAGTGGATGACGGAGAACGCAGGACCAACGGTCTCCGGACGACCATGGGCGCCGACAACGCTACGGCGCCGATTGCAGAACCCGGCGATCGCCGGCCTCAGGGAGAACGCCGAAGGGGAGTTGGTCCGAGGCCCGGCCGAGCCTCTGATCGATCGTGAGACCTTCGACGCCCTGCAGGAGCTGTTCAGCGAGAACCGGAAGGGCCAGGGGACGAAGCCGAAGCACGTCCACTACCTGTCGGGCGGACCGGCGACCTGCGGTCTGTGCAGGCAGCCGCTGGTATCCCGGTCTACAGCGAACGGCGGGCGAGGATACGTCTGCGAGACCGAGGGCTGCGGGAAGGTGCGGATCTCCGCCGAGCCACTGGACGAGTATGTCGGAGAGCGCGCCGTCGCCCACCTGGCGAGTCCGGCACGGCTCAAGCGCCTGACCGCGATCCGCGACCGGTTTACCGCGGAGGCCCGAGAGGCGGAGAGATTCCTCAAGGAACTGGCTGGACACAAGGAGGAGTTGGCAGCCGCGTACGGGGCGCGGGACATGACCCTCACCGAGTTCAAAGCAGCGAAGGCCGCCCTAGAGAAACGGCGCACCGAGGCGATGGCGGCCGCACGCCGGGGGAAGGCCCTCGAGGAGCTGCCGGAGTTGACCCCCGAGGGAGTCGAGACCTGGTGGAACGAGACCGCTGGACGCGAGCAGCGCCGGAACCTGGTTCAGCTCGTCGTGCGTGAGGTGCGCGTGGGACCGGCCACCGTGCGCGGCTCGCGGAAGTTCGACGAGGCACGCTTCGAGATCTTCTGGCGGTGACATCGGCAACGGTCGCCTGGATCATAGAGGTTGGAGCTGTCGGATCAGACAGTCTCCGCTCGGACATTTGTTTGCGACTGACGAGTAACCGGCATACGCTGACGATCTCGCTCTCTGTGGAACGTCTCGTCACCGCTCGTGGCGCGCGCCTTGACGGCGCCCCACGGAGAGCGAACCGGGGGTGCAGCGGGAGGACGCCTGCGCCATGGCTCAAGGGGAGGAGCATGAACCGGCGCGACTCGTCGCAGGCGGGCAGACGGACCGGCGGGCGCAAGATGGACCGGACGACGGACGCCGATCCGCCGGACGAGGGCGGCTGGCTCGACGAGGAGATCCTCAAGGTTCTCTGGGGGGCGGATGTCGAGTTCAACCCCCGAAGATTTGGGGTCAACATGTGTCGAGGAAGAGTAGAACCGCCCAAGCAAGCTCCTTTATCTGAGAGCCCCGGTCACCCATCACGGTGGCCGGGGCTCGCTTGCTTCAAGCCTCGCCGAGCGCCAAGCATTCCCGGCAATACAAAAGGGAAACAACACTTGACGGTCAAGATCGATTGACCATAGTATTTAGTCATCACCTCACAGGAACCCATCCTGCGAGACCAAGAGTGCGAGGAGTCAGCGACATGAGCGTCACCGAGACGAACATCAAGGTCATCGCGATCCCGCTCACGGAGATCGAGCCCAACCCGGACCAGCCCCGCAAGTTCTTCGACGAGGCCAAGCTGGAGGAGCTGGCAGCCCAGTTCCGCTCGGTCGGCCAGCTCCAGCCGATCGTGGTCCGCCCGGCCGGCGACAAGTTCCAGATCGTGATGGGCGAGCGCCGGTGGCGGGCTATGCATCTGGTGGAGGACGCCACCACCATCGAGGCCAAGGTCGTCTCGAGCGTCGACGACGAGAACGCCTTCATCATGGGCATCTCCGAGAACATCGGCCGCGCGGACATGACGCTGATGGAGGAGGCGCAGGCGTACGCGGACTTGGTCGGGTCCGGGTACAAGGCGGAGCGCATCGCGGAGATGTTCGGCAAGACCACCGACTACGTGAAGTGGCGCATGGACCTGCTGAACCTCACCACGGACATCGCGGAGCTGGTCGCCGCGGGCAAGATCAAGGCGGACTTCGCCTGGTACCTGTCGAAGCTCTCGCCGGCGAACCAGAAGGTGGCCGTCACCCGGTACATGAAGGGCGACTTCAAGACGGAGACCGACGCCTCCACCTTCGCGCAGGCCCTGCGGATGAAGGAGAACCAGGAGGGCTTCTTCTCCGAGAAGGAACTGTCGGAGAAGGAGAAGGAGGACAAGGCCAAGGAGCGCAAGCAGGCCAAGGGCAAGGTGGACCAGGTCGAGCGGGCTGGGACCCTCCTCGAAGAGCTGGCGAAGCTGACCCCGACGGAGCTGGCCGAGCTGTTCCAGGGCGAGGTCGGCAAGCACCTGGACGCGGTGGAGCGAGTGCGGAAGGCGGCGGCCGAGGCGGTGAAGAAGCTGCGCAAGGCGAAGGCGATGTCCGAGGCGAAGCAGCTGACGGTGCGCCCAGAGCTGGAGGTCGAGTCCGAGGAGGACATCGAGGGCGAGGAGGAGCCGAGCGAGTCCGAGATGGCCGAGGCGGCCGCCGAGGAGCCCTCGGAGATGGAGCTCGAAGTCGCGGCCTGAGCGCCCGATCGAGCACGTGCGGACAGCCGGGACCCGGGGACGGGTGCCGGCTGTTTCGCGTCAGGGAGGGGTTCGCCAGCGCATGCGGGATGGGGTGGTTGTGGGGTGCGAGTGGGGCGACGCACGGCGCCCCAACGATAAAACAATATTGACGAGCAAAGCAATCGACGATAGAATGTTATTGGCGGAATGCCAGGCATGTTTCGCGACTATTGGACCCACAAGGAGAAGCAGTCCTGGTAGGGAACCGCTCCGGCGGCCGGCCAGCGGCACCGGTCGGCCGTCGGCTCGTGTCGATGTCTCCTCGAGACGCGCAGGAAAGGCAGGTAAGAGTGAAAGTCGTCATCAGCGAGAGCGGCATCCTGAAGCCGGAGGAAGCCGTGCGCCTCCTGGCCAGCGGGGTCGTGGCTCCCGAGTGCCAGTGGCTGGCAGCCGCGCTGGCCGCGGAGATCCCGTGCCGCGTGTGCGGCCAGCGGCTGCAGGTGGTCCCGGTGCGCGGGGTGGTCGGAAGCACGGTGGCGGTGGACAGCGAGGGGCGCCTCGTGTTCGGCTCCGGCAGCGTCTCGAGGGACGCGCTCGGTGTGCAGTTGTGCGACGGCTGCTACGAGCTGGCCGGGTGGGAGAACACCCACAGCGACGAGGGCCACGAGGAGAGGCCGGACCCGTACTGCCCGCTCTGCGGTGCCACGGAACTGGCGTGAGGGAGGAACGTGTTCGAGCTGTTCACGCACAGGTACCAGGGCTTCGAGCCGTCGATGGGCGTGCCGGTGCGCATCACCCTGGGCGCGCCGCGGTGGACGCTGCCGTACGCGCTGGAGCACCAGGTGCGGGAGGCCGCGCCGAGCCGCGAGTACTTCGGGGCGGCGCGGCCGGTGTACGAGTCGGCGTACATGACCCAACTGGACCGGCACGGGGTGGACTTCTTCGCGTCGCGGTTCCAGGAGATCGCGGTCTCTGCCGGAGATCTGCGGCTGGTGCTGCTGTGCTTCGAGGACCTGTCGAAGCCGGAGCAGTGGTGTCACCGGCG
This sequence comes from Streptomyces sp. NPDC051636, assembly GCF_044453765.1. Taxonomy (NCBI): domain Bacteria; kingdom Bacillati; phylum Actinomycetota; class Actinomycetes; order Kitasatosporales; family Streptomycetaceae; genus Streptomyces; species Streptomyces sp. NPDC051636. Next base: position 29,012 of record NZ_JBITDA010000010.1, on the reverse strand, counting down.
GATGTTCGCGGCGTGGTGGCAGGAGAAGACCGGAGCAAAGGTGAGGGAGCTCGGGCCGCTTGGGCCCGGGTACGAGCAGGGGACGCTGCTGTGAACGAGAAGCGAAGGCCCAACTGGGCGGAGATGACGCGGGAGGACTTCGAGGCTCCGCTGCGGCCGAAGCCGGCGCCGCCGGGCCAGATGGAATTGTTCGAGCCCGGGCCGGGTCGGGCGAAGCCGAAGCCGAGGCTTCCGGAGGAGTGCCCGATCGGGACGATGAGCCTCCTGGACCTCCTCCAGCCGGAGCGGTAACGGGCCGTCGTCCGGCGGCACGGCCCCCCATTTCATGTGGCGGGTGCGGCATCGCACCCGCCACATGTGTTGTGACAATACTTCGTCTGATACGGTTCGATTGTTGGCGGGTGATCTTCCCCGATCGGCCCGCCACGCGCCGGTAGTGCATCTGGCAGCACGCCCCACCCCCCGTGGGGAGAAGCCCGTTCGACTCGGGCCTGGCGCTCGAGGACGCGTCCGCACAGGCACACGTGGTGCGGAGCCGACCAGCCAAGGAACCACCCCCTCCAGGCGTCCCCCGCGCCTCCTGGTTCCCCGGCGGCCCGGCACGGCAGGACCAGCCCCCTGCCCCTCCGGGCCCGCGTCCTTCTCAACCAGATCCGCGCAGGGGAGGCAGCGTTGTTCCACGGCTCGATCCCCGCGGACCTCCGCGCGATCATCCACGAGCACGCCGCCACCTGGCGGGGTCGTGCCGAGGACATCTACGTCGGCTGCTCGGGCAACTTCACCATCGAACGAGTCCTGCACGACTCCGGGTTCCGGCTGCACGGCTGCGACGTGCAGCTGTACTCGTCGGCCATCGGCTGGTACCTCGCCGGGCAGGAGCTCCCCATCTCAATCCGTCCGGAGTCGGCCGACGAACTCGACTGGCTGGCCTCGTACATGGACGGCCGGGCCGGAACACTCGCGGTGGTGCTGCTCGGCTCCCGCTTCTTCCAGTGGCTCGGACGCCGGGAGCACCCGTACTACGGGCGGATGCTGGCCGCCTACCGGCAGCAGTTCCCTGAGCTGCACGCGAAGACGGTCACAAAGCTCGAGGCCCTGCCGCTGCGGCTGGCCTCGTACGCGCCGTTGGACGTGAACCAGTGGCTCGCCGAACAGGTCCCGGATGATGCCCCGGTCATCGCCTTCCCGCCCTTCTACGCCGGGGACTACGAGGGTCAGTTCACCGCCCTGGACAAGCACCTTCAGTGGCCGGCGCCGGAGTATCCGACACTGGACGACGCGGCGAAGCAGACCCTGATCGAGCGCATCACCGACCGGCCGCACTGGGTGCTCGGGCTCCACTTCGACGTCGAGGACCTGGCCGAGCATCTGCGCGGTCAGGTGCAGACGGCCAACCGCGGGCTGCCCATCAACGTGTACTCGTCGGTGCCGCGCTCGCGGATCGTACGGCCCAACCAGCGACTGGAACCGGTACGTGCCCCGCGGCTCGTACCGGGCCAGAAGCTGGGCGAGGCCCTGTCGCTGGCGCCGCTGTCGATGGGGCAGTTCGCGACCCTGCGCTCGCAGTATATGAACCTCAACATCCGCCCCGGCACGCCGACGATGGCGCTCGCGGTCCTGGTGGACGGGGTCGTGGTGGGCGCGTTCGCGTTCTCGACGCCAAAGTACGACCCGCACAACGTGTACCTGCTCTCTGACTTCCCGGTGGCGCCGACGTCGTACGGGCGGCTGGCGAAGCTCGTGCTGTACGCGGCGCTGTCGACCGAGGCGCAGTTCCTGGCGCAGCGCACCATGAACACCCGCCTGACCCGGCTGAACACGACGGCGTTCACGCAGCGGCCGGTGTCGATGAAGTACCGCGGTCTGCTGTACCTGAACTCGCGCAAGGACTCCACCGATCCCGCCTACCGCTACCAGCTCGACTACGGCTCCGAGCTGGGCCGCTGGTCGCTGGCCGAAGGGTTCGCGCAGTGGAGGAACAAGCACGGACAAGCACAGGGCCTCAAGGAACCGAAGAAGGAGGAGACGGCCAAGTGACCCCGCAGCCGCTCAAGCCCCGCATGGTCGAGGGCGACCCGCGCGAGCTGACGCTGCTCGACATCAACGCGCGCTTCATGCGACACGAGCAGTTCCAGCGCCTGGTCGCCAACATCCGGGACGACGGGGCACTGACCTCGACACCACTGGTGTGGAACGACGCGGAGACCGGCCGGCGCATCGTCCTATCGGGCAACCACCGCACGAAGGCCGCGATCGAGGCCGGTTTGGAGCGGATCTGGTGGATGGAGATCGTCGAACCGCTCCCCCGGCAGCGGCAGATCGCGCTGCAGCTTGCCCACAACGCGATCACCGGCGAGGACGATCCGGCCACGCTCAAGGCCCTGTACGAGGAGCTGGAGGACGTCTCCATGCGCCTGTACTCCGGCCTGGACGACAAGACCCTCGACCTCCTCGACGAGGTAACCGTGCCCGGCCTCGCGGAGGCGAACCTCGACTTCGCGACCGTGCAGATCGTGTTTCTACCCGACGAGAAGGAGGCAGCGGAGAAGGCCCTGGAGGCCGCCCGCAAGGCGGCCTCCGCCGACGCCCGCTGGCTCGCGCGTATCGAGCAGTACGAGAGCGTGCTGGACACCCTCGACACGACGAAGGGCGCGCACAACATCGGCAACATCGCCGCTGCGTTCGCGATCATCCTCGCGATCGTGGAGCGGCACCTCGGCGAGCTCGCCGACGGCTGGTACGACCCGGACGAGGAGACCGCCAGTCGCAAGGGCACCGCCCCGATCGAAACGGTACTCGCCACCCGCACCATGCCGGCCGACGCCGCGGCCGTCGTCCAGCGAGCCATCGACCGCATGGAGCGGGACGGCGACATCGAGGGCGGGCAGCGGTGGCGAGCCCTGGAGCTGTGGGCTGCCGACTATCTGGCAGGTGCGGCGTGAGCCATCCCCGCTACCGGCTGCGGGACGGTGCGCAGTGAACACCGTTTGGAAGGGAAACCAGGAGGTGTACCGCAAGCTGCTCGCCGAGCGGTACGGCCCGCTAGACCGGTTGGAAGCCGAGCGCTTCCCGGTGGCCACAGACTCAGTGGAGCGGGCCGCTGGGGCGGGTGAGGAGCAGTGGCGCCACCAGGTCCGCGAGATCGCCGCCCGCTACGGCTGGCGGCTCCAATACCACACGGCGGACTCCCGCCGTTCCGATCCTGGCTGGCCGGATGAGGTCTTCGGGCACCTTGGCCAACGCCGCACGCTCTTCATCGAGTTCAAGACCGACACCGGGCGGATCCGCCCGGCGCAACGCGTGTGGCTGTCCCATCTGGCCGACAGCGGGTTCGAGGTCGCCATATGGCGACCTCGCGATCTGCCCACCGTGTTGCGCGTCCTCGGCCCTGCCCGACAGCGCGCCAGCCTTCCGCAGAACTTCCGGAGGTCCACGTCATGAGCGGCTCGTACGCCGACAAGCTGAACCGGCTCCACGCCGAGATCGACCACCTGACCACTGTCCACCGCACCGCCGCCGGCGTGGCCCGCGCGCTGACCGAGCACCTCGCGGACGAACCGTTCCGCCTTGCTGACCAGCTCGTCCGCCTCCTCGACGGCGAGCTGGAGCCCGACGACGTACATGAAGGGAGCACGCGGTGAACCTGGCAAAGGACTCCTCGTCGTGGGAGCGCACGGTCTCCGTGACGCCGCTGCCCGACTCCGTACGCCGCAAGGCCGCCCTCCAGGTCGCCGCGCGCGCCACCGGCCGGGGCCGTGCCCAGCGACGCGCCGACTGCCACCAACTCCTGGAACACCTCGGCCTGCTCGACCCGCGCCTGCGCAGCGCGGCGAGCTGAGCTGAAGCGTCCCTGCGCAGAGAGGGAGCGGGAGGACAAGCGGACTACGGCAGGAGAGCACCGAGCGGATGGCGGACAGCGCCGAGGCATGGGAGCGGCAGCCGGGCGAATCGGCCGCCGCGTGGGAGGCGTTTGCCTGCTACCGCGACCTCGGGCTGTCCCGCAGCATCGGCAAGGTCGCGGCGCGGCTGGCGAAGTCCCGGACTCTCATCGAGCGCTGGTCGACGGCTCACCGCTGGGTGTTGCGCGCCGAGGCGTGGGACCGGGAACAGGACCGGCTCTGGCGTGCCGAGCAGCACCAGGCCGCTCGAGAGGTCGCGCGCCGGCACGCCCGCCTCGCCTCCGCTGCCCAATCGAAGATCGTCGCCCAGCTCCAGCAGCTCGACCCCTCGCGCCTCAGCCCGTCGGACGTGATCCGCTGGTTGGAGGTCACGGTCCGCATCGAGCGTCAGGCGTACGGCATGGACCTGGCCGAGGCCGCCGCAGGCTCCGCACGCGTGGAGACGACGGATGTGTCCGGGCTGACGGACGAGGAGCGCCGCGCCCGCATGGAACAGCTGCGCCGCGAGCTCGAAGCCCGCATCGGAACCCTCGGTGGTAAGCCGTCGTGACTACTGACCCGTTGGCCGCGCTGCCGGACCCGGCCGGTATGTCCGACGCCGAAATGCACGCCGAGATCACAGCACTGATCGAAGCGGACGCGGTCTCGGCGCGCCGTTGGGCCTGCGACCGCCCCGACTGCGACGGCCTGCCACATGCCGGCTGGCTGCACCACCACGCCCGCGCCACCCAGCGCCTGCCCGAGGGCGACTGGGCGGCTTGGATGATGCTGACCGGTCGAGGCTGGGGCAAGACGAAGTCCGCGGCAGAGGCCGTACGGGAGTGGGCAGCCGCTCCGGGAACGATGATCGCGGTGGTCGCGAAGAACGCCACCCTGGTCAAGGAGATCTGCTTCGAGTCTCCCAAGTCCGGCCTCCTGGCGGTCATCGCGCCCGAGGACATCCGCCGCTACAGCCCCGGCAACGGCCTGACCACGCTCCGCCTGAAGAACGGCTCGGCGATCTACGGCTTCGGCGCCGAGACACCGGACAACCTGCGCGGCTTCGCCTTCGACAAGGGCTGGCTGGACGAGTACGCCGCCTGGAACCGCCACACCGCCCAGTCGGTGTACGACATGCTGTGGTTCTGCCTGCGCGAGGCACCGAGCCCGCAGGTCGTCATCTCCACCACGCCCAAGCCGCTCCCCCACGTCAAGCGCCTGGTGGAACGTGGCCGGCGCACCGGCTCCACCGTGGTCCTGACGACCGGCCGCACGGAGGATAATCGTGCCAACCTCTCCCCCGCCGCACTCGCTGAGCTCGACTCCGAGTACGGCGGCACGCGTCTGGGACGACAGGAACTCGACGGCGTGCTCCTCGAAGACGTCGAGGGCGCACTGTGGAAGCAGTGGATGTTCGAGGTGGAGGGCTTCCGCATCGCGCGCACCGCGGTCCCGCCTCTGGACCGCCTGGTCGTCGCCGTGGACCCGGCAGTCACGACCACAGACACCGCCGACCTGACCGCCTTCACCGTGGCCGGCCGCTCCTACCCGCTGGAACAGATGTACGGCGACCGCCGCCCCCGCGGCTACGTCCTCCGTGCGGAGCAGGACCGCCACACCCCCACGGCCGCGATGCGCCGCGCCGCGGCTCTATACCACGAGCACCAGGCCGACTGCGTGGTCATCGAGGCCAACAACGGCGGCGACTACCTCCCCGCCCTCCTCGCCGAGGTCGACCCGACCGTCCCGTGCCGCGTCGTCCACGCCACGCGCGGCAAGCGCGCCCGCGCGGCACCGGTGGCGATGCTGTACGAACAGTCCCGCATCAGCCACGCGGGGTCGCCGCGCACGTTCGCGGTGCTGGAGGAGCAGATGACGACGTACGTCGGCGCGTCCGAAGCCGAGGAGAAGTCTCCGGACCTGCTCGACTCCTGCGTCTGGGCACTCACCGAGCTGTTCCTAGACGCTACAGGCTTGGGACCACCTCTCAGGGCGGCCGACAGCAGGCTGGACGGCAGAAGGTAGCTACCCACCGCCATCCACGCCGATGATTCTTGGTCTCGCTCGCCGCGGAAGTTTGGCACGATCCCATGCCTGCCCCCACATCTCGACCTCACCGTCCGGAACTCCGCATGCTCGGGAGAACGCGATAACGAACCCCCGACTCGGAACATTGGCGCGGTTCAAGAACCTGCCGAGTGTTGAACGAGGAATCCGCTCACCGCGGCTGCGTGCACGACTATCCAATTCTCGGTAGGAGGGGGCGCCTTCCCTTCGATACAGGTACAGCATTGCCTCGTGAAGCTCTGAAAAGTCCCGTACGAAGGATATGTGCACGGTGCGGGTTTGACGACGACCATCACTCACCTGAACCCGATCACGGAAAGCCCTTGTCCAGAAGTACTCGGCTGTACTGACATCACCCCCGCACCCCTCAGCGAAGGCAACCACCACCTCCAGTTTCGGCACGGACTGTCCGGAGGCGGCCCGAGCCAGCGTTGCCGCGCTGAATGGGGTGCGTTGGGCCAATTGCGAGTAGGTGATGCCGGCCTCCCGGCGCGTAGTCCGAAGCCACGACGCCAGGAGTGCCAGGGACTTGTTGGGCGTGTCGATCAGGTTCTCTCGACGCCCCATCGCTAGTTACGGGCGGTTCCCGGGAGAACCAGCCACGTACGCCGCATGCGACGTACGAGACGGACACCCAAGGAGCACGCCTCTCCCAGGAGAACGAGCACCCCCAACGTGGGCATCCCGGACAGCGAAAGAACGACCGCCAAGACGATGACCACGATGATGAGGGTCACTTCCGGGTACGTCAGGGGGCGAATCTCGGGCTCGGCGCAGTGTGCGTGCTGCGGCTTGCGACTCAAGGGATATCCCCTTCACATTGTCTGCTGCGGACTCCAACTACACGCGTTACGGGGGCGGTTGCCGACGCCACCCGTACGCAGGGATCGATAGTGACAGGTGCCCAAGCGCCAAGGCCAATCGCTGGCCTCACCGGGCCCGTTTTGTTGCACCGACGTCCCGATCTGGGGACAAAAAACCTGGGGGGCTCCGCCGCAGGTCAGCGTGGGTGCAGTGGAGCGATCATCTCAGTTTTGTCCCCAGAGCAGTTGACCGCGGCTTCGGCGTCGTCGAACGATGGCCACTATCACCAGGAGTGGCTCATCCGAGCGCTCATGGATACCCCGGGTCGCTGCGGACTCCACCCATGGATTCGGGAGCAAAGAGCCGGCCGCGTTGCCGCGAGGGCCGCTCAACTCACGGTGCTGCTCCGGCGTTCCAGAGCAGCACCGTGTAGTCCCACCCCTGGCTGCGTTGAAGGCGGGCCTCCCGTGGCGCCCCCCAACCTCCCACCTGGTTAGGCTTCGCCGCTTTTCCAGAGACTGATAGGAGGCGGGCATGCGTGGGTGGCGTAGCTTGATCATTGATGCGTGGGGCGCGCTGTCCTACAAGCCAGCGTTCCAAGCAGCAGCTGACGGCCGACCAACGGCGCCACCTGGCCACGCGGCTCCCTCATGGGTGCCGGAGGCAGATCGGCGCCGACTTGCGGCGTACACCGCTCTCGCGGCGTACGACACCAATCAGGCTGCCGCTCTTCTCGGTGCGGACGGTGACGACCGACGCGAGTACGGTGACGCCTCTCTGATCGTCGATCAGACGCTCAGCCATCTTCTCGGCGAGACCCAGCAGATCGTTATCGAGGGCTCCGTGGACGGCACCGCAGTCAGGGAGCGAGAGGCCCTGCTACGGGACTGGGCTCAGACGGAGCACCTACGGATGCGGATGCAGCACGCCGAACGCACCGCTGTCCTGCTAGGCGACACCATTTACCTGCTCGCCTGGTCTCGGGCGAAAAGCCGTCCGGTCCTGAGGACGTTCGATCCGGGCTTCTACTTCCCCATCCTGCCCGAAGGCGCGCTGGACGCGGATGCCTACCCAGCCCGCGTCCACCTGGCCTGGGAGGTCCCCGCGGATCCCAGCACTGGGCGGAAGGGAACGCTCCGGCGAGTGACGTATGAACTTGGTCCTATCGAAGACGGTGGTCGGCGCCTCTACCCGTGGTCCCCTCAGCCGAGCAACATCACCTGCTACCTCACCGACGCCGAATGGGAACTCGACCAGGTGGACAGAGCCGACGACATCGACGCCCTCTCCCCTGCGCGAGCCCGCTTCCGCAGCAACGCGGACGGCGAGGTCCTCAACCGGCTCGACCTGCAGCTGGACTTCATTCCGCTCGTACATGTTCCCAACACGGTCAACGGCGCTGAGCACTACGGCCAGTCGAGCCTCCTGTCTGTCGCACAGCTCCTCGACGACCTTGCAGCGGCCGACACCGATAGCCAGCGGGCCTCGGCGACCACTGGTTCGCCGATCATCGGCCTGTCCGGGGCCCGACTCCCAGTGGATCGCAGGACCGGCAATCCCCTGCCCGTTGAGGTCGAGCCGGGAATGGTGTGGCCGCTCGGCGACAACGGACAGCTCACCACCGTCGACACCTCTGCCCAGCTCGCCGAACTCCGAGCGTACGTTGGGGCGCTGCGCGACCGACTGTCCGTCGTGACACGGCTGCCCGCAAGTGTGCTGGGCACCGTCAGCCCCTCGGAGGTGCCATCCGGGTACGCGCTGCAACTCAGCTTCGGACCACTGGACGCAATGGTGCGCTCGATGCGCCTGGCACGGGAAGCCAAGTACCCCTTGCTCCTGAAGATGGTCCAGCGGCTGTATCAGCTCGGCGGCGTACTACCTCCCGGCGACAATCCGCGCGCCACGATCGCCTTCGGGGCGTACCTGCCCACCGACCAGGCAACTGCCCTGGACCTTGCGGCCCGTGGTGTCCAGGCTGGCGTTCTATCGCTGGAGACCGCAGTGCGGCTGCTCGTTGAGGCCGGTTTTCCGATCAAGAACGCGACGCTTGAGGTGGAGCGTCTGCGAAGGCCCCCCGCTACAACGGTGTGAACTCGAGGTGTAACGGCTGACACTGGCGTGGCGTTTATAAAAACGGCACCGCACTTGCGGTACCGTTCTTATAAGATCATGTCTGCTGAACCCGGAGGTTGAATGGCCGCCCTTTCCATCGCTGCGCCTGGTCCCGACGACCACCACGCGCAGCTTGCCGCCCTCGGCACCAAGCTGGAGTATCTGCACCCGGCCTTGCGGGCTGGCGAGATCGCTCGTCGTTCCGCGACGCCGAACCACCCGGCCAACACCGCCGGCACCCGGGCGTACCAGGAGCACGTCCGGATCATTCGTGAGATGCACATCCAGCACGAGGGCTGGAAGCGGCTTCTGCACGACCACCTGGAGCTCGTCTGCAACTCCGACAAGACCGTCGCGATTGGCGTCATGGTTGGAGATGCGGCGACGGGCGAGCGCACCCTTCACCCGAGGAACCTGCACCGGCGTGGCGCGGCCACGGAGCGGGCTGCCGAGGCCAACGCCCAGCTGGCGCTCTTCCCGCCCCCGACGCGGCGCGACGAGACCGTCTTGAGCGCCGAGGAGTCGTCCCAGCTCCAGATCTGGTTCCTCGTGTCGTATCGCGTCGAGGACGGCGACAAGGTTCGCATTCACAGCGAGCTCTCGCTGCCGGGTGAGGTCGAGGGCGGTTACGTCACCAAGTGGAAGCGGCGCATCCCGCTTCCGGTCCTTGAAATGGACGGAATCGAACCGCCGTACGAAGATGGGGACGGCGAGATCGACATCCCGGTGCCGTTCCGCTGATCGTACGTCCTGGTGCGGCACTGTTCTGCCAGTGCCGCACCCTGCACCACCGACAAGACGAGGCAGTCCACCATGGTGACCCCATCACGCATCACGCTGGCCCGGAAGCGCCGGGGACTGACCCTCGCGGAGCTCTCCCAGCGGGCCGGGGTATCCCTGCAGAGTCTGTCGAACTACGAGACAGGACGGACCACGCCCCGCCCACCCACTGTCCGGCGGATCGCCGAGTCACTCGACTTCCCTGATCGGTTCTTCAGCGGCCCCGAGATCGACGAGCTCCCCGCAGAGGGCATCTCCTGGCGCGCCCGGACCAAGACGCCTCCCCGGGTCCTGGACGCTGCCAGGGCCGCCGGCACACTCGCCGCCCAGTTGTACGACTGGATCGACGGACGGTTCCGTCTGCCCGAGCCGGACGTCCCGTCGCTCGGCAAGCCCGACCCTGAGACGGCCGCGGAGATGGTCCGCACGCGGTGGGGGCTCGGTAACGCCCCGGCTCCCAACATGGTCCACCTGCTGGAGGCCCATGGAATCCGGGTGTTCTCACTGCCGCCGGACTCGCTGGAGGTGGACGCCTTCGCCGTGTGGCGGGGCAGCGTGCCGTTCGTCTTCCTGAACATCATGAAGACGGTCGAGCGCAGCAGGTTCGACGCGGCGCACGAGCTGGGACACCTGGTGATGCACGGCAGCGGCGAGCGCGGCTGCACTGGGCCGGAGGCCGAACGCCAGGCAAACGAGTTCGCGAGTGCCTTTCTGATGCCGGCGGCCAGCGTGCTCGGCCATATGCCTGCCGGGGCCCGTGTCGACCAGATCCTCCAGGGCAAGCGGATCTGGAAGGTGTCCGCCATGGCACTGACATACCGAATGCATGACATGGGGCTGCTGACGGACTGGCAGTACCGCTCGACATGCGCGGAGCTCAGTGCCCGCGGGTACAAGACGGACGAACCGCAGGGCGTCAAGAAGCGGGAGACGTCTCAAGTTCTGACGAAGGTGTTCCGGGGTCTGAGGTCGAGGGGCGTTCGCCCCGCTGACGTCGCCGATGAGCTGGGTGTCACGGTGGAAGAGATGAACAAGATGCTCTTCGGTCTGACCATGACGTCGATGGAAGGCGGTGGCGAGCGCTCGTCATCCGGCCGTTCCAAGGGCGTCCTGACTCTCGTGCCCTGACCTCTCTCTCACAGTGGGTGTGCTCGACAGCGCGTAAAGGGTTAGGCTCCGCGCCGACGCGGGGGCGTCTGGGCTTGGAGCCTGCCCATGACCGTACAAACGCGGCATCCGCGACCACTGCTGCCGCTTGCTCCTGTCGGCTATCGCCGTGACGGCCGCCCGATCCTCCCGATCCTCGGGGCGTCGTCCGACGATCCCGGTAACCCTCCGGTCGGCGATCCGACGACCGAGGACACCGGAGGCACGATGGCATCCATCCCCCAGGACGAACTGTCCCGCCGCTTCGCCCGCGAGAAGGACCAGGGCCGTCGCGCCGGTGTCCGAGACCTGCTCGGCCAGCTCGGTTTCGAATCCGCCAAGGCCCTGACGGAGTATGTACAGCAGCAGCGCCAGGCCGAACAGCAGCAGAAGGACGCCGAACGGGAACGCCTGTCCGAGGTCGAGCGGCGAGAGCAGGCCGCGGCGGAGCGCGAGCGCCAGGCCCAGGAACGGGAGGCAGCCGCCACCGCCCGGGAGCAGGGCGCCGCCCGTCGTGCCGTGCTGGTCGGCCTCGGTGCCACCGGCGCGGAACTGGAGGACGCAGTGGTTCTGATGGCCCGCGAGGTCGAGTCGGACGCCGACGAAGCCGCGCTCACTCGGGCCGCTGAGGAACTCAAGCAGCGCCGTCCGGAGCTCTTCGGCACCACGGCCCCACAGACGCCGACCGCTCCTCCTTCGGGAAGCCCGGCCGGAGTCCCTGCTCGCTCAGGTGGCACGCCGGCGAGGCCGGGCCAGCTCGGCCTGGACATTGCCCGGCGCCGCGGTCACCTCAAGAGTTCCTGACCCGCGGCCGCCCACGGGGACCGCGCCCCTTGCACCTCCGCGGACGACGGCACGACCCGGTGACCGTACGCCTCCCCCGAGACGCCCGACCCGGAGGCACCCGGCGTGGATCTCCAGCCGATCACCTACTCCGAGGCCGCCACCGCAGACCGACCCTGGCTGGCCTCACGCCACGGACTCGACACCCCGCTCACCATCACTCTCGACACCGCGCTCTTCACCGAGGGCACCCACTACACGCTGCCCACGCTCGGCCAACCCCGCAACGTCATGAAGGCCGGCATCCCGCTCGGCCGTGTCACCGCCACCGGGCTGTACGGCCCATGGGACACCACCGCCATGGACGGTCGCGCCACCTTCACCGGCGTCCTCCTCGCCGACGTGCCCTTCACCCAGAGCGGCAGCCGTGCCGGCGCGGCCCTGCTCTGGCACGGCGTGATTGCCGTCGCCCAGATTCCGGGCGGACTCGACCCAGCCGCCATCACCGCCTCGACCGCGCAGATCCACTTCATCTGACCCCCACTCGCTGAGGAACACCACCCCATGCTCGAAACCCTGCTGCGCGACATCGACGCGGCCGACCTCAACGCCTTCGCCCGTACCATGACCACCCCGGACGACTTCGAGCTGACCCGCACGGTCATGCCCGAACGCCGCCTGAACTCCGTCAAGTTCCGCATCAAGAGCAGCAAGCGACGCGTGAACGCGGCCAAGTTCCGCGCGTACGACGCCCAGACCGCCGTCGCCCGTCGCCAGGCCGAGAAGATCATCACCGAGGGCATGCTGCCGCCCCTCGGTCAGAAGCTGATCGTCGGCGAACTGGAGCAGATTCTCCTCGACACCGCCCGCGGCGCCGACTCCTCCGAGTTCGTCGAGCTGCTTTACGACGACATCGAGCGCCACGTCGAGTCCATCCACAACCGCATGGAGCTGGCTGCTGGTGACCTCCTGGTCGACGGCAAGTTCAGCCTCAACGGGGAGAATGGCCTCACCCTGGAAGCCGACTTCGGCGTCCCGGCCGCCAACATGCCGACGGCCGCAAAGCCCTGGTCGGACCCGACGAGCGACCCTATCGCCGACGAGCTGCGCTGGATCGAGTACCTGCGCTCCATCGGCGCCCCGCTCCCGGCCCGCGTCATCACCTCCTACAAGGCCCGCGCCACGCTTGCCGCGAACGACGCCTACCGTGCCGCGTACTACGGCAGCGTCAACGGCTCCACCACCCCCACCGCGGTCCTCGCTCCCAATGAGGTCGAAGTCGTTCGCGCCCGCTACAACCTGCCACCGATCACCGTCTACGACGTGCAGATCTCGGTCGACGACACATACCAGCGCGTCATCCCCGAAGACCGCTGGATCCTCCTGCCGCCCAACCCCGAGTCCTGGGCGGAGACCCAGTACGGCATCACTGCCGAGTCGCTGGTGCTGTCCTCCGGCACTAACCCGGCTATCACCCGCGAGGACGCCCCCGGCATCGTCATCACAGCCGGCCACCAGGATGACCCGGTGCAGGTGTGGACGAAGGGCTCCGCCGTGGCCATGCCGGTCCTCTACGTCCCCGACATCCACATCACCGCGAAGGTCCTGTGATGCCGGCAGTCCGCACCCTCGCCACCGCAGTCTTTGTCACCGACCCCAAGACCCATGACACATTGCTACTCCGGCCCGGCACGGAGGTCAGCGACCCTGCGATTGCCGACCAGATCACGCACCCTGACGCCTGGGCACCGCAACTGCCCCGCCAGTCCCGCCGTACCAAGGTCGAGGCACCATGAGCCTCACCGACGCCGAATACCTCTACCTTCGCTCCGAACTCGGCGAGGCCAGCCGAACCGACCTGGATGCCCGCTACCTGCGCCTCGGCTCGCTCCAGGCCGTCGCCGTGGAGGTCCTCCGCGAGCGCAAGGCAGCCCTCGTCTCCGACCCCCTGGCGGTCAGTGTCCAGGGGGTCGCCACCGTCAACAATGCGGAGAACGTCAAGGCCATCGAGCGTCAAATCGCAGACTTGACGCGAGACGGAGTGGAGGAAAACATAACATCGGGACCGGTTACGCTGATTCGTAGGGCTTGCAGATAGGGTTGACTCAGCCATTCGCATCGAAATGGTTTCGGAAATTTTCGATAACCCGATTTGCGGCAGCCTGCACGAGGGGAAGCTGCACCGTCCGGTTCGAGCGAACCTTACTTATCACAGTAAGCGGAGGCTTGGCCCTACCTAAGAGAATACGCAACTGTCGCTGCACGATATATTCGACGCCTTCGCGATGGCTGGTCTCGAGCGTCAGAAACTCATCCGCATCCCCCATGTCGGCCCAGAAGATCACAAGATCATCCATCCGACCCCAGGCGGAATCGTCGAATTCGCGCAGCCGTCGCTGAAATGACGACTTCTCGAGCGCGCGCCCAAGGTGATCGCCCCAGCGGCCGAATATGCCGTTGCGGCCTACTGTCATTCCGATGTACGCAACGCCCACTTTCCTTGAGTATCCACAATATATATATGCACGCGTTCGACAAAGGCTAGGGTCCCCAACTATCGCAGATCCCCAGGTCTCGTTATCCTGGACGCCAGGCATTCAGGCCGGCCTACGCGAAGCGCTTCTCAAGGGCATCAGCCGTGACCTTGTATACGGCGGCCGAAGCCTGGTTGCGATACGTCACAAACACTTCCTCGATGATTTCATCATCGAGATCCTGCTTGTTTCGCACGGTTCCGCTCTCGGCCGATGCAAGACTCAAGAAGAGGGCCTGGAGCAGGAGCACGACGTCGGCATCATCACCAAAGCGCTCGTCGAACATCCGCATAAAGCGATGGGACCGATTGATGCGCACAACAGTGCCCAGGGTGGCATCACGCGCGCGCTCCCATAGGGCGTTGTCGTCCAGCTGGTCAACGAACGTGACCCTCGCCCCCTCCTTGCGGACCTGCTCGCGTTCCTTGTCCTTTAGTGGGTGCCGAGCAGATTCCTTTTCAGTACGCTTGGTCCGTTCGTTCTCGGAGATCGCGTCGTCAGGGTCAGTGGGCAGGAATTCGGGGAACTCGACCTCGCTCAGAGCTTCAGCTGCTTTGCTATTGGGGTCTTCGTTCGCCTTCTTACGAAGAATGGCTGCGGCGTTCCTCCAGCCACTCTTGCTGAGACGTCGAGCCTCGTAGATGGCTTCGCTGAGCGCGCTCTCCGCTTCTTCACTCAGCAGTATTTCTGACTTCTTTACGTCGATGTTGAAGGCATCATCCGCCGAATCATCGATCAGGATCCTTCCACGGAAGGCGAAGTAATCCTGATCGGTCGGAATTATCCCGTTAAATCGCTCGGCCCTTCGGATAAGCCGCTTGTTGCGATAGATGTAGAACCCGTAATTATTCCCCCCGACCATGTACCTCTTACGAATCTCGGCAGAGTTATCAAAGGCAGGCGGGTACACCAGCTGAGTTGCTTCAATTGTGGCCTCTACGCCATTCTCGGCATCGAGGATCACTGGGCTAGCTCGCTCAAGCCATCGCACATCAAGACCATCCCACGCGGAATCATCGAGATTTCCGGCCGCGTTCGCCTCATCCACGAAGAGGGGATCGAAAGGTTTCACAGGATCGCCGTCGAGAAGAATTTCAAGGTCTCCACCATTGGGATGGAGGAAATAGAAGTAGGTCACACCAAGATTTCGCTCAAGTGCCCCACGAGTCTTCCGGATGCTGGGGTGATTGCGCTTGTGGATCTTCTCGATAGTGACCACAGTGCCATGGGCCGCCCCAGGGATGAGCTGATTCACTCGCTCAAGGTCAGCAGAATCGGGCTCCATCACCAGGCACTCGAGCTTTCCTACTCTCTCGACATGGGGAAGATCCAGGACCGCTTTGCTCCACGCTCCGCCTTGGCGGGCGCTGACGACTTCGATTCGATCACCTTGCGAGAGACCAGCGCTTTTCAGTCCAAGTCCGTACTTCCCGAGACTGCCGGAGTCGTACTGCCCCTCCGCCCCCAGGGCCAGAGCCTCAATAAGGCGGCCTTGATCCATCCCGTCGCCATCATCGGCGATGATGTAGCGAGCCGCACTATTCCTACGCGCTTCAGACATGTCGGGTTCGCGCTCAAGTTTGATGGCGACGCGCCGAGCGTTCGCGGCCACCGAGTTGTCGACGATGTCGCAGATGGCGCTCTCTGGCGTGTATCCGATGCGTGCGATCGCCCGAAGGATGCGGCCAGGGTTGATTGGCACTTCCTCGAACCTTGGCGACGTCTCCTCGAAGGTGCCCTGATGTGACGTCATATCGTCCCCGCTGTCTCTTCCTGCACGCCGACAATCACCGTGGAGCGCAGCGCACCTCCTCGGCTTGCGCACCAGTGTCGCAGGTATGTCTGACACTCCGTCGACGATCAACGCAACGCGCCCCGTGCAGCGAGCAATGTCGCTACACGGGGCGCGCGATGACGCTTGATGCCTACAGGTGGCAGACCGCGCAAGCCGCCGAGTCGTCGTCCTCGTCCAGAGCGTCCGACAGGATCTCCAGGAGGGGTCGGTTCGGCTTCATACGCTTCGCGGCTCGCTCCATCGCATCCCGGTGCTTGGCCTCGATCTCCTCGCGACGCTCTATGAGTTCAGCCAGGGACTCGCTCTGAGACCAGGTGTACTTGCGCCCCACAGTTGCAGCGTGCTGGTGCTTGACCTTCTCCTCGTACTCAACGGCCTTCTCGAAGAGGTCGGGGTGGCGGTCCTTGAGGCCCACCCACTCGTGCTTGCGCTGAAAGAAGCAGAAGTAGCAACCGGAGCGGGTGCGCCACTCGTAGTAGTCGGGGAGGCCGATGCCGGCCTCGTCCAGGATCCGATCGACGCCCTCTCGATCGATGCCGTCCTCGCGGAAGGGGAAGACCGCCGTGATGTTGGGCTTGGTGCTGACGTAACCGAGGCGGTTCTCGTCGGCACGGATGGCGACATACGAGACGGCCTCGTCCTCGCCGATCCACTCCTCAAGTGGCTTTATCTTCAGGTTCTTCGTGCACCAGCGCATCTGGGGGCTGGGCAGGGTCCCCTGGTAGACCTCCAGCCAGTGGTCGAAGTCCCGGGAGGAGTTGAGCCGTTGGATGGGCTTGCCGAGTGCACCCTCGAGGCGGTTGAGGTACTCGTAGGTCTCGGGCAGCTCGGCGCCGGTGTCGCAGAAGAAGTACTCCATGTCCGGTACGCGGTCGCGCATGTAGATCGCGAGCGCTGAGGAATCCTTGCCCCCCGAGATCCCGAGTACGTGGCGCTTCTTGCTGTTGGAGCCGTCGGCGTCGGTCACGGCTACTCCTTCCTCTCGGATGAGGCGCTGTCGCGGTCGGACAGGCGCTCGGCCAGGGCGGCGAGCAGGATGCGTGCGCCGTCGGGGCCCAATGCTTCTTCAGCTTGCCTGATGACACTGACAACGAGTTTGTCCGCGGCATTCCGCGACTCCCTCGGGACGTGGATGAGCGTGCGCTCCTCGGTCCCCTGGGGAGTGGTTAGTGTCAGCAGGTGAGTGTCGATCTGGCGCTGCTTCGGCTTCTCACGTCCGCGGACTTCCTTGCCAGCCTCGGCGACCGGTTCCTCCTCCACGACGTTGTACAGGTGACTCACGCGGTCCAGTGCGCGCGCCCTGTCCCTCACGATGCGGGGGAAGACATCAATGTCACGGTCGGTCCAGTCCCCGAGGGCCTGGTTGACGAGCTGGACCACGACCGTGCCGAGCCAGTCATCATCAGGAAGCATTTCGTTGGTCACCCGGGTCACGAAGCCGTGGAGGCTGACTTCGAGGGAGGCGTCGGCGAAGCCACGCAGACGCTCGGCCAGGCCAGCGCGCAGTTCCCCTGTGCTGGACGCGGGGATTCGGAACTCCTTCGCCAACGTTTCGACGACGTACCGGCGTAGGCTCGCGCTTGCGTTGGTGAGCTCGTTGAGCGCGGTGGTGAGGCGTACGACGTATACCTCCGCTGCCTCGGCGTCCTTCTGGGTACCTGGAGCGATCTTCTCGAAGCCGAGCGCTTCGGGGAGCTCTTCGAAGACCAGTTTGTCCGGGTCGGTCGCCCTGGACAGCACCTCACGGACCGTGAGGGTGTCGTGGCTGAGCCGCCGAGTCTTTCGCGAGTGCTGGTCCAGAACCATCACCCGTTCCAGCATCCCGCGCGTGACCGCGAGCAGTGCCGGGTTCCGGTTTGCGCGGCTGCGGGGAATGTCGACGCCGAGCGATTTCACCAGGCTGTCGAGAACAAGACGGCGCTGGCCCCGGTCGACTGGAGTCGCCTTTACGGTAAAGCGTTCCGGGTAGGGGACATTGAGACGCTCCACGATGGCGGCGGTAAGGCGGGGGCAGTAGTTCCCCTCCTCGAAGAGCGCGACGTCGTTGCCGCGCAGGATGAGCCCGGCGACCACCAGGATCGGGACGACGCCGGCCTTTACGCCGTATGGAGGGGCCATGAGCCGCTCGTAGATCTCTACGATGTTGGTCGGCTTCGTGGCCGCGCTCAGCGCCTCCTCGAGCGCTTCCCAGACAGGCATGACACTCGCATTGAGGTCAGCGCTGGGGCGGGACATTCCGTGAGTGTGGATGCCGCCTTCGGAGCTCTGGCCGCCATTGACTTCTCCAGCGGCACGGTGCAGTCCGAGGTGCTCGACAACGCCGTCGTACAGGGCACGTTCCGCAGGGAACTTGTCCTCAGGCCAGCCGAGCCGTGGCAACCCGGTCTTCTCGATCATGGCCGTGAGAACTTCGCGGCGTGTACGAGCAGCGTTGCTGGTCAGTTGATGGCGTCCCACCATCTCATTCCGTACATGCGGAGTGTTGTGGTACACCGCGTTGCACGCTTCGGATACGAGTCCCGCGTAGCTTCGGGCCTTGAGTTCCTTGACGGGTTCGCCGTCGGTGTCTTCGCCGCTCTCCCACAAGTACCAGCTCGACTCCTCGCTCCCCGGGCGGAACGCCTCAGCAAGCATGGCGGTAATACGCTGGGAGAACTCTCCGGCCCGTTCGTTGATCTCTCTCCGAGCAACATGGTCGAGCTCCTCATCACCCATGAGGTCCTGGAGCGCCACGAGGGTGGTGCCGGCATCCAGCACTGCTTGGGGATTCTTCGTCACACCGACCACGACCGGGAGAGGAGAGTCCACCCGAGGACTGCTCTTCAGGTCGCCAAGGTGGAAGACGAGCATCCCGTCAGCCGCGTCCTGCACGACTTTTGGGCCCCGCAGCTTCTCGGTCCGGTAGCTGACGGCCGTCACGAAGTGCCGCTGCATGCCGGTGAGCTGGCTATGCGCGCCTGCGGCGACCGCGTTCGGGAGGACATTCGTCCCGAGGTGCTTGTTGAAGTAGCGCACCACGTCGTCAGGCTGCAGTTGGGTGGCGATCTCGCGGACCCGGGCGTCGATGTCCACATCGGTGCCCTGCCAGATGCGGTACTCGTCGCTGTAGGAGCGGTGGACGACGAGTCCGTCTTCCACCAACTTATCCAGCCGCTTCTTCAACTGCTCGAACCGCTTGGCGTCGGTGGCGTCTGTTGGGTCGTTAAGCGCGAACTGGATCATCGCCGGCGTGGCACGGAGCAATCCGTCAGCGTCGATGAGGTTGAGTACGCCGATCGCCTTGAGTAGTTCCTGGTCCTCTTCAGGGAGCCCGTGGGCTTCCTCAAGGCGAGCGTTGATCTCCAGCCATCGGCTTGCCTTCGACGAGGCAAGGATTGTCGTGCGCCCCGCAGAGAAGAAGAAGTCGTACAGTTGCGGGATCCGGATCGTCGAGGCGCGCTCCGGCGACTCGGCCTCGAAGGTATCGAGGCTGCGCCGCACCGTGTACGGCTCATCGTTGACCAGGAAACCGCTGAGGCTTCGGTCGTTCTGGCCGATCTGCGCAGCCATGAGGGGTGCTGCCACGGCAGTGAGCGGGTGCAGCGGGTACAGATTGGCGAACGACTCCGAAGAGATGTCGACGACTGAGTGCAACGACTGCTGGCGCCAGATGCCGTACGCCGCGTGAGCCTGTGCCTCAACCAGCTTGCGCCCCTGCTTCGCCACCTCCGAGTGGGACAGCTTCCGCTGCAGGAGGTAGACCGCGTCACCGAGGTTGGGGGCGAAGGTGACGTCTTCGAAGCGCCCCTGGATCTTGGCCCACTCCTGGGTCTGCACAGCGCTGGACCGCGAGGCGTAGTCCGTGAAGGCCAGATGCTGCAGGGTAAACACGAACAGCGGAAGGCCGTTGGCCCCGGCACCCTTCTCAGCGAGCAGCTGCAGCAGGAATACATCGCTCTCGGCGTTGCTGCTCTCGCTGGCGGATGCGAGGTGCTCCAGGGTCTTGCCGAACTCATCGATGATCAGCAGGAGCGGTGCCTTGCCGCACAGCGTAGTAACCGCGTTCAGCAGACTGTCGGTTGTCGGGACGACCTTCTCGGCACAGGCTGCCATGGCAGTGGAGACGTCCTTGGGAACGCGCTTCGGCCACCTCCGGTCTACCGCCGTCTCCAGGGCCCGGTGAATGGTGGCCGCCAGCGGCTCTCTGCGCGCGGTGGTGACAGCGCCCAGGAACCCCTCGGCAGCGAGCGTCTCGCGGTTCTCGGAAATCTCCTCCGCCAGCTCGGTGTTGGTGGCGGCCACCGCCTGGTACGCAGCTGTCCTGCGCTCGACGTCGTGACAGAGGAAAGCGTCGATCAGGTTCGACAGGGTGGACTTGCCGGAGCCGTACGGACCGGTGAAGGACCAAGCGCGGGTGCGATTAAGGTCGCGGAGGGCGTTTCCCACCCTTTCTAGGACGTCAAGGGCGCGCACGCCGACGTACGGAGAGTGGAGGTCCGGAGTGCGTACGTCGCGCTCCAGGTTGGTGGAGCGGAACTCCGTACCGACGAAGCTGATCCCGGCGGGAATCTGGAAACCAGCGTCCTTCAGCTTGGTACGGGGGGAAGGCTTGGTGGCCGTGGTCACGCGAGCTCCTCGATCATGTCAGCCTGCCGGGGGAACTGCCCCTGCGTGGCCTCAGCGTCGTCCGTTGTCTTCTTCAGGCCGGGGTTCTGCCGCGCCCACTCTTCGGGAGTCGGAAAACCGTCGCGGTCGCGCACGCGCCCGTACTGCTCGTCCAGGATGTTCCAGGCGAGAGTTTCCGGGTTGTCGGCGAAGCGCAGGCTGCGCTGGCCGAGTGACTCCACGATCTCCAGCTGCGGGTGGCTCTCGACGAAGGCTTCGATTGATCTGGCGAGCTCCGGCTCTCGCATGCGGAAGGCGCGGCCGGGGGCACCGGGCTCGTTGGCGAGACGGGCCAGCGAAATGGAGTCCGGCTTGCGGGAGAAGCGGGACGCGTAATCGAGGCAGGCGTGGATAAGCACGCGGGGCGGGAGGCTAGGGCGGATACCGTTAGTGAAGCGGTACGTGCGCTCCTTGCCGCGGCCGCCCTGGAACTCCAGGAGGCCGAGCTCGCGGAAGGGGCAGAGGAGCGAGTCCTCGAAGCTCCCCGGGGAGAGCGGGTTCGCGTCGGGGTCAGGCGCGTACATCTTGATGAAGCAGTCGACGTCACGGGTGATCGACTCCGCCGCCGGCCACTCCTCGCGCGTGAAGCTGCTGTGCACCTCGCGCGTAATAAGGGCGGCCATCTCCTCGACCGTGACACGGGCGAGCGGTGCAAGGTGGAACATCACGTACCAGCTCGGGGCGAGGCACTTGGCCTCCTTAGTGCCGGAGACCAGCCACCAGTGCAGCAGCCACAGGCTCCCGGTGTCCTCGAGATAGGGGTCGGCGCCTTCCTCGTCCAGAAGCCATCGGGCGCGCCACGTCGGGGCGGCCGCAAGCGCCCGCACCTGCGGCTCGGAGCTGCGGTACTCGTGGGTGAGCTTGAATGCCTGCGACCAGTAGCGCATGGAGTAGACCATGTTCTTACCTACGCCCAGGCGCACGAGCGCGTCCGGGGCGTGGAAGAGCATCTCGTCTTTCTTGACCTGCAGGTATGCCTTGTGCAGCCACCCGAAGCGCGGGGGAAAGCTTTCGTGCCTGTTGAATTTCAGTCCGACAACGTCGGAGAGGCGGCCTTCTGGCATTGCGGTCGAACCCTTCAGTTCAAGGAGTAGGTGCGAAGTCTTGGGTGCCGGTCAGTTGCCGGCGGTGGCGCCCATGACCGCCTGTACGTGGGTGACAGCTCGTACGGCGGCGTCGATGGCGCGGCGGATCTCGTGCTCTGTGGTGGCGTAGCCCAGGGAGAAGCGGATGGTGGAGTCAGCTGCCTCCCTGCTGAGCCCCATGGCGAGCAGGACATGGCTCGGGCTCGGCGCTCCCGCGGAGCAGGCGCTGCCGTCAGATGCGGCTACGTCGGGCATTGAGGCGAGGAGAGCATCGGCGGGGGCGCCGGGGAAGGTGATGCTTGAGACGCCGGGCAGCCGCGAGGCACGAGCACCGTTGACGTGGCTTGCGGGGAGCTGCGCGAGGAGCTCACCCTCCAGGAGATCGCGCAGCTTGGTGATGCGCGGGGCTTCGTCGTCGAGCTGTCGGTGCACAGCCGCGGCAGCGGCACCAAGGCCCACGATGCCGGGGACGTTGAGGGTGCCCGCACGCCAGCCGCGCTCGTGGCCCCCGCCAAAGACCAGCGGCCGCTGAGGCAGCGGAGTGCCGCGCCGGATGAACAGCGCACCGACACCCTGCGGCCCGCCGAACTTGTGGGCAGACAGCGACAGCAGGTCGACAGCAAGATCACCCAGGTCGAGGGGGAGCCGGCCGACGTACTGCGTCGCGTCCGTGTGGACCAGTGCGCCAGCCGCGTGTGCGGCCTCGATGACGGGAGCGAGGTCAGTGATCACCCCGGTCTCGTTGTTCGCCAGCATGATGGAGACGAGAGCCGCGCCATGCCGCTGAACGGCGGCCCTGAACGCATCCGGATCGATCTGCCCCGCGCTGCCGACAGGCAAAGTGATGAGGGCTTCCGAAGCGTCGCCTGCGAGTGCCCGTGCAGTTTCCAGGACCGCCGGATGTTCCACGGCGGAGGTGATGATCACTCCACGCTGTGCATAAGCGGCTTGCAGAGCAAGGTTGTTGGCCTCGGTCGCACCAGAGGTGAAGATGAGCTCGCCAGTAGAGCAGTTCAACAGGTCAGCGAGCTGCCGACGTGCTTGGTCAACCCTGCGCGCGGCGTCGCGGCCCTGATGGTGGATGCTGGAGGCGTTGCCTACGGCTTGGAGCGCGTCATACGTGGCCTTGAGCGCTTCTGGACGCATAGGAGCAGTGGCGTTGTAGTCGAGGTACACGGGCTGTGCGCCATATGTCTCTGCTTCCACGGAATGCCCCCACTAGCGGTGTCTCGCTCCTTATGTCGCTCCTGGTGACTGTTCTCAGCCCGTAGCTCATGTTCCACCAGGAGTGCTCTGAGATCCTAACGAACGTTGGGGGCTAGTGAGACCGGCACGCCGCAGGAAGTGCACTTGCCTACGTCGCGTGAGCAGCTTCCTTCGTGTTCTAGGAGTGCCCCTTCCCCCCTCGCCTAGCTTGATCAGCGCAGGTCGGGCACCGAGGAAGGACCGGATCTTCCGTTCGGCCCCCATTGTCAGTGGTCGGGTCTACTGTTGAGCGCACGTCGTGCCCCGCGTCACGGGAGCGATGGACAGTGAGGGAACGCTGCGCAGCAAAGGGCTCTCGGGAGATGCACGGTGAGGACGTGCGAGGCGTGGGGACGCCTCGCTTGAGGTGCGGAGGGGAAGATGCCGGATGAATGCACCCGGCATCGCGTTCGCACGTGTTCTCGACGCGGCGCCCGTCGAGTATGTGCGAGGGCTCCTCGGGGAGGACGCTTGCACACTTATTGGCCTTTTGAACGGGGGATCCACCGACGAGGCCATGGTCCGGGCAGTGGCGGCGACTGCGGTGTCGCCGGAAGAGCTGCTCGCTGACGCTGAGCGGCGGGATGGCTTTCTGGCGCTGCTGCCGGACGAGAAGGAGAGGGAGCTCGCCGAAAGGCTGGGGTGGGACCAGTCTGGTCGCGCAGCGGATTTCCTCGCGAAATGCGGATGGGCAGCGGAGCAGAAGCAGACCCTCTTGGGTTTTCTCGGCCTGATCGTCGAGCGGGCGCCGAAGCCTCCGCCGGCTTTCCGGGGCATGGCGGTGCCGAGCTATGGGCTCTTCTCGCACCAGCGCCGCGCTGCCGCACGGGCCCGTGAGCGACTCTACGCGGATGGCCGCCGAGTGGTTCTTCATCTGCCTACGGGCGTTGGAAAAACTCGGACTGCGATGAACATGATCTGCGACCACCTGCGGTCACATGAGCCGACCCTTGTGGTTTGGCTGGCTCGGGGCAACGAACTTCTGGAGCAGGCCGCTTCAGAGTTCGAGCGGGCATGGGGAGCTCTAGGGAGCAGAGACGTTCACGTCGTCCGGATGTGGGGAGATGCTGCAACAGACTTGGACGGAGTTGTCGACGGGATAGTGGTCCTCGGGCTCGACAAGGCGGTGGCGGCGGTCAAGCGGGACAGGGACTTCCTGGACCGCTTGGCCCTGAAGGTCACGCTGACTGTCTTCGACGAGGCTCATCAGGCCATTGCACCGACGTACCGCAGGGTCACGGATGCGCTGACCTTGCGCCGCGACGCGAGCTTGTTGGGGCTCACTGCGACCCCCGGCCGCACCTGGGCGGACATTGATGAGGACGCGCGACTGTCGGAGTTCTTCGGCCGGCAGAAGGTCATGCTGGACATCGAGGGGCATGACAACCCGGTCAGCGCCCTGATCGAAGCGGGCTATCTGGCACGGCCGACCTTCCGAACTGTCGCGGCCAACTCCGGTGTGGAGCTGAGCGCGAGCGACCGACACGCGCTCGCCGACGCGTTCGACGTCCCCAAGGGACTCCTCGACCGGTTGGCGACGAACGTGCAGTGGAACCTGCAAGTCATTCAGACCGTCCTTGAACTCACCAAAGAGCATCAGAGGATTCTTCTTTTCGCAGGGTCTGTGGAACACAGTCGATTGCTCGTGGCGACGCTCTCCGCGCTTGGTGTCGATGCGGAACAGGTGACGGCGGAATCTTCGAAGCGGCACAGGGAGAAAGTGATCGCCCGCTTCAAGGGGAGGTCCAATCGACCCATGGTGCTCTCGAATTATGGCGTACTGACTACGGGATTTGACGCACCGGCCGCAAGTGCTGCCGTGATCGCGCGGCCTACGACATCCCTAGTGTTGTACAGCCAGATGGTGGGGAGAGTCATTCGTGGGCCTAAGGCGGGTGGCACCTCAACGTGTGAAGTAGTAACCGTAATTGACCCTGAACTTCCGGGGTTCGGAGACGTCGCGGACGCTTTTACTAACTGGGAGGACGTGTGGAGCAACAGATGATCGATGTCGAGAGCTACCCGATCGTTAGTGCGGATATGACGATCAAGGCGATGCGTGACAGTGGCTACAAGTCCACCGCGCATGCCATCGCCGAGCTCATCGACAACGGCATCGAGGCTCAGGCGGACGTGGTCGAGCTCTTCGCCGTCGAGGGAACGGAACGGCCTACAACACGCTCGCGCTACCGGATCGAGAAGATCGCCGTGATGGACAACGGCGTTGGCATGGACCGCGAGACGCTGCGGCGGTCGCTGCGCTTCGGCGTGGGTACTCGACAGGATCGTAAGGGGATAGGGCGCTTCGGGGTCGGCCTACCCAACTCCAGCATGTCCCAGTGCCAGCGCGTGGACGTCTGGTCGTGGCAGAACGGGCCGGAAAACGCTCTCCACACGTACCTTGACCTGCGTCAGATAGACGGCAGTGAGGCGCAGGTGCCGGAACCTGATGAGCAGGCTGTCCCCAAGGAGTGGCAGAGGCTGAGCCAAGGGCTTGGCCCCTCCGGGACCTTGGTGCTCTGGACGGCGCTTGACCGGGTTCAGTGGATGGGCGCGGGCACGACGCTCAAGCATACTGAGGAGCTCATCGGGCGCATCTACCGCAGGTACATCGCCGATGGCCGGTGCAGGATCCGCCTCGTACCGGTCCACGGTTGGGACGAGCTCCCAGAAGCGGCTGATGCTCGCCCAAACGATCCTCTGTACTTGACTCCGGGTTCGTCGACTCCCGCGCCGTTCGACACGAAGCCGATGTTCAGGCCCATCGGGGCTGGTTCCACCGGTGAGATCGGCGTCGAAGAGTTCATGGTGAAGGGAGCGGACGGCAAGGAGTATCCGGTCACAGTCCGGGCTTCGATCGCCACTGACGCGGCTCGCCGCTCTGACATTGAGGGGGAGCCCTGGCCGGAGAACGTCACGCCGACCCTGGACCCTGGTCACACTGCATGGGGTAAGCACGCGGCCCGGAATCTTGGCATCTCCCTGATGCGGGCCGATCGCGAACTAGACCTGGACAAGGGCTGGACCAGCACCTACGACCCGGTCGAGCGGTGGTGGGGGATCGAGATCGACTTCCCGCCTCAGCTCGATGAGGTCTTCGGCGTTACTAACAACAAGCAGGCGGCCACGCTGTTCTCCTCCCTGGCCCACTTCGACTGGAAGGAGGAGGGCGAGGGGCTCACCCCGCTGGAGTTCAAACAGCGGCTGGTGGAGGAGGGCGACCCCCGCGTCCCACTTATGGAGATCGTCTTCCACGTACGGGACAAGCTCCTCAAGCTTCTGCGGGATGAGCTGAAGCTGCAGAGGCGGGGCACGCGCCAGGCGCGGAGCCGGCATGAGCCGGCTGAGAAGCAGGCTGAGCAGGCTGTGCGGCGGCGTCGGACGGAAGCGCGACCCAGCGAGACCGACACGCTGGAGACGCAGAAGTCACCGGAGGAGAGCCACCAGGAGCAGGTCGAGAGCTTGGTCAACCGGCACAAGTACACGCCGCTGGACGCCGAGCGCATGATTGCCGAAACCACCGCGCAGAACCGCCATGTCCGCCTGCTGACGAGCCGCAACCCAGACTCCCCCGCCTTCTTCAACGTCGAGTTCATCCCTGGCGTGCTTCAGGTCTCGCTGAACATGGACCACCCCGTGTACGACGACTTGGTAGCCGTGCTCGACGACGACTACGAGGGCGCCAGCGAGAGCGAGCTCAAGGACCGGCTGGAGAGGGCTTCCAATGCCTTCAAGCTGCTGCTGTTCTCCTGGGCGCGTTTCGAGGACGAGTCCGGCCCGAGGATGAAGGAGCGCACGAAGTCCTTCCGACAGGATTGGGGGCGCATGGCCAAGGAGTTCTTCTCAGTCGACGAAGAGGACGATGAGTGAGGCCGGACCATGTCTGGAGGCAGCTTCATGAGCTTCTGAGCTCGGCACGTAAACGCGTGGTACTGGTCGCTCCCTTCATCAAGAAGGAAGTGTTCCTTGCGGCGTTAGCTGCCATCGGCGACCGAGACGTCGAGCTGCTCTGCGTGACCCGCTGGGCGGTCATGGAGATCGCCGCTGGCGTATCGGACCCGGAGATCGCACAGATCGCAGAGCAGGATGACCGTGTAACTATCGTGCTCTGCCATGACCTTCACGCGAAGTTGTATGTGGCGGATGAGCGCTGCCTCATCGGTTCCGCGAACCTCACGGGGCGTGCAACCGGGCGCCGGCTCCCAAAGAACCTCGAGCTGCTGGTTGAAGTCCCCGTAGAGCACCCAGAGGTGCAGTCTGTCCTCAAGCAGATCCAGCAGACGTCCATACCTGCGGATGCGGAGATGGCGAGGCAGCTTCGGGAACAGGCGAACCTTCTGGTCAGTGATGTGGATCGGCCGGACTTCGTTGTCGTCGTGGACGAAGTGGATTCAGCGCGGGCTCGTTGGCGTCCGGAGACCCGTGTGCCTCTACGGCTCTATCGCGTCTATCGAGGAATGAAGTGCGACTACCCGAACGAGATCCTTGCTGGAGTCGCACGGGACCTTGCTCACCTGGACATCCAGCCCGGGCTCGACGAGACAACCTTTTCTCAGGCCGTGCGCTCACGCCTGTACGAACTGCCCGAGGTGGCTGCACTGGCCACCAAGGGCAAGATCAACCTTGCGGAGCTCCAGCAGTCGATCATGGCAGCGGACGGTTGCGAGGAGGAGATGGCTCAACGGGCGGCAGAGAACATTGCCGAATGGTTGAGCTATTTCGATGAAGTCCGAATCGTGCCCACGGGCCCTTGGGAGATCAGGCAGGGGCGTGAGTTCACGTGAGCCGAGCAGGTCGGGAAGAGCGGAGTGCTGATGTCGTTCCAGGGGAAGCTCGTGCGTGACGGCATCCCGGAGATCATCCGTCGGAGCGGGGCCATGCCAGTGACGTACACAGCTGGCGTTGAGGAGTATCGGGGACGTCTAAGGGACAAGTTGTGCGAGGAGGTCGAAGAGTTTCTTCAGGCCGACGGGGAGGACGCCAAGGAGGAGCTCGCCGACGTGCTCGAAGTTGTACATGCGCTCGCTCGGGATCTGGGGATGAGCCCGGCAGATCTCGAAGGTCTCCGTGCGCGCAAGGCGGCTGAGCGCGGTGGGTTCGAGCGACGCGTCGTGTGGAGGAGGACGGAGCACGGGATGGGTCATCAGTAAGGAGACGTTCTCAAAACGGCTGGCGGCTGGCTTTTCCGGTAGCGGCTGACCTGTGGCGGGGATGAGGCGGCGGTGGGCTTCCCGGCAGAGCCGCTCGAGGCCGGAGACGAACAGGCTTTCTTCGTAGAGGTAGTTGAGGTGGACGACGAGTGCCTCCAAGTTGACGGAGCCGGTACGGATCGCCATGACTGCGGCTCCGGCGACGGCCAGGTCCATGGCGTCAGTCCACAACGGCAGGCCGAGCAGGCCGTAGGTGACAGCGGTGACCAGTCCAGTCCCACAGGCACGACACCGCGACTCGAACGCGGGAATCGGCCTACGCCGCTCCTACGACGTCGCCGACCACGCGACTGATGCGCTCTCGGATCACGCTGGCGGAGACGTACGAAAGCGCATTCGCCAGGGAGTCGGTGGCGTCGGCGACCTGGCTCTGCTGTTGACGCAGGTAGGCGTCCAGGAAGGGAACGACGGCGCCCGAGGCACTGCGACGGGCCTGCCGTGCGTACAGCGCGGTGAGGGAGAAGGCCCAGCAGGCGTGGAGGAAGCCGAAGACGGGACGGTTGGTGCCTCGCCAGGGGGAGAAGAAGGTGACATCACCAGGGAGTCTCACGTCATGCGCGGCCAGGGCGTCGTTGAGCCAGTTGTGGGCGGCCTCGTGGATCAGGTCGCGGGCCAGGACCTCGGGGTGGGCGGTGTAGTCGGTGAAGACCGTGCCCGGGAGGCGGGTGAGGGCCCAGCTGTGGAGGGTCTCGTCCAGTCGTCGGCGGTTGAGCAGGCAGATGACGGGGGCGTGCTGGGTGAGCAGCGTGCCGAAGCCGTGCTCGGTGGCGGAGGCGAGGGCGGCATGGACGAGGGCCTGGGCTTTGTGCGGGGCAGAGATGGTGTCGGGGCGGACTAGGCAGTTTCGTTTGGATCAGTCGGTCGTTGGTCCGGGTGTGCCGTTGACTGATGCGCAGTGGGCGCGGATCGAGCCGTTGCTCCCGGACCGG
>NZ_JBITDA010000009.1:0-244664 GCF_044453765.1 Streptomyces sp. NPDC051636 | reverse complement strand
GACCTCGGCCATCTCCCCAGGTGTCACACCACCACAACGACACCCACAGCCCAACAGACATGCCACTCACGAGTGAAACTGACCAAGCCCTACTAGTCCCGCACCCGCAACTCGGCATATCGGGCAGCCTTCTGCCGGCGACCACGCGTCTCACCTGGGGACGCGGACCACACCCTCCTGGATGACCGATATGGCGAGCCGCCCGTCCTGGGTGTAGATACGGGCCTGGCCCAGCCCGCGGCCGCCGTACGCCGACGGCGACTCCTGGTCGTACAGCAGCCACTCGTCGGCCCGGAACGGCCGGTGGAACCACATCGCGTGGTCCAGCGAGGCCCCTACGACGTCACCGACGGCCCAGCCGCCGCGGCCGTGCGCGAGCAGCACGGAGTCGAGGAGGGTCATGTCGGAGACGTAGGTGGCGAGGACGACGTGCAGCAGGGGTATGTCGATGGCGCCCTCCAGTTTGCCGTTGGCCCGGAACCACACCTGGGAGTGCGGCTCGCGCGGCTCGCCGAACCTGCCGTACGGCGGCTCGTCGACGTACCGCAGGTCGACCGCCTCGCGCGCCTGCAGGAACCGCTCCACGACCTCGGGGGCGAGGTGGCCGTAGCCGCGCAGGCGCTTCTGGGAGGTGGGCAGCGTCGCCGGGTCGGGCGCGGGCGGCATCGGGGCCTGGTGGTCGAGGCCGTCCTCATACGTCTGGAAGGACGCGGACAGGGTGAAGATCGGCCTGCCGTGCTGGATCGCGACCACTCGGCGGGTGGTGAAGGAGCGGCCGTCGCGTATGCGCTCGACGTTGTAGACGATGGGCGCGCCGGGGTCCCCCAGGCGCAGGAAGTACGCGTGGAGGGAGTGCGCGGGCCGGTCCGCGGGGACCGTTCGCCCGGCGGCGACCAGCGCCTGGGCCGCCACCTGTCCACCGAAGACGCGCGGGACGACAGCGGACCGTGACTGGCCGCGGAAGATGTTCTCCTCGATCTGCTCGAGGTCGAGCAGATCGAGGAGATCCTGGAGTGCCTGGCTCATGGAGTCAGTTGTATCCGCCGGTAATTTCCCGCGGCTTACAGACCCATGTCCTTGGCGATGATCGTCTTCATGATCTCGCTGGTGCCGCCGTAGATGCGGTTGACGCGGTTGTCCGCGTACAGGCGGGCGATCGGGTACTCGTTCATGAAGCCGTAGCCGCCGTGCAGCTGGAGGCAGCGGTCGATGACGCGGTGGGCGACCTCGGTGCAGAACAGCTTGGCGGAGGCGGCCTCGGCGGGGGTCAGCTCACCGGCGTCGAGGGCCTCGAGCGAGCGGTCGGCGACGGCCTCGGCGGCGTCCACCTCGGCCTGGCAGGCGGCCAGCTCGAACTTGGTGTTCTGGAAGCTCGCGACCGGCTTGCCGAAGACCGTGCGCTCCTGCACGTACTGCTTGGCGAACCGGACGGCGGCCTTGGCCTGGGCGTAGGCGCCGAAGGCGATGCCCCAGCGCTCGGAGGCCAGGTTGTGGCCGAGGTAGTAGAAGCCCTTGTTCTCCTCGCCGAGCAGGTCCTCGACCGGCACCTTGACGTCGACGAACGCCAGCTCGGCGGTGTCGGAGGTGCGCAGCCCCAGCTTGTCGAGCTTGCGGCCGATGGAGTAGCCCTCGGACTTGGTGTCCACGGCGAACAGGGAGATGCCGAAGCGGCGGTCCTCGGCGGAGGGCGCGGCGGTACGGGCGGCCACGATCACGCGGTCGGCGTGGACGCCACCGGTGATGAAGGTCTTGGCGCCGTTGAGCACGTAGTGCGTGCCGTCCTCGGAGAGCTTGGCGCTGGTCTTCATGCCCGCGAGGTCGGAGCCGGTGCCGGGCTCGGTCATCGCCAGCGCCCACATCTCCTCGCCGGTGACGAACTTCGGCAGGTAGCGCTTCTTCTGCTCGTCGGTGGCGAGCATCTTGATGTAGGGCAGGGCGAGCAGCACGTGCACGCCGGAGCCGCCGAACTGGATGCCCGCGCGCGAGGTCTCCTCGTACAGGACGGCCTCGAACTTGTGGGTGTCCAGGCCTGCGCCGCCGAACTCCTCGGGGACGTTGATACCGAAGATGCCCAGCTCACCGAGCTTGTAATAGAAGTCGCGCGGCGCCTGGCCGGCCGCGAACCACTCGTCGTACACCGGTACGACCTCGGCCTCGATGAAGGCGCGAATGGTCTCCCGGAACGCCTCGTGATCCTCGTTGAACACCGTACGGCGCACGCCGCCCACCTCCACGTACCATGTCTAAGCGCTTGCTCAGATCAAAGGTACCGGCGGGTAAGGATCTGGTCCAGGGTGGTGGGGGGGTAACGCTCGTCACCCCGTCGAGGCCGCCGCGAACGCCCCCCGGGCCATCCGGTGCAGCAGGGCCGCCGTCGCCCCGCGCCCCGGCAGGGAGCCGGCGCGGCCCAGATGCGGCGTCGAGTTCAGCAGACCGAAGACCGAGTGGACCGCCGAGCGGGCGGCGGGTTCGGTCAGGGCGGGATAGACCTCGCGGACGACCTCCACCCACAGCTCGACGTACTGCCGCTGAAGCTGCCGCACCAGCTTCCGGTCGCTGTCGCGGAGGCGGTCCAGCTCGCGGTCGTGCAGGGTGATGAGGGGACGGTCGTCGAGCGCGAAGTCGATGTGCCCCTCGATGAGCGAGTCGAGGACCGCCCCGGGACCCGCCCCGCCGTCGGCCTCCGCCAGGCGCCGCTTCGCCCCGGTCAGCAGCCGGCCGCTGATGCCGACCAGCAGCTCGGCGAGCATCGCGTCCTTGCCGGGGAAGTGGCGGTAGAGGCCGGGCCCGCTGATGCCGACCGCCGCGCCTATCTCGTCGACCCCGACACCGTGGAAGCCGCGTTCGGCGAAGAGCCGAGCGGCCTCCTTGAGGATCTGCTCGCGTCGGGTGGGGGCGTCGGTTCTGGTGGCCATGCAAGCAATTCTAGACAGCGAGGTTAGCGCTCGTTAACCTGTAGGAAATGCGTTAACGCTCATTAACCAGTGAGGGGACCGCAGGATGCACGAGGCACCGGAGCTGACGAGCGCGGCCGATCCCGCGTCCGACGCCTGGCGAGCCAATGAGCAGGCACACCGGGCGCTCGTGGAGGAGCTGCGCGCCAAGCTCGCCGCGGCCGCGCTCGGTGGCGGCGACAAGGCCCGCGCCCGCCACACCGCGCGCGGCAAGCTGCTGCCCCGGGACAGGGTGGACACCCTCCTCGACCCCGGCTCGCCCTTCCTGGAGCTGGCCCCGCTGGCGGCCGACGGGATGTACGAGGGGCAGGCCCCGGCCGCCGGGGTCATCGCGGGGATCGGGCGGGTCAGCGGGCGCGAGTGCGTGATCGTCGCCAATGACGCCACCGTCAAGGGCGGGACGTACTACCCGATGACGGTGAAGAAGCATCTGCGCGCGCAGGAGGTCGCCCTCGAGAACCGGCTGCCCTGTCTCTACCTCGTCGACTCCGGCGGCGCCTTCCTGCCGATGCAGGACGAGGTCTTCCCCGACCGCGAGCACTTCGGGCGGATCTTCTACAACCAGGCCCGGATGTCCGGCGCCGGCATCCCGCAGATCGCGGCCGTACTCGGCTCCTGCACCGCCGGCGGGGCGTACGTCCCGGCCATGAGCGACGAGGCGGTCATCGTCCGCAACCAGGGCACGATCTTCCTCGGCGGCCCGCCGCTGGTGAAGGCCGCCACCGGCGAGGTCGTCACCGCCGAGGAGCTCGGCGGCGGTGAGGTGCACTCCCGGGTCTCCGGCGTCACCGACCACCTCGCCGAGGACGACGCCCACGCCCTGCGGATCGTGCGGAACATCGTCGCCACCCTCCCCGCGCGCGGGCCCCTCCCCTGGGAGGTCACCGAAGCCGTCGAACCCAAAGTCGATCCGTACGGGCTCTACGGCGCCGTCCCCGTCGACTCCCGCACCCCCTACGACGTCCGCGAGATCGTCGCGCGGGTGGCCGACGGCTCCCGTTTCGCCGAGTTCAAGGCGGAGTTCGGGCAGACGCTGGTCACCGGCTTCGCCCGGATCCACGGCCACCCGGTCGGGATCGTCGCCAACAACGGCATCCTGTTCTCGGAGTCCGCCCAGAAGGGCGCCCACTTCATCGAACTGTGCGACCAGCGCGGGATCCCACTGGTGTTCCTGCAGAACATCTCCGGCTTCATGGTCGGCAAGGACTACGAGGCCGGCGGCATCGCCAAGCACGGCGCCAAGATGGTCACGGCCGTGGCCTGCACGCGCGTACCGAAACTGACGGTCGTCGTCGGCGGCTCGTACGGCGCCGGGAACTACTCCATGTGCGGGCGGGCCTACTCCCCCCGCTTCCTGTGGATGTGGCCGGGCGCCAAGATTTCCGTGATGGGCGGCGAGCAGGCCGCCTCCGTCCTCGCCACCGTCAAGCGGGACCAGCTGGCGGCGCGGGGCGAGGACTGGCCCACGGACGAGGAAGAGGCTTTCAAGGCGCCGATCCGGGCCCAGTACGAGCGCCAGGGCAACGCCTACTACGCCACCGCCCGGCTCTGGGACGACGGGGTCATCGACCCGCTGGAGACCCGTCAGGTGCTGGGCCTGGCCCTGACCGCCTGTGCCAACGCGCCCCTGGGTGAACCCCAGTTCGGCGTCTTCCGGATGTGAGGGGGGACTTGACGACCATGTTCGACTCAGTACTGGTGGCCAACCGGGGCGAGATCGCCGTACGCGTCATCCGTACGCTGCGGTCGATGGGCGTGCGCTCCGTCGCCGTCTTCTCCGACGCCGACGCCGACGCGCGGCATGTCCGGGAGGCCGACACGGCGGTACGGATCGGTCCGGCGCCGGCGTCCGAGAGCTATCTGTCCATCCGGCGGATCCTCGACGCCGCCGCCCGCACCGGCGCGCAGGCCGTCCATCCCGGATACGGCTTCCTCGCCGAGAACGCCGACTTCGCGCGCGCGTGCGAGAAGGCGGGGCTCGTCTTCGTCGGGCCTCCCGCGGACGCCATCTCCCTCATGGGCGACAAGATCCGCGCCAAGGAGACGGTGAAGGCGGCCGGGGTGCCGGTGGTCCCCGGCTCCAGCGGCAGCGGGCTCACGGACGCGGAGTTGGCCGAGGCCGCTCGGGAGATCGGCGTGCCCGTGCTGCTCAAGCCGTCGGCGGGCGGCGGGGGCAAGGGCATGCGGCTCGTGCGGGAGCTGTCGGCTCTGGAGGACGAGATCGCCGCCGCCCGCCGCGAGGCCCGCGCCTCCTTCGGCGACGACACGCTGCTCGTCGAGCGGTGGGTCGACCGGCCCCGGCACATCGAGATCCAGGTCCTGGCCGACGGCCACGGGGGCGTCGTCCACCTCGGCGAACGCGAGTGCTCCCTCCAGCGCCGGCACCAGAAGATCATCGAGGAGGCGCCGAGCGTGCTCCTCGACGAGGAGACCCGGGCCGCGATGGGCGAGGCGGCGGTGCAGGCGGCCCGCTCCTGCGGGTACCGGGGCGCGGGCACGGTGGAGTTCATCGTCCCCGGCGGCGACCCCTCCTCGTACTACTTCATGGAGATGAACACCCGCCTCCAGGTGGAGCACCCGGTCACCGAGCTCATCACGGGTCTCGACCTCGTGGAGTGGCAGCTGCGGGTCGCGGCGGGCGAGCGACTGCCGTACGGGCAGGAGGACATCACCCTCACCGGGCACGCGATCGAGGCCCGCGTCTGCGCCGAGGACCCCGCTCGCGGATTCCTGCCCTCCGGCGGCACGGTCCTCAGGCTCCGGGAACCCCAGGGCGACGGCGTCCGCACCGACTCGGGGCTCAGCGAGGGCACCGAGGTGGGCAGCCTGTACGACCCGATGCTGTCCAAGGTGATCGCGTACGGCCCGGACCGCGCGACCGCGATCAGAAAGCTCCGGGCCGCCCTCGCGGAGACGGTGACGCTGGGCGTGCAGACCAACGCGGGGTTCCTGCGCAGACTGCTGGGCCATCCGGCGGTCGTGGCGGGAGAGTTGGACACCGGGCTGGTCGAGCGGGTGGTGGACGAGCTGGTCTCCACCGACGTACCGGAGGAGGTCTACGAGGCGGCTGCCGCCGTACGCCTGGAGGCCCTGAAGCCCCGCGGCACGGGCTGGACCGACCCCTTCTCCGTACCGAACGGCTGGCGGCTGGGCGGCACACCCAAGCCCGTCGCCTTCCCCCTGCGCGTCACCGACCCGGTGGAGTACGTCCCGCGCGGCACCCACACCGTCACCGAGGACGAGGTGGCCGTCACCCTCGACGGCGTCCGGCACACCTTCCGCCGCGCGGCCGACTGGCTGGGCCGCGACGGCGACGCCTGGCACGTGCGCGACCACGATCCGGTGGCCGCGTCCCTGACCCGGTCCGCGCACGCGGGCGCCGACTCGCTCACCGCGCCGATGCCGGGCACGGTGACGGTGGTGAAGGTGGCCGTCGGCGACGAGGTCGAGGCGGGCCAGAGTCTGCTGGTGGTGGAGGCGATGAAGATGGAGCACGTCATCGCCGCCCCGCACGCCGGCACGGTCGCCGAGCTGGACGTGCAGCCGGGCACGACAGTGGCCATGGACCAGGTGCTCGCGGTGATCACACCGCAGGAGGAGGCCGACGGATGACCGTACACGGACTCCCCATGACCGTACCGGCCCAGGATCTGCCCGCCCGGGTGCGGATCCACGAGGTCGGCGCGCGCGACGGGCTGCAGAACGAGAAGACGGCCGTGCCGACCGAGGTCAAGGCGGAGTTCATCCGCCGCCTGGCCGAGGCGGGCCTGACGACCATCGAGGCGACGAGTTTCGTGCACCCCGCGTGGGTGCCCCAACTGGCCGACGCCGAGCAGCTGTTCCCGCTCGTCGCCGACCTCCCGGTGGCGCTCCCGGTACTGGTGCCGAACGAACGCGGCCTGGACCGGGCCCTGACGCTCGGCGCCCGCCGCGTCGCCGTCTTCGCCAGCGCGAGCGAGTCGTTCGCGAAGGCCAACCTCAACCGCACGGTGGACGAGGCGCTGGCCATGTTCGAGCCGGTGGTCGCCCGCGCGAAGGCCGAGCGGGTGCACGTGCGCGGCTATCTGTCCATGTGCTTCGGCGACCCGTGGGAGGGACCGGTCCCCGTCCACCAGGTCGTGCGCGTCTGCAAGGCGCTGCGGGACCTGGGCTGCGACGAGCTGAGCCTCGGTGACACCATCGGGGTCGCGACGCCCGGCCATGTCCACACCCTCCTGTGCGCGCTCAACGAGGAGGGCGTGCCGACCGACGTCCTCGGCGTGCACTTCCACGACACCTACGGCCAGGCCCTCGCCAACACCCTGGCCGCGCTCCAGCACGGCGTCACCACCGTGGACGCCTCCGCGGGCGGCCTCGGCGGCTGCCCGTACGCCAGGTCCGCCACCGGCAACCTCGCCACCGAGGACCTCGTGTGGATGCTCCAGGGCCTCGGCATCGACACCGGGGTCGATCTCGGCCGCCTCACCGCCACGAGCGTGTGGATGGCCGAACAACTGGGCCGACCCAGCCCGTCCCGCACCGTCCGCGCCCTCTCCCACAAGGACCAGTGAGATCACCATGGACCACCGCCTGAGCCCCGAGCTGGAGGAACTCCGCCGTACCGTGGAGGAGTTCGCGCACGATGTCGTGGCGCCGAAGATCGGCGACTTCTACGAGCGGCACGAGTTCCCGTACGAGATCGTCCGCGAGATGGGCCGCATGGGCCTGTTCGGGCTGCCGTTCCCGGAGGAGTACGGCGGCATGGGCGGCGACTACCTGGCGCTGGGCATCGCGCTGGAGGAGCTGGCCCGGGTGGACTCCTCGGTCGCCATCACCCTGGAGGCGGGCGTCTCGCTGGGCGCCATGCCGATCCACCTCTTCGGCACCGAGGAGCAGAAGCGCGAGTGGCTGCCCCGCCTCTGCTCGGGAGAGATCCTCGGCGCGTTCGGGCTCACGGAACCGGACGGCGGCAGCGATGCCGGCGCCACCCGCACGACGGCCCGGCTCGACCCGGACTCCGGCGAGTGGGTGATCAACGGCACCAAGTGCTTCATCACCAACTCGGGCACGGACATCACGGGGTTGGTCACGGTCACGGCGGTGACGGGCCGCAAGCCGGACGGTAAGCCGCTGATCTCGGCGATCATCGTCCCGTCCGGCACCCCGGGCTTCACGGTGGCCGCCCCGTACTCGAAGGTCGGCTGGAACGCCTCCGACACCCGCGAACTGTCCTTCGCGGACGTCCGCGTCCCCGCGGCGAACCTGCTGGGCGAAGAGGGCCGGGGCTACGCCCAGTTCCTGCGCATCCTCGACGAGGGCCGCATCGCCATCGCGGCCCTGGCGACCGGCCTCGCCCAGGGCTGCGTCGACGAGTCGGTGAAGTACGCCAAGGAGCGCCGCGCGTTCGGCCGCCCGATCGGCGCCAACCAGGCCATCCAGTTCAAGGTCGCCGACATGGAGATGAAGGCCCACACGGCCCGCCTCGCCTGGCGCGACGCGGCGAGCCGTCTGGTCGCGGGCGAGCCCTTCAAGAAGGAGGCGGCCCTCGCGAAGCTCTACTCGTCGACGATCGCCGTCGACAACGCCCGCGAGGCCACCCAGATCCACGGCGGGTACGGCTTCATGAACGAGTACCCCGTCGCCCGCATGTGGCGCGACTCCAAGATCCTGGAGATCGGCGAGGGCACGAGCGAGGTGCAGCGGATGCTGATCGCACGGGAGTTGGGGCTGGTGGGCTGAGCGGCGCCTGCGCGGCCCCGAAGGCCGCCTGGAGTTACGGGCGCCGGGCGCCCCGCCCTCTGGACACGAACTGAGGTTAGGCTAACCTATCTTCGACCTGTCCGGCGGGCGCCCCGCCCCGTTCGAAAGCAGTCATACCCATGCCCCATGCCCGTGCCACCCACCTCACCCGACGCGGCATCCTGGCCGCGGGCGGCGCCCTCTCCCTCGGGGCCGCGCTCGCGGCCTGCGGGAACGACGACGGCAAAAGCGGCGGCTCGGACAGCGGGACGGCGGCGGGCAAGTCCGGCCCCTGGTCGTTCAAGGACGACCGCGGCACGACCGCCAAGGCCGACAAGGTCCCGGCGAACATCGTCGCGTTCGTCGGCGTGGCCGCCGCGCTCCACGACTACGGCATCCAGGCCAAGGGCGTCTTCGGCCCGACGGAGACCAAGGACGGCAAGGCCGACGTGCAGGCCGGCGACCTGGACGTCGGCAAGCTGACGGTCCTCGGCAACGAGTGGGGCCAGTTCAACGTCGAGAAGTACGCGGCCCTCGCCCCGGACGTCCTCATCTCCACGATGTTCGACGACGCCGGCGCCCTCTGGTACGTCCCCGACGAGTCGAAGAAGAAGATCCTCGCCGTCGGCGCCCCGAGCGTCGGCATCTCCGTCTACGACCGCCGGCTGACCGAGCCGCTCCAGCGCATGCTGGCACTCGCCGAGTCCCTCGGCGCGGACACGACGGCCGGCAAGATCACCGAGGCCAAGAAGCGCTTCGAGGACGCGGCGGCCCGGCTGCGCGCCGCCGCCAAGGCCAAGCCGGACATCAAGGTGATGGCCGGTTCCGCCAGCCAGGACCTGTTCTACGTCTCCGGCACCAACCTCTCCGTCGACCTGGAGTACTTCAAGGCCCTCGGCGTGAACTTCGTCGAGCCCCCGGAGAAGGCCAAGGCCGAGCGGGGCGGCTGGTTCGAGTCGCTGAGCTGGGAGAACGTCGACAAGTACGACGCGGACATCATCATGATGGACAACCGCACCTCGGCGATCCAGCCCGCCGACATCGCCGAGGGCACGTGGAAGAAGCTGCCCGCGGTCAAGGCCGGGCAGGTGATCGCGCGCAATCCGGAGCCGATCCTCTCCTACGACAAGTGTGCGCCTCTGCTCGAGGACTTGGCGGAGGCGATCGAGAAGGCGAAGAAGGTCAGCTGAGGAGTCACCGTGACCACTGCCGTAGCCGCACCGTTCCGTTTCTTCTCCCTCCAGGTCGTACGGACGAGGCGGCTCGGTCCGTCCCTGGTCCGTGTCACCTTCGGCGGGCCAGACCTGCACGCCTTCCACTCCCACGGGCGGGACCAGTCCCTGTCCCTGTTCCTGCCGCACCCGGGCCAGCCCGGGCCGGCCGTGCCGATCGAGCTCGGTGACGGCTGGTGGCAGGGCTGGCGTGAACTGCCCGACGACGTACGGGCGGTGATGCGCTCGTACACGCTCCGGGCCCTGCGCCGCGGCCCCGACGAGATCGACATCGACTTCGCCCTGCACACCCCGGCCGGCCCCGCCTCCCGCTGGGCCTCACACGCCACCCCCGGTGACCGCGTCCTCCTCCTCGGCCCGGCGATCGCCGACAACCGGGCGATCCGCTTCCGGCCGCCCGAGGACACCGACCTGGTGGTGATGTGGGGCGACGAGACGGCCCTGCCCGCCGTCTGCGCCACCCTGGAGTCCCTGCCGGCCGGCAGCCGCGTGCGCGCCTGGCTGGAGGTGGGCCGTGCCGGTGACATCCAGGACGTGGTGACCGAGGCGGACGCCGAGGTCACCTGGCTCGTACGCGACTCGGGCGGCACCGAAGGGTCCCCCCTGGCTCTCGACATCCTTCGGGACACCCGACTCCCGTCGGCCGAGCACCCGTACGTGTGGATCGCGGGCGAGTCCGGGTGCGTCAAGGCGCTGCGCCGGCACTTCGTCGGCGAGCGCGGGATCGACCGACGCCGCGTCACCTTCGTCGGCTACTGGCGGCAGGGGATGACCGAGGAACAGCTGCGGGCATCGGGGTAACTCCGGTCGACGTGACGGCGGTCACGGGAGGGGCGAGTTTCGCGGGACTTTACTTAGGTTAGGCTAACCTAAGTTGATGGCCGCGCGACTCGCCCCTCTCCCGTCCCGCACGGACTGTCCCCTCGGAGGACCCCCACATGCGCTCGCACCTGCTCAATGACCTCACCGCGGAGCACTACCGCCGCTCCGTGACCGAAGGAGTCGAGCGGGTGGCGGCCAAACTCGCCACCATCGACCGTCCGTTCACCGGCATCACGGTCGACGCGCTCGCCCCCCGCATCGACGAGATCGACCTCGACCGCCCACTGCACGACACCACAGCGGTGCTGGACGAGCTGGAGGAGCTCTACCTCCGGGACGCGGTCTACTTCCACCACCCCCGCTATCTCGCCCACCTCAACTGCCCGGTGGTCATCCCGGCCGTACTCGGCGAGGCGGTGCTCTCCGCCGTCAACTCCTCCCTCGACACCTGGGACCAGTCGGCCGGCGGCACCCTCATCGAGCGCAGGCTGATCGACTGGACGACCGCCCGCGTCGGCCTCGGCCCGTCCGCCGACGGCGTGTTCACCTCCGGCGGCACCCAGTCCAACCTCCAGGCGCTGCTGCTGGCCCGCGAGGAGGCCAAGACCGACGCACTCGCCGAACTGCGGATCTTCACCTCCGAGGTCAGCCACTTCAGCGTGAAGAAGTCCGCGAAACTGCTCGGCCTGGGGCAGGACGCCGTCGTCGCCATCCCCGTCGACCACGACAAGCGCATGCAGACCGTCGCGCTCGCCCACGAACTGGAGCGCTGCAAGAAGGACGGCCTGGTCCCCATGGCGGTCGTCGCCACCGCCGGCACCACCGACTTCGGCTCCATCGACCCGCTGCCGGAGATCGCCGAGCTCTGCGCCCAGTACGGGGTGTGGATGCACGTGGACGCGGCCTACGGCTGCGGGCTGCTGGTCTCGCACAGGCGGCGCGGCCTCCTCGACGGCATCGAGCGCGCCGACTCGGTCACCGTCGACTACCACAAGTCCTTCTTCCAGCCGGTGAGTTCCTCCGCCGTACTGGTACGCGACGCGGCCACCCTGCGGCACGCCACCTACCACGCGGAGTACCTCAATCCCCGCCGCATGGTGCAGGAGCGCATCCCCAACCAGGTCGACAAGTCCCTGCAGACCACCCGCCGCTTCGACGCCCTCAAGCTGTGGATGACCCTGCGCACCATGGGCGCCGACGGCATCGGCGAACTCTTCGACGAGGTGTGCGACCTGGCCGCCGAGGGCTGGAGGCTGCTCGCCGCCGACCCCCGCTTCGACGTCGTCGTCGAACCCTCCCTCTCCACCCTGGTCTTTCGCTACATCCCGGCGGCCGTCACCGACCCGGCCGAGATCGACCGCGCCAACCTGCACGCCCGCAAGGCCCTGTTCGCCTCCGGCGACGCCGTGGTCGCGGGCACCAAGGCCGGCGGCCGCCACTACCTGAAGTTCACCCTGCTCAACCCCGAGACGACGGCCGACGACATCGCCGCCGTCCTCGACCTGATCGCCGGCCACGCCGAGCAGTACCTGGGAGACTCCCTTGACCGCGCGTCCTGAAGCCCCGGCCGCCCCTTACGACTTCGTGGGGATCGGCCTCGGCCCCTTCAACCTGGGCCTCGCCTGCCTCACCGAACCGATCGGTGAACTGACCGGCGTCTTCCTGGAGTCGAAGCCCGGCTTCGAGTGGCACGCGGGCATGTTCCTCGACGGCGCCCACCTCCAGACCCCGTTCCTGTCGGACCTGGTCACCCTGGCCGACCCCACCTCCCCGTACTCCTTCCTCAACTACCTGAAGGAGAAGGGCAGACTGTACTCGTTCTACATCCGCGAGAACTTCTACCCGCTGCGGGTCGAGTACGACGACTACTGCCGCTGGGCCGCGGGCAAGCTCACCAGCGTCCGCTTCCACACGACGGTCACCGAGGTGACGTACGAGGACGGGGTGTACGCCGTCCGTACCCAGGCCGGCGAAACGTTCCGCGCCCGCCACCTGGTCCTCGGCACGGGGACGGTCCCCTTCGTTCCCGAGGCCTGCCGGGAACTGGGCGGCGACCTCATCCACACCGCGCAGTACATGCACCGCAAGGCGGAGCTGCGGACCAAGAAGTCCCTCACCGTCGTCGGCAGCGGCCAGAGCGCCGCGGAGATCTACTACGAGCTCCTCTCCGAGATCGACGTCCACGGCTACGAGCTCAACTGGGTCACCCGCTCCCCGCGGTTCTTCCCGCTGGAGTACACCAAGCTGACCCTGGAGATGACGTCCCCGGACTACATCGACTACTTCCGCGCGCTGCCCGAGGAGACCCGCTACCGGCTGGAGAAGCAGCAGAAGGGCCTGTTCAAGGGCATCAACTCGGACCTGATCGACTCGATCTTCGACCTGCTCTACCAGAAGAACGTCGAAAGCGGCGACCGCCCGGTCCCCACCCGCCTGCTCACCAACTCCTCGCTGGTCGAGGCCCGGTACGAGGACGGTTCGTACACACTCGGCTTCCACCAGGACGAGCAGGACAAGGACTTCGAGATCCGCACCGAAGGCCTGGTGCTGGCCACCGGGTACCACTACCGGCCGCCGGCCTTCCTCGAGCCGGTGCGCGACCGCCTCCGCTTCGACCACCACGGCCGCTTCGACGTCGCCCGCAACTACGCCATCGACGTCACGGGCCGGGGCGTGTTCCTGCAGAACGCCGGGGTCCACACCCACAGCATCACCAGCCCCGACCTGGGCATGGGCGCGTACCGCAACAGCTGCATCATCCGTGAGCTGCTCGGCACGGAGTACTACCCGGTCGAGAAGACGATCGCGTTCCAGGAGTTCGCCGTATGACCTTCACGATCCGCCCCCTCGACCCCCTGAAGGACGCCGAGCTGCTGCACGGCTGGGTCACGCATCCCAAGGCGGCGTTCTGGATGATGCAGGACGCGAAGCCGGCGGACGTCGAGCGCGCGTACCTGGAGATCGCGGCCGACGAGCACCACCACGCGTACCTCGGGTTCCACGAGGACGTGCCCGCCTTCCTGATGGAGAAGTACGACCCCGCCCACCGCGAGCTGGCCGGCCTGTACGAGCCGCGGCCCGGCGACGTCGGAATGCACTTCCTGGTCGCGCCGGCCGACACCCCCGTGCACGGGTTCACCCGGGCGGTCATCACCGCCGTGATGGCGCACCTCTTCGAGGACCCGGCGACGGCTCGCGTCGTCGTCGAGCCCGACGTCCGCAACAAGGCCGTGCACGCCCTGAACGAAGCCGTCGGGTTCGTGCCGGAACGGGAGATACAGAAGCCGGAGAAGAAGGCGTTGCTGAGCTTCTGCACGCGTGAGCAGTTCGTCGCCGCGACGGGGGTGCCCGTATGAGCCTCGCCGACGCCGTGGCCCACCTCTCCCCCGAGCGCTGGGAGAAGGCCAACCGTCTCCTCGTGCGCAAGGCGCTCGCCGAGTTCACGCACGAGCGCCTGATCACCCCGGAACCGGACGGGGACACGTACGTCGTCCGCAGCGACGACGGCCTCACCCGCTACCGCTTCACCGCCATCCACCGCGCCCTCGACCACTGGCAGGTGGACGCCGACTCGATCACCCGCCACCGCGACGGATCCGAACTCCCGCTCGCGGCCCTGGACTTCTTCATCGAGCTGCAGCGGTCGCTGGGCCTGAGCGACGAGATCCTCCCGGTCTACCTGGAGGAGATCTCCTCCACCCTCTCCAGCACCTGCTACAAGCTCACCAAGCCGCGGATGCCGGTCGCCGAGCTGGCCCGCGGCGGCTTCCAGGCCATCGAGACCGGCATGGCCGAGGGCCACCCCTGCTTCGTCGCCAACAACGGGCGGCTCGGCTTCGGCGTCCACGAGTACCTGTCGTACGCCCCCGAGGCCGCGAGCCCCGTCCGCCTGGTGTGGCTGGCGGCGCACCGGTCGCGGGCGGCGTTCACGGCCGGGGCCGGGATCGAGTACGAGGCCTTCGTGCGGGACGAGCTGGGCGGGCCCACGCTGGAGCGCTTCCGCGCCACGCTCACCGGCCAGGGCCTCGACCCCGCCGACTACCTCCTCATCCCCGTCCACCCCTGGCAGTGGTGGAACAAGCTCGCCGTCACCTTCGCCGCCGAGGTCGCCCGCCGGCACCTGGTCTGCCTGGGCGAGGGCGACGACGAGTACCTGGCGCAGCAGTCCATCCGGACCTTCTTCAACAGCTCGCACCCCGAGAAGCACTACGTGAAGACGGCCCTGTCCGTCCTCAACATGGGCTTCATGCGCGGTCTGTCGGCCGCCTACATGGAGGCGACCCCGGCCATCAACGACTGGCTCGCCCGGCTCATCGACAACGACCCCGTGCTGAAGTCGGCCGGCCTGTCGGTCATCCGGGAGCGGGCGGCCGTCGGCTACCGGCACCTGGAGTACGAGAAGGCCACCGACCGCTACTCGCCGTACCGCAAGATGCTGGCCGCGCTGTGGCGGGAGAGCCCGGTGCCGTCGCTGCGGGAGGGCGAGTCCCTGGCCACCATGGCCTCGCTCCTGCACGTGGACCACGAGGGCGCGTCCTTCGCCGGGGCCCTGATCGCGCGGTCGGGGCTGGCGCCGGTGGAGTGGCTGCGCCGCTACCTGCGGGCGTACTACACCCCCGTCCTGCACAGCTTCT
Source organism: Streptomyces sp. NPDC051636 (assembly GCF_044453765.1). Lineage (NCBI taxonomy): Bacteria > Bacillati > Actinomycetota > Actinomycetes > Kitasatosporales > Streptomycetaceae > Streptomyces > Streptomyces sp. NPDC051636. The sequence goes on along the minus strand of NZ_JBITDA010000009.1, from coordinate 229,304 downwards.
ACGCCTACGACCTGGTGTTCATGCCGCACGGCGAGAATGTCATCCTCGTGCTGAAGGACGGTGTCGTGCAACGGGCGGTCTACAAGGACATCGCCGAGGAGATCGCGGTCATGGACCCGGACGCGGTCCTGCCCCCCGAGGTCCGGCGGATCCGCGTCGAGGTCCCCGAGGACAGGAGACTCCTGTCGATCTTCACGGACGTCTTCGACTGCTTCTTCCGCTTCCTGGCTGCGATCCTGGCCACCGAGGGAATCCTGGAGGAGGACGGCTTCTGGCGCACGGTCGCCGAAGTCACCCGCGAGTACCAGGAGGCGACGCCCGAACTCGGCGACAGGTTCCGGCAGTACGACATGTTCACCCCCGAGTTCGCCCTGTCCTGCCTCAACCGCCTCCAGCTGCGCGACAACCGGCAGATGGTGGACCTGGCGGATCCGTCCGGCGCGCTGCAGCTCGCCGGCAACCTGGAGAACCCGATAGCGGGGTTCTGACCCGGAGACGGACGGGCACCCCGGAGTACCGTCCTCCGGGGTGCCCGTCGGCCTTTGGTCAACTCGTCGGCCAGGGCACCTGCGGGGAGCGGTAGTACCCGATCCCCAGCGCTGCCCACCGCGGAGCCTGCGCCGCGAGCCGCACCTTGTAGGCGTCCCAGTCGTGCGTGGCCGCCGGGGACCAGCCCAGCTCGGCCGCGCCGGGCAGCCGGGGGAAGGTCATGTGGTCGATGTCCGCCGAGGTCTGGATGGTCTCGGTCCACAGGGGTGTCTCGATGCCCCTGATCGCCGAACCCGGAACCCCCGGAAGGTAGTCGCCCGGGTTCCAGTCGTAGGCCCGCTTCACCTCCACCAGACCCGCCCAGTCCTGCCCGAGCGGGGTGTCCTCGGTGTACTTCATGTCGAGGTACAGCCGGTCGGCCGGGGAAAGGATCAGTCCGGTCCCGTGCTGGGCGGCCTTCGCGACCTGCGCCTTCTCCGCCTCGTCGGTGTCGTCCAGCCCCCAGTACTGGGCCAGGGCGCCCTTCGCCGGAGTCGCGCCGGTCAGCTGGTGCCAGCCGATGACCGTCCTGCCGTACCCGGCGACGATCGGCTGGACACGGTCCATGAAGGTCAGGTAGTCGGCGTGGCTGGTGGAGTGTGCCTCGTCGCCGCCGATGTGGAGGTAGCGGCCCGGGGTGAGCGCGGCCAGCTCGCGGATGACGTCGTCCGCGAAGTCGTAGGTGACCGGCTTCGGTGCGCACAGCGAGCTGAAGCCGACGTCCGTGCCGGTGTACAGCGGGGGTGCGGTGCCGTCGCAGTTCAGCTCGGCGTAGGAGGCGAGGGCCGCGTTGGTGTGGCCGGGCATGTCGATCTCGGGGACGACCTCCAGGTAGCGGGAGGCGGCGTAGCGGACGATCTCGCGGTAGTCGGCCTTGGTGTAGTAGCCGCCCGGGCCGCCGCCGACCTGGGTGGAACCGCCGTACGTGGCCAGGCGGGGCCAGGAGTCGATCGCGATGCGCCAGCCCTGGTCGTCGCTGAGGTGCAGGTGCAGCTCATTGATCTTGTACAGGGCCAACTCGTCGATGTACCGCTTGACCTGGTCCACGGTGAAGAAGTGCCGGGAGACGTCGAGCATCGCCCCGCGGTAGGGGTAGCGCGGCGCGTCCTCGATGGTGCCGCCCGGGACGGACCACGGTCCGGGCTGTACGGAGTCCTTCTCCACGGCGGCCGGCAGGAGCTGGCGCAGGGTCTGGACGCCGTGGAAGAGGCCGGCGGGCGTGCGGGCGGTGAGGGTGACGCCATCGGCTCCGCTGTGCAGGCGGTAGCCCTCGGCCCCGAACGGGCCCTTGCCGAGACGCAGTCGGATGCCGCCGTGGCCGTGTGTGGTCAGGGGCATGCGGTAGCCCGTCGAGGGGCGCAGGATGCCCGCCAGGTAGGCGCCGACGCGGCGGCTCCCGTCGGTGCCGTCGACGCGGATGGCGGTGTCCCGGGTGATGCGGTACGCCGCTCCGCCCGGCTCGGCGGATGCGGGGGCGGGGACGACCTGGCCGAGCGTGGTCGCGGTGGGGGGTGCCTCCGGAGCGGCGCCGACCGTGAACGCGCCCGCCGCCAACAGCAGCAGCGAGCCCAGTAGCCGGGTCATGCGGGGAGTCGTTCTGTGGTGCCGTATCACAAGCGCGCTCCCTTCACTTCACGAGTGGTAGAGACCACTCTCCCGCAGATCCGGTGAAACAATCCCCGCATGGCGGAAATCATCCAGAAGGACGGGACTTGGGCTTTCGACGGCGACGCGCTGCGCCTGACGCCCGGACGGGACAAGAACGTCAGCCTGCTGCGCAGGACACTGGGGGAACTGGTCGTCCCCCTGGGGGCGTTGGCGGGGGCCTCCTTCGAGCACGGCAAGAAGTCGGGGCGGCTGAGGCTGCGCCTGCGCGACGGTGCCGATCCGCTGCTGCAGGCCACGGGGGGCCGGCTCACCGAACCGCACGACCCCTACCAGCTGACCGTGGAGTCCGACCGGTACGGCGTCGCCGAGTACTTCGCGGACGAGGTGCGGAACGCCCTGCTGCTGGACGGGGTTCCGTCCGGTCCCGTGACCGAGTACCTGCTGTCCGGCCCGTCCGTCCCGCTCTCGGTCTCCGCCGGGGACGGCACGGCGGGCTTCGACGGTGAGCACGTGCGCCTGGAGTGGAACTGGAAGACGGAGGACGCCAAGGCCGCCGCCGGCGCCCGCACGATCCCCCTCGCCGGGATCACCGGGGTGGAGTGGTACCCGGCGGCGGGACTGGAGAACGGCCATCTGCGGTTCACCGTACGGGGCGCGGCCACCAAGGCGCCGCCGAAGTACGACCCGAACGCGGTGGAACTGTGGGGCTTCAGGAAGGACCCGCTGATGGCGCTGGTGGCGGCGGCCGTGCAGGCGCGGCTGCCGCATCCGTCGACGGCCGACGGTCCGGACGTGCCCGCGTTCCCCCGGCAGCTCACGTCGTCCCCCGTCGAGGACGACCACGACGTCCTGCTGCGGCGGCTGCGGGAGCTGGGCGAGCTGCACCGCGACGGTGTCCTGACGGACGAGGAGTTCACGATGGCCAAACAGGCGGTCCTCAAACGCATGTGAGGACCGCCTGTGCCGGCCCGCGGCCGGAGGCCGCGGATGGATGCCTACTTGGCCTTGCGCGCCACCGTGAAGTGGTCGATCCGGTCACCGGTCTCGGCGATGCCCCGGACCTTCAGGGTGGCGTAGTGGCCCCTCGCGGCGGGCTGGACGTCCACACGGAGGAACGAGTAGTCGAGGTAGCGCACCCGGGACCAGGCGACCGTCTCGTTCTGCTTGCCGTCCTTGAGGTTGACGAACGAGGCCACGGAGTCCACCTCGTGCTCGTGGCCCTCGTAGGAGTCCGGGGCGGAGAACGCGTACAGGCTGCGGCCCGCCGCGCCCGCCGTGACGTACACCACGCCCTCGGACTCGGGGTACGCCGTGCCGCCGATCGGCAGCTTCTTGGCGACCTCGCCCGCCTTGATGACGTCGGTGCGCTCGTACTGGTGGTTGTGGCCGTTGATGACCAGGTCGACCGTGTACTTCTCGATCAGGGGCACCCACTCCTGGCGCACGCCCCCCCTCCGAGGCGTGCGCGGTGGAGGTGCAGTAGGCGCAGTGGTGGAAGAACACGACGATGAAGTCGATGTCCTTCGACGCCCGGAACTTCTTCAGCTGGACCTCGAACCACTTCGTCTGGGTTCCGCCGGATATGCCCAGGTTCGCCGGGATCTCGAAGGAGACGTCGTTCGGGTCCAGCGAGATGATCGCCGTGTTGCCGTAGACGAAGGAGTAGACGCCCGGCAGGTTCTTCTTGTCCGGCCCGTTGTCGGGGAGCGTGAAGCGGGCTTCCTCGCCGCCGTAGCCGTTGGGCGAGTACCAGGCCTCCATGTCGTGGTTGCCGTAGCTGACCATCCACGGAACGGACTTGGCGACCGACTCGGTCTGGTGGAGGAACTGGTCCCACACGCGCGAGTCGAAGCCGGTGTCGGTGGTCTTGCCCCCGCCGGACGGGTCGGCGTAGGCGATGTCTCCGGCGTGCAGGTGGAAGACCGGGTCCTGGCCCAGGATCAGACTGTCGTTGGCGAGACCGTGGTAGCTGACGCCCTGGTCGCCGAAGGCGGTGAAGGTGAACGGCGCCTTGTGGGCGGGGGCGGTGGTGAAGGTGCCCAGGGTGCCGAGGAGGTGCGACTCGGCCGGGTCGAAGCCCTGATGGCCGACACCGTAGTAATAGGTCCTGCCGGGGCGCAGGTGGGTCAGCCTGGCGTGCAGGTAGTACTGGGTGTGGTCGCCGCTCGCGCCGACACCGGCCGGGGTGTGGAGGGTGCGGACCTCGGCGTCGATCTTGCGGGAGAGGTCCCAGGGGTGGGCGCCGATGCGGATGAAGGGCTTTCTCACGGCGACCGGGACCTGCCAGGAGATCGTCATCTCCGTGCGCGGGTCGCTGCCGTAGGCGAGGTGGCGGCCGAAGGGGGCGACGAGGGCGCCGTCGACCTTCTCGGCGGCCGGGGCGGTCGCCTGGGCCGGGACGGCGGCCCGGGCGGTGGCACCCGGCACGAACACGCCGCCCGCGACGGCGCCCAGCGTGACGGCGCCGCCTCTGATCATGGTGCGCCGCGAGAATCTGGCGCGCAGGTATTCGTGCTGCTCGGCCATGCTCATGCGCTCGGCCAGCTTCTCGGGTACTCCCATACGAGGAATGTCCATGGCGTCTGAAACTCGTCCGTCCGGGCAACGAAGCGCAAGACACAGGATGGACAGCTTGCGAACAGAGCGCCATAAGAGATTCAACAGTCTGTTGCCCGAAATCGGGCAGGATTCTTGCGAAACCATCGCCGGTGCCTCAGGATCTACCGGGTGCACGACGAACTGGTTGATCATCTGACGCGGTCCACGCCCCTGAACCGGGGCGAGGCGCTGCGGGTGATCCAGGACGTGCTCGCCTACTTCGACGAGACGACCGAGGTCTACGTCCGTCGCCGCCACCGCGAGCTCCAGGCCCAGGGCCTGGTGAACACGGAGATCTTCGAACGGATCGGGGCGGACCTGAAATACCGTGCGGTCGCCCCGCCCGAGCTTACGCTCCGGCAACTGCGGCGCATCGTCTACGGCTGAACGGAAGCTTGGGGATACATATACATGTGCGGAATCGTCGGATACATCGGGAAGCGTGACGTCGCCCCGCTGCTCCTGGAAGGCCTGCAGCGCCTGGAGTACCGCGGCTACGACTCCGCGGGGCTCGTCGTCACCTCCCCGAAGACCGCCGGCCTGAAGATGGTCAAGGCCAAGGGCCGGGTCCGTGACCTGGAAGCCAGGGTCCCGGCGCGGTTCAAGGGCACCACCGGCATCGCCCACACCCGCTGGGCCACCCACGGCGCCCCCTCCGACGTGAACGCCCACCCGCACATGTCGGCCGACAGCAAGGTCGCCGTCGTGCACAACGGCATCATCGACAACGCCTCCGACCTGCGACGCAAGCTGGAGGCGGACGGTGTCGAGTTCCTCTCCGAGACCGACACCGAGGTCCTCGTCCACCTGATCGCCCGCTCGCAGGCCGAGAAGCTGGAGGACAAGGTCCGCGAGACCCTCCGGGTCGTCGAGGGCACCTACGGCATCGCCGTCCTGCACGCCGACTTCCCCGACCGCATCGTGGTGGCCCGCAACGGCTCCCCGGTGGTCCTCGGCATCGGCGAGAAGGAGATGTTCGTCGCCTCCGACGTGGCCGCGCTGGTCGCCCACACCCGCCAGATAGTCACGCTGGACGACGGCGAGATGGCGACGCTGAAGGCCGACGACTTCCGGACGTACACCACCGAGGGCACCCGTACGACCGCCGAGCCGACCACCGTGGAGTGGGAGGCCGAGTCGTACGACATGGGCGGCCACGACACCTACATGCACAAGGAGATCCACGAGCAGGCCGACGCCGTGGACCGCGTGCTGCGCGGCCGCATCGACGACCGCTTCTCCACCGTGCACCTCGGCGGCCTGAACCTGGACGCCCGCGAGGCGCGCCGGATCCGCCGCGTGAAGATCCTGGGCTGCGGCACCTCGTACCACGCGGGCATGATCGGCGCCCAGATGATCGAGGAGCTGGCCCGCATCCCCGCGGACGCCGAGCCGGCCTCCGAGTTCCGGTACCGCAACGCGGTCGTGGACCCCGACACGCTGTACGTCGCCGTCTCGCAGTCCGGTGAGACGTACGACGTGCTGGCGGCCGTCCAGGAGCTGAAGCGCAAGGGCGCGCGGGTGCTGGGCGTGGTCAACGTGGTCGGCTCGGCGATCGCCCGCGAGGCCGACGGCGGCATCTACGTGCACGCCGGGCCCGAGGTGTGCGTGGTGTCCACCAAGTGCTTCACCAACACCACCGTCGCCTTCGCCCTGCTCGCGCTGCACCTGGGCCGCACCCGTGACCTCTCCGTACGCGACGGCAGGCGGATCATCGCGGGCCTGCGCAAGCTGCCCGCGCAGATTTCCGAGATCCTCAAGCAGGAGGAGGACGTCAGGAAGCTGGCCGAGCAGTACGCCGACGCCCGTTCGATGCTGTTCATCGGCCGCGTGAGGGGCTACCCGGTGGCCCGCGAGGCCTCCCTGAAGCTCAAGGAGGTCTCCTACATCCACGCCGAGGCCTACCCGGCCTCCGAGCTGAAGCACGGCCCGCTGGCGCTGATCGAGCCCGCCCTGCCGACGGTCGCGATCGTGCCGGACGACGACCTGCTGGAGAAGAACCGCGCGGCCCTGGAGGAGATCAAGGCCCGCAGCGGCAAGATCCTCGCCGTGGCCCACCAGGAGCAGGAGAAGGCCGACCAGACCATCGTCGTCCCGAAGAACGAGGACGAACTGGACCCGATCCTGATGGGCATCCCGCTGCAACTCCTCGCCTACCACACGGCGTTGGCCCTGGGCCGGGACATCGACAAGCCGCGGAACCTGGCGAAGTCGGTGACGGTGGAGTAATTCCGTCCGCCGTAACCCCGTCTTCCGTGCGGGACGTGAACGACCCCCTGTCGCCATCCGCACAGGGGGTCGCTCTCCAAAAGGGCCGGGGCCGCCCAGTCCGCCCGGCCCTCGGCTGCCTCAGCCGGTGGCCGTCACTCCCCGGCCGGCAGCACGCCGCGGCAGGGCCGTGGGCCAGTGCGCGAGAAGGGCGGTCGCCGCGTACCAGGCCAGCGCGCCGGAGACGACGGCCACCCAGCCGCCGGCCTTCGCGAGAGCGGAACTGTCGGCGAAGGCCGCCACGGCGAGCACGAGCATCGCCAGGAACAGCAGCCCGTACACGGCCTGCCCGAGAGTGTCCCCGCCCCCGAGGGTGAGCGAGAGCGCCACGAGGGCGAACAGCAGCATGAAGAGCCCGGCCGCGTCGGCCGAGGTGTGGCTGCCGGCCGAGACGGCCCAGGTGAACCACAGGGCGCCCAGGGCCGCATATCCCGTGCCGGAGGCGGTGTCACGGTCACGCAAGGCCAGCAGGCCCACGAGGAACAGGGCAACTCCGCCCACATAGTGGGCCACTGACACGGCGTCGGACGCCGTCACGCCGTCGATCACGCCGGTGGTACCGAGCCCGAACGCCAACAGGGTGACACCCAGGGCGAGTCGGCCGGCCACGACAGTGCTTCCGTTTCCCGCAGAGACGTCGTTGTCCACGGCGGGCTCCCTTCGTGCATGTGCAGTTGTGCGGTGAGCGATATATGCCCTTCACAAGGGCACAAACACCTTTACGCATGAGTAGATTTATGCTGCACAGAAGGGAGTTGAGAGTGCCGGAGGGGCTTACGGGATGACGATCACGGGCCGCTTCGCCCGCTTGGCGAGCCGTCCGGCGACGGAGCCGAAGATCCGCCCGACGATCCCGTGCGTGGAGCCGACCACGATCGCGTCGGCCTCGTACTCGCGCCCCACCTCTTCGAGCTCGTGGCAGATGTCGCCGCCGCGCTCGACCAGGATCCAGGGCACCTCGGCCAGGTAGTCCGCACAGGCCAGCTCGAGCCCCAGCACCTCGGTGCGGTGATCGGGGACGTCGACGAAGACGGGGGGCTCGCACCCCGCCCACACCGTGGTGGGCAGCCGGTTGGCGACGTGGACGATGATCAGGCCCGAGCGGGAGCGGTGGGCCATGCCGATCGCGTAGGCCAGGGCGCGCTCACTGGACGTGGAGCCGTCGAAGCCGACGACGACTCCGTGTTTGAAGGCGGGATCGCACGAAGGGCGTGCCTCTTCCGCCGCCAGGGGATCGGCCGCCGTGGGATCGGCGACCGGCCGCTTGCGGTCCGCGGGTTCGAAGAATTCGTGACCGGCCATGGCTGTCTCGGCGTTGTGATCCTTTTTGGGTGGGACGACAGTGTGCGGCGGAGCTGTGTCCGGGAAACATCTTCCCCACCCCATACCCCCAAGGGTACGGCGGCAAGCTTCCTCAGCCCAGAGCCCGCGCGAGCTCCGTAGGGGGTCCGGCAGAGCCCGCAGGGGTTCCCCGGAGCATGCACGAGCGACGCCCGTAACGCAATGGTTGCTGCCCCGTACAGGCGGTTTGCGCAGGATTCAAACAAGGTGCAGTGACCGACTGATCGAACAGGCGTTGAATCCGGTGAGCCACCGCGGCAAGGAGTACGACCAGGGAGTACGAGATGTCCGGACGACGACCCACCAGCGAGCCCCGCCCCACCCCGGACACCGCCGGCGACGTCGTGCGCTGGGCGGCCTTCAGCTGCGCCCTCGTCCCCGTGGTCCTGCTCTGGTACGGCACCTCCCTCGCCGGCGCCGCCGGCACCGCGTTCGGCCTCGCCGCCGTCACCGGCGCGTGCCGGATCCTGCTGCGCCGCTCGGAGCGCTGCGCGGCAGGGCCGACGGCCCAGGGAGGCGGACGTCACACCAAGGGCAGTACACCGGTCGACTGACCGGTTTCCGCGCACGCACCCGTAGCTTTTCAGCCAACTTCCGGACACCGTGCAAGACGGGCCTGAACCACCCCCCAACCCCCGTTCCACCTGCACGGAAAGGGTCCACGAGGCCCTGCGCACCCTACGCGGTTTGGCCACTGCGACGAGGCGTACTTCCCTGCACGGCCCACGAGTGCAACGCTTCGTGATCGAATGCTTCACGCCAAGTTGTCATGTCGACAATGCACCGCGTGTCGAACTGGCCACCGCGCCATTGCGGGACCCAGTAGATTCGATCTTGACTGTTGTACGGCGGGGGACTCGTGCAGGACCGAGGGGAAACGTGCAGGAGCGACACAACCGAGGAGCCGCGACCACCGAGGGGGGCTTAGCAGGATGAGCCACGACTCCACTGCCGCGCCGGAAGCCGCGGCCCGGAAACTTTCCGGGCGACGTCGCAAGGAGATCGTCGCGGTGCTGCTGTTCAGCGGCGGCCCCATCTTCGAGAGTTCCATACCACTTTCGGTGTTCGGGATTGACCGCCAGGACGCCGGAGTGCCGCGCTACCGACTGCTGGTGTGCGCCGGCGAGGAAGGCCCGCTGCGGACCACAGGGGGCCTGGAACTCACCGCACCGCATGGCCTGGAAGCGATCTCACGCGCGGGCACGGTCGTCGTACCGGCCTGGCGTTCGATCACTTCTCCGCCACCGGAGGAGGCGCTCGACGCGCTGCGCCGCGCGCACGAGGAGGGTGCCCGCATCGTGGGCCTGTGCACCGGCGCGTTCGTGCTGGCGGCGGCGGGCCTGCTGGACGGCCGTCCGGCCACCACGCACTGGATGTACGCGCCGACGCTGGCCAAGCGCTACCCGTCGGTGCACGTCGATCCGAGAGAGCTGTTCGTGGACGACGGCGATGTGCTGACGTCCGCGGGTACGGCGGCCGGGATCGACCTGTGTCTGCACATCGTGCGGACGGACCACGGCAACGAGGCGGCGGGCGCGCTGGCCCGGCGCCTGGTGGTCCCGCCTCGCCGGTCGGGCGGCCAGGAGCGCTACCTCGACCGGTCTTTACCAGAGGAGATCGGCGCCGACCCGCTCGCGGAGGTCGTCGCCTGGGCGCTGGAGCATCTGCACGAGCAGTTCGACGTGGAGACGCTGGCGGCGCGGGCGTACATGAGCCGGCGCACGTTCGACCGCCGCTTCCGGTCGCTCACCGGGAGCGCCCCGCTGCAGTGGCTGATCACACAGCGGGTACTGCAGGCACAACGTCTTCTGGAGACATCGGACTACTCGGTCGACGAGGTCGCGGGCCGCTGCGGCTTCCGCTCGCCCGTGGCCCTGCGCGGTCACTTCCGGCGGCAGCTGGGCTCCTCCCCCGCCGCCTACCGGGCCGCCTACCGCGCCCGCCGACCGCAGGGCGACAAGCCCGGTGACCCGGAGCCCGCGGTGCCCTCGCCCTTGCCGGGCGGGGCGGCGGGGCCGGTGCCGGCCGTACTCCACCCGGAGGCCGGGGTGCCGATGCAGACACGGCGCAGCCTGTCGGCAAGCGTGCCGGGGCCGCGAAGCGGGGTGTGACGGCAAGGGGGTCCTGGGCCACGCGCCCGGGGCCCCCTTCTTTTTGCGGGTCGCCCTGTCCCGGCCCCCGGTGCGCCCGCGCCGGCACCGGACGCCCTACCCCCGCGTAAGGTTAGACACATGAACGATCGCATGGTGTGGATCGACTGCGAGATGACCGGTCTCTCGCTGTCCGACGACGCGCTCATCGAGGTGGCCGCCCTCGTCACCGACTCCGAGCTGAACGTACTCGGCGAGGGAGTGGACATCGTCATCCGTCCGCCGGAGCAGGCGCTGGAGACGATGCCGGAGGTGGTGCGTCGGATGCACACCGCGTCCGGACTGCTGGCGGAGCTCCCCGGCGGGACCACGCTGGCGGACGCCGAGGAGCAGGTGCTGGCGTACGTACGGGAGCACGTGAAGGAGCCGGGCAAGGCCCCGCTGTGCGGCAACTCCGTTGGCACCGACCGCGGTTTCCTGCTCCGGGACATGCCGACCCTGGAGGACTACCTCCACTACCGGATCGTCGACGTGTCGAGCATCAAGGAGCTCGCCCGCCGCTGGTACCCGCGCGCCTACTTCAACAGCCCGGAGAAGAACGGCAACCACCGCGCCCTCGCCGACATCCGCGAGTCGATCGCCGAGCTGCGCTACTACCGCGAGGCCATCTTCGTGCCGCAGCCCGGTCCGGACTCCGACACCGCGAAGGCGATCGCCGCCAAGCACGTCCTGCCCGCTCAGTAGGCGTCCGCAGTGGTCCGGGAGGGGCGCCGCGGAAACCCTGGCGCGAGCACCCCTTCGGACCCTGTACACTTTTTCTCGGCCGGTCGGAGAAACCACTTGGTGGGAAACCGCCGGGCATGGTGGGTGTAGCTCAGCTGGTAGAGCACCTGGTTGTGGTCCAGGATGCCGCGGGTTCGAGTCCCGTCACTCACCCTGGGTAGTCAGCCGGTGACTCCGTCGAAAGACGAGGTCACCGGCTGATTCGTTTGCACCGGGAGTACCGCCGGCCTCCGCCGTGGCCCCGCCGGAGGCCCCCGCTCAGGACGACGCCCGCGTCACCAGCTCCGTGGGCAGCATCACATGCCGCCGCTCCAGCCCCCGGGACACGGCGGGACGGCGGTCCGCGATCTCCGTCAGGAGCAGGTCGAGCATCGCGCGGCCCATCTCCTGGATGGGCTGGCGCACGCTGGTGAGCGGCGGGTCCATGTGGCGGGCGATGGCCGAGTCGTCGTAGCCGACCAGGGCCACCTCGTCCGGGATGCGGCGGCCCGCCTCGCGCAGCACCTGGCGGGCACCGGCCGCCATGACGTCCGAGCCGGCGAAGACCGCGTCCAGGGCGGGATTGCGCTCCAGCAGCCTCGTCATCGCCCGGCGCCCGCCCTCCTCGGTGAAGTCGCCCGGTTCGATGAGGAGTTCCTCGGCGGAATGGCCCGCCTCGAGCAGGGCGTCCCGGAACCCGTCGACGCGGCGCTGGGCACCGTACACGTCGAGGCGGCCGGTGATGTGGGCGATCGTGCGGCAGCCGCGGGCCAGCAGGTGCTCCACGGCGGAGCGGCCGCCGCCGTAGTTGTCGGAGTCCACCGAGGTCAGCGTCTCCGCCGCCGAGCGCGGGCCGCTGATCACGGCCGGGATCTGTAGCTGCGCCAGCATGTCGGGCAACGGGTCGTCCGCGTGCACCGAGACCAGCAGAACGCCGTCCACGCGGTGCGCCGCCAGATACTGGGCCAGCCGCTGCCGCTCCCGGTCGCTGCCCGCGAAGATCAGCAGCAACTGCATCTCGGTCTCGGACAGTTCGGCGCCGACACCGCGCAGCATGTCCGAGAAGTACGGTTCCGCGAAGAAGCGGGTCTCCGGCTCGGGGACGACCATGGCGATCGCGTCCGTGCGGTTGGCGGCCAGGGCGCGGGCCGCGGTGTTGGGGACGTAGCCCAGTTCAGCCACCGCCGCCTCCACGGCCGCGCGGGTCGCCTCGCTGACCCGGGGCGAGCCGTTGATCACCCGCGACACCGTGCCGCGGCCGACGCCGGCGCGGGCGGCGACCTCCTCGAGGGTGGGGCGACCACCACTCCGTCCCCGCGCTCCGTGGCTTGCCATGGGCTCCGCCTTCCCGCCGTCGTCATGCTGCCGGCCTGGAATGTAACAGTCGTGCCCGGGGCGCCGACCTTCGCTGGTCGGCCCTTCGACCCGCTCGCCTGCTCCAGCTGACAGGCCGACGAGTCAGCCGCCTGTCGCCGTTGCGACAAAGTGTGCGTTACGGGCATCACTGGCGGCGATGGTCACTGGCGTCCAGCCGCCCCTGCTTCGGGACGGCAGGGACCGCCGACCGAGCCCCGCTTCACCACGACTCCCACGCCCTTCACACCCTCGGGTCTCCGCTTCAACCCTGCTTGCCGCCCCTGCCCGCCTTCAGACTCGCACGCAGCACTGGGCAGACATCGGCGGTCTTCTTGATCACCTGTTTGAGCGGCCCGCGCACCCGGACCCCAGCCGCTCCTGAGTTGGCCGTAGCACCGCTTGCGCAGAGCGAAGTTCTTGGACATCTTGCTCGCGAACGCCACCTCGGCCACCCAGGAAGCGGCTGGAAAGCATGCCTTCGACGAAAGAAGCATCTCGAAGCGGTATCGCCATGTCCGCTCCCTTGACACCCCCGCGCGAACCGACGACTCTTCAACACATCACTTGTGGGAGCGCTCCCACAGTACCTGACACATACACATCCCGCACGTTCCCCGCCCGAGCCGCAGCGAGCACGAACGGGCCCAACAATGCAGTTGGCCGGGGGGTCGGCACGTCAGGCAACAGGAGGACGTAATGCGCACGAGTACCCGCCGGTCCCGGAGGCTGGTGGCCCTCGCGGCCGTCGCCGCGCTGACTACGGGAGCGCTGGCCGGCTGCGCCAGCGACTCGGACGACGGCTCGTCGAACTCGGACGGTGGCGGCAGCGGCGACGGCAAGGGCAGGATCACGCTGACCGTCGGTACCTTCGGTGTCTTCGGCTACAAGCAGGCCGGCCTCTACGACGAGTACACGAAGCTCCACCGGAACATCAACATCAAGGAGAACGTCACCACCCGTACCGACGTGTACTGGCCGAAGGTGCTCACGCGCCTGCAGGCCGGTTCCGGTACCGACGACATCCAGGCGATCGAGGTCGGCAACATCACCGAGGCCGTGCAGACGCAGGCCGCCAAGTTCGTCGACCTGGGCAAGGAGGTCGACAAGGACCAGTGGCTGGACTGGAAACTGGCGCAGGCCACCACCAAGGACGGCAAGACGATCGGGCTCGGCACCGACATCGGCCCGATGGCGATCTGTTACCGCAAGGACCTGTTCAAGAAGGCCGGCCTGGAGACGGACCGCAACAAGCTCGCCGCGCAATGGAAGGGCGACTGGGCGAAGTACGTCGGCCTGGGCAAGGACTACATGAAGAAGGCGCCCAAGGGAACCAAGTTCGTGGACTCCGCCTCCTCCGTCTACAACGCGGCCCTCGGCGGCGGGAGCGAGCGCTACTACGACAAGGACGGCAGCGTCGTCTGGGACAAGTCCTCGGGCGTGAAGTCGGCCTGGGACGTCGCGATGACGGTCGCCACCAGCGACATGTCGGCGAAGCTGAAGCAGTTCGACAAGCCCTGGGACCAGGGCTTCGCCAACGGCACCTTCGCGACGGTGGCCTGCCCCGCGTGGATGATCGGCTACATCGAGCAGAAGTCCGGTGACTCCGGCAAGGGCAACTGGGACGTGGCGGCGGCCCCGACCGCGGCCAACTGGGGCGGGTCCTTCCTCGGCGTGCCGACCGCGGGCAAGCACCAGAAGGAGGCCATCGCCCTGGCCAAGTGGCTGACCGCGCCCGAGCAGCAGGCGAAGGTCTTCGCCAAGCAGGCCAGCTTCCCCTCGACCCCGTCGGTGTACACGAGCCTGAAGCCCGCGGCGGACACCACGGCGTACTTCTCCGACGCGCCGATCACGCAGATCTTCTCCGACTCGGCGAAGACCATCCCGACGCAGTACTTCGGCGTCAAGGACCAGCCGATCAACACCGCGCTGACCGACGTGGGCATCCTCCAGGTCGAGCAGAAGGGCAAGAGCCCGTCACAGGGCTGGGACGCGGCCAAGAACGAGATCAAGGACGTGCTCGGCCAGTGACCAGCTCCAAGCAGGCTCTCGCGCAGCCCGCGTCGAGCTCCGACGCCGCGCCCGGCAAGCAGCCGGGCGCGGCCCCGGGGACTCACGGTCGCGGCGCGCCGACGGGCGCCGACTCCTGGCGCAGCCGGCTGTACCGCTGGGACATGAAGGCGTCGCCGTACGCCTTCGTCGCCCCCTTCTTCGTCCTCTTCGGGGCCTTCTCGCTGGTCCCGCTGCTGTACACGGCCTGGTACTCGCTGCACGACGTGCAGCTGTCCTCGCTGGACCACCAGACCTGGGCGGGCCTGGACAACTACAAGAACCTGTTGTCCTCGGACTTCTTCTGGAACGCCCTGAAGAACACCTTCACCATCGGTGTGATCTCGACCGTGCCGCAGCTGCTGGCGGCGCTCGGGCTCGCCCATCTGCTCAACTACAAGCTGCGCGGCTCCACGGTGTGGCGCGTGGTGATGCTCACCCCGTACGCCACCTCGGTGGCCGCCGCGACGCTGGTGTTCACGCTGCTGTACTCCTGGGACGGCGGCATGATCAACTGGCTGCTGCACTTCGTCGGGGTCGACCCGGTCAACTGGCGCGAGGCGGACTGGGGTTCGCAGTTCGCGGTGTCCACGATCGTGATCTGGCGGTGGACCGGTTACAACGCGCTGATCTACCTGGCCGCGATGCAGGCCATCCCGGTGGACCTGTACGAGTCGGCGGCGATCGACGGCGCCAACCGCTGGCAGCAGTTCCGGCACGTGACGATTCCGCAGCTCAGGCCCACGATCCTGTTCACGGTGGTGGTGTCCACCATCGGCGCGACACAGCTCTTCGGCGAAGTGCTGCTGTTCGGCGGGGTCAGCGGTTCGAAGGGCGGCTCCGAGCACCAGTACCAGACGCTCGGCCTGTACATGTACGACCAGGGCTGGATCATCGGCAACCTCGGCAAGGCGTCCGCGATCGCCTGGTCGATGTTCCTGATCCTGCTGATCATCGCCGCGGTCCATCTGCTGCTCACCCGACGGCTGAGGAAGTCCCAATGACGACCAGTGAACTGACCCTGCCGCCTCGGACCGCCGACGCAGAGTCCCGCCGCTCCCGCGGCCGCCGGGGGATGGGCGCGGGCAAGCAGATGCACGCGAGCCCGGTGACGTACGTCGTCCTGACCGTCTTCGCGCTGGTCTCGCTGGCCCCGCTGGTCTGGACGGCCATCGCGGCCTCGCGCACCGACCGCCGGCTGGCCGAGACCCCGCCGCCGCTGTGGTTCGGCGGGAACCTGTTCAGGAACATGCAGGCCGCGTGGGACGAGGCCGGGCTCGGCACCGCGATGGTCAACTCCACGTTCGTCGCGGGCGCGATCACGGTCAGCACGGTCCTCTTCTCGACACTGGCCGGGTTCGCCTTCGCCAAGCTGCGGTTCCGGTTCTCGAACGTCCTCCTGCTGCTGACCGTCGGCACGATGATGATCCCGCCGCAGCTGGCCGTCGTACCGCTGTACCTGTGGATGGCGGACCTCGGCTGGTCCAACCAGCTCCAGACGGTCATCCTGCCCAGCCTGGTGACCGCCTTCGGCACGTTCTTCATGCGGCAGTACCTGGTGCAGGCGCTGCCGACCGAGCTGATCGAGGCGGCCCGGGTGGACGGGGCGAGCAGTCTGCGGATCGTCTGGCACGTGGTCTTCCCGGCGGCGCGGCCCGCGATGGCGGTGCTGGGCCTGCTGACCTTCGTGTTCGCCTGGAACGACTTCCTGTGGCCGATCATCGCGCTCAACCAGCAGAATCCGACCGTCCAGGTCGCACTGAACTCCCTCGGTACCGGGTACGTACCGGACCAGGCGGTGATCATGGCGGGCGCGCTGCTCGGCACGCTGCCGCTGCTGATCGCCTTCCTTCTGTTCGGCAAGCAGATCGTGGGCGGGATCATGCAGGGCGCGATCAAGGGCTGAGCCCCCGGCCGAAGCGCCGAGCCGCCCCAGGGGCCGGGCCACCGCCGCCCCGGCCCCTTCCCCGCCCACCTCCCCTTCCCCCTCACCCGTCGGTCTCCACGCCTTCCTATGGGAGCGCTTCCATGCCTGAACCCGTTACGCCCGTGACCTTTCCTCCCGCATTCCTCTGGGGCGCCGCGACCTCGGCGTACCAGATCGAGGGGGCGGTGCGGGAGGACGGCCGTACCCCCTCGATCTGGGACACCTTCAGCCATACGCCGGGCAAGACGGCCGGCGGCGACACCGGTGACATCGCTGTCGACCACTACCACCGCTACCGCGAGGACGTCGCGCTGATGGCGGAGCTGGGCCTGAACGCGTACCGGTTCTCCATCTCCTGGTCGCGGGTGCAGCCGACCGGCCGGGGTCCGGCGGTCCAGGTGGGCCTGGACTTCTACCGCCGCCTGGTGGACGAGCTGCTCGCGCACGGCATCAAGCCGGCGATCACCCTCTACCACTGGGACCTGCCGCAGGAGCTGGAGGACGCGGGCGGCTGGCCGGAGCGGGACACCGCCTACCGCTTCGCCGAGTACGCGCAGATCGCCGGCGAGGCGCTCGGCGACCGGGTGGAGCAGTGGATCACGCTCAACGAGCCGTGGTGCAGCGCCTTCCTCGGCTACGGCTCCGGGGTGCACGCCCCCGGCCGTACGGACCCGGAGGCCTCACTGAAGGCCGCACACCACCTCAACCTGGCCCACGGCCTGGGCGCCTCGGCCCTGCGCTCGGTGATGCCGGCCCGCAACACGGTCGCCGTGAGCCTCAATTCCTCGGTGGTGCGCACGGTCTCCCAGGACCCGGCGGACCTGTCGGCGGCCCGCCGGATCGACGACCTCGCCAACGGCGTCTTCCACGGCCCCATGCTGCACGGCGCCTACCCGGAGACACTGCTCGAGGCCACCTCCTCGATCACCGACTGGTCCCACGTCCAGGACGGCGACCTGAGCACGATCAGCCAGCCGCTGGACGCGCTGGGGCTGAACTACTACACGCCGACGCTGGTCTCGGCGGCCGAGCCGCGGGTCCGGGGCCCGCGCGCGGACGGACACGGGACGAGCGACCACTCCCCCTGGCCCGGCGCGGACGACGTGACGTTCCACCAGATGCCCGGCGAGCGCACGGAGATGGGCTGGCCGATCGACCCGGCCGGCCTGCACGAGCTGATCATGCGCTACACGCGAGAGGCCCCCGGCCTGCCGCTGTACGTGACGGAGAACGGCGCGGCGTACGACGACAAGGTGGACGACGACGGCCGGGTCCACGACCCCGAGCGCGTCGCCTACCTGCACGGCCACCTGTCGGCGGTGCGCCGGGCCATCACGGACGGCGCGGACGTACGCGGGTACTACCTGTGGTCCCTGCTGGACAACTTCGAGTGGGCGTACGGCTACAGCAAGCGCTTCGGCGCCGTGTACGTCGACTACGCCACCCTCACCCGCACCCCGAAGTCCAGCGCCCACTGGTACGCACGGGCGGCCCGAACGGGAACGCTCCCGCCGGTGGAGGCGGCGGTCTGACGGCCCCCGGACGCGGCAGGGCGCGGCACTCGCAGAGGAGTGCCGCGCCCCGTCCCGCACCGTCCCTCGATCAGTTGAACGCGCCGAACGCCTTCGAGAAGGCGGAGCCGTCCTGGGTGATCGAGCTGCACGTGGCGTCGGCGGTGGGCTTGGCTCCTCCCGCGCACTGCTTGTCGCGGGTCGCCGACCACATCGACAGCCAGCCGAGGCCCTTGGACTTGGCGAAGTTGACGAGCTGGGTGGCGTCGTCGACCTTGAAGACCTCGGAGGAGACGTCGTTGACGCCGATCATCGGGGTGACCGCGACCGTCTTCCAGGCGGCGGAGTCGGAGAGGCCGAGGACACTCTTCACCTGCGCCTGCGTCGCCGTGGCCGCCTGTTCGGCGTAGGTGCCCATGTCGCCGCTGTACGCGGGGCCGTAGTCCATCGCCATGATGTTGACCGTGCTGATCTTCACGCCGTTGGACTTGGCGTTGGACAGGAGGTTCACTCCGTCCTGCGTCAGGCCCTCGGGCATCACCGGGAGCGTGAAGGAGACGTCCAGGTCCGGGTGCTGGGCCTGGAGCTTGGCGATGGCCTGGGCGCGGCGCGTGTTCGCCGCCGTGTTGGGCAGCGCGCCGCCCTCGACGTCGAAGTCGACCTTGGTGAGCTTGAAGGCGTCGACCGCCTTGCCATACGCCGTGGCCAGCGCGTCCGCCGAGGAGCAGGTCGTCGCCAGTTCGGAGCCGGACGCTCCGCCGAAGGAGACGCGGACGTCGCCGCCCTTGGCGCGCAGGGAGCCGATCTGGGCGGCCACCCCGTCGCTCGCCAGGTCCGTCACGCCGCCCCACTTGGGCGCGCAGCCGCCGCCGTCCGTGACGAAGGCGAGGTTGTAGTTCTTCACGCCGGTCGCGTTCGCGCTCGCCAGGAGGTCGAAGGCGGGGTAGAGGGAGGTGTCGACGTACGGGGCGAAGCCGGCGGACGTGGTCGTGCCGCTGCCGGTGGTCTGCGTCGGGGTCGGGGTCGGGGACGGCGTCGAGGAAGCGGTGGCCGTGGGTGTCGGGGTGGCGGTCTTCGTGGCGGCCGGGGTCGGCGACTGCGTCGGACGGCCGCTCGGCTCGGGGGTCGCGGTGTCGTCGGTGGAACACTTGACGCCGCCGATGAGACAGCCGGTCGGGTCAGCCGTGCCGCTTGCCACGAAGCCGACCGTGACCGACTTGCCGGGCGCCAGGCCGTCCGTGTCCCACTTCGCCGGCTTCACGGTGACGTGCCGCCCGCTGACGCTGGACTCGCCGTTCCAGAGGGAGCTGAGCGTGGTGCCCGCCGGAAGGTCGAACTCCAGGGTCCAGGTCTTCTCCGTCTCGCCGCTGTTGTTCGTGACGACGTACTGGGCGGTGTAACCCGTCGACCAGTCACTGGTCTTGGTGTACGCGGCGCCGACGCCGGCCGCCTGCGCGGTGCCGGTGAGCAGGACCGCGCCGCCCCCGACCACGGCCGCGGCGACGATGCCGCCTATCGCCTTGTTCCTGCCACTGATCCTGCGCCGGTGCGTGCTCATGCGCGTGCCTGCCTTCGCTGTTCACGGGGTGAGGTGCGGCAGCACGCTAGCGATCCGGAATCGGGCAAAAGGCCTGATACGGACCGGTGTTGGGGATCTTAGGGTGCGCTTAAGGAAGGGATCGGGGCCGGTTAAAGGTAGAGACCAATTTGCGTGGCCGGCGACGGCGCACGGCACCCCGGTGGCCCCTGCGCACCGGCTCGCGCCCGTCCAGCTGGATCCAGATCCGCACCTCGGTGCCGCCCAGCACCGAGGAGCCGATCCGTACGTCCCCGCCGGTCGACTCGGCGAGCCGGCGCACGATGTCGAGGCCGAGGCCGGTCGAGCCGTCGGTGCCGGAGCCCCGGCCGCGTGCCATGGCGGCCTCGGGGTCGGGTATGCCGGGGCCCGCGTCGGAGACCAGGACGATCACCGCGTCCTCGCCGTTGTGGACGTCGACCGCGAAGGCCGTGCCCTCGGCGGTGTGCCGGAAGACGTTGCCGAGCAGGGCGTCGAGCGCGGCGGCCAGGTCGGCGCGGGCCACGGGTATGCGTACCGGCCGGTCGACCCCGGCCACCCGCCACTTGCGGCCCTCGTCCTCGGCGAGCGCGGACCAGAACCCCATCCGTTCCCGGACGACTTCGGCCGCGTCGCACCCGGCGCCGGGCCCTGCGGCGGCGGTCTGCGGCTTGGCCTCGCGGGCGGTGCGGATGATGGTGTCGACCTCGCGTTCGAGCTGGGCGACGGCGGTCCGGGTCTGCTCGGCGGCGGGCCCCTCGCCGAGCGAGGCGGCGTTCAGCCGGAGCACGGTCAGCGGGGTGCGCAGGCGATGGGAGAGGTCCGCGGCCAGCTCCCGCTCGTTGGCGAGGAGTTGGACCACCTGGTCGGCCATGGAGTTGAACGCCACCGCGGCCCGCCGGAGTTCGTTCGGCCCCTCCTCCGGCACCCGTGCGCCCAGCTTGCCCTCCCCCAGTTCGTGCGCGCCCTCGACCAGCCGCCGCGCGGGCCGCACCATCCGTACGCCGAGCCGGTCGGCGACCGCGACGGAGCCGACGGTCAGCGCGACGCCGACGGCGGCCAGCACCGCCCAGGCCGTGCCGACGCCGTTGCTGACCTCGGCCTCGGGGACGTACACCTCGACCACCGCGATCGCGCCGGAGCTCAGCGCGACCGGCTGGAGGAGGGTGGAACCGCCGGGGACTTCGGTGGTGGACGCCCGGCCCAGCTTCCGTACGGTCGCGATGTCCCGGTCGACAGCGCGCTGCCGGCCGATGTCGACGGCCGCCCGCCGGGCCCCGCCATCGTCGGATGCCGGTATGTGCACCGCCATGTCGGTGTCCGAGCCGGCCGAGGCCACGACACGTTCCAGCTTGTCGCGGTCGGTGGTGATGGACAGCGCGGGCGCGATCGCGGCGGCCTGCCGCTCGGCGTTGGAGAAGGCGCGGTCGCGGGCCATCTCCTTGACGACCAGTCCGAGCGGGACCGCGAAGGCGACCACGACCATGGTGGTGACCGCCAGACAGACCTTGACCAGTGCCCACCTCATCGCGCCGGCTCCGCTTCCCCGGGTGGCTCCAGCTTCACGCCGACCCCGCGCAGGGTGTGCAGATAGCGCGGCCGGGCCGCCGTCTCCCCCAACTTGCGCCGCAGCCAGGACAGATGGACGTCGATGGTCTGGTCGTCGCCGTACGACTGCTGCCACACCTCGGCCAGCAGTTCCTTGCGGGGGACGACGACCCCGGGCCGGCCGGCCAGGAAGGCGAGCAGGTCGAACTCGCGGCGGGTGAGGTCGAGGCGGACGCCGTCCAACTCCGCCTGGCGGCGCAGCGGATCGACGGTCAGGCCGCCGACGCGCAGGACGCTCGACGGCGGGGCGTCCCCGGTGGCGGCCCGGGAGCGCCTGAGGACGGCGGCGATCCGCGCGGAGAGGTGCTCGACGGAGAACGGCTTGGTCAGGTAGTCGTCCGCCCCGGCGTTCAGCAGCCGGACGATCTCCGTCTCGTCGTCCCGGGCGGTGGCGATGATGACGGGCACGTCCGTGATGCCGCGCAGCATCTTCAGCGCCTCGGACCCGTCCAGGTCGGGCAGGCCGAGGTCCAGGATGACGACGTCGAAGCGGAGATGGGCGACCTCGCGCAGCGCCTCCAGTGCCGTACCGACGCTGCGCACGGTGTGCGAGGCGTCGGTGAGATGCCGGATGAGCGCCGAGCGTACGAACTGGTCGTCCTCGACCACGAGCACACTTGCCATGCGCCGCACCGTACGCCATGCCGAACGGCCGGGTGCGGGCCTGTGGATAACTCAGACCATGTGCCGATCATGTGCCGACCGTGTGCGACTGGTGGGACTCGTGAGGCAGTATGACCGACGATGCGCAGAGGACTCGTACACGTACTTGCGTGGTCGCTCGCCACGGGCGCGGCGGTCACGCTGTCGTGGTGGGGCGTCCACACGGTGATGACGGGCACGGCGTACGACCCGCCGCGCGCCCTGCCCATCACGGCGGCGGACGCGACCAGGCAGGGTTCCAAGCCGCTGGCGTCGGCCACGTCCCGGCCCCCGTCACCGTCCGCGAAGGCACGGAACACACCGTCGGCGCCCGGCAGCCCGGCTCCCTCGCGGTCCCCGGCGACCACCCCCGCCCCGCCCCCGTCGTCCCCGGCCGCCTCCGGCCGGGTCAGGAGCTACGACACCGACGGCGGACGGGTGGTCTTCGACATCGGGAAGACGGAGGCGACGCTCGTCTCGGCGACCCCGGGTGCGGGCTGGTCGATGCGGGTGTGGAAGACGGAGTCGTGGATCCGGGTGGAGTTCAGCTCGGGCGCGGACCGGGCGTCCGTGTTCTGCACGTGGCACGACGGTCCGCCGCGCGTGGAGTTGGGCACGTACTGAACGGCCCTCCGGGGAGCGCAAACTGAAAGACGGCCGCGGCGGCGAGCGGGACGAGGACCGGCGCGGCGGCCCAATGCGCGGCCGCCGCGATCATCGCGGTCTTCACCACGCTCGTACGGCACTGGGTGGAGGGCGACGGCCGGGAGGATCTGACCGCGCTGTACGAACGCCGCCTGCCGCTGCCGGCAAGAGGGTTGGATTTCTAGACCACTACACGTCACAAGGGTTGGACTTCCCAACCTGGCAGCTCATTGGAAAACCGATGGCGGCGGGGCCGGTGAGGCCACCGCCGCCTCGTCCGTGACCGGTACGGCCCCACCGGTGAAGGCAAGGAGCGCCCTGCCGTGTTCGACCCGGGCCGGATGCGGGTCGGAGGCGGCGCGGCGGGTCAGTTCGGCGACCGGGAGCGGGCGGTCGGCGGCGACCAGGACCGCGTTGCCGAACCGCTTGCCGCGCAGTACGGCCGGGTCGGCGACCAGCGCCAGTTCGGGGAAGCGGGCGGCGGCGGTGGCGATCTGGCCGCGCAGGTGGGCGAGCGGGGGACCGTCGGCGAGGTTGGCCGCATAGACGCCGTCGGGCCGCAGAGCCCGGCGGACCTCGTCGAGGAACTCGGTGGAGGTGAGGTGGGCGGGGGTGCGGGCGCCGCTGAACACGTCGGCGATGACCAGGTCGGCCCAGCCCTCAGGCACCTTGGCCAGGCCCTCGCGGGCGTCCACCGACCGCACCCGGATCCGGGCAGCCGGGTCCAAGGGCAGCTCCCGCCGGACCAGTTCGACGAGTTTCGCGTCCCGCTCGACGACCTGCTGGGTGGAGCGGGGGCGGGTGGCGGCCACGTAGCGGGCCAGGGTGAGGGCGCCGCCGCCGAGGTGCACGGCGTGCACCGGTCTGCCGGGCGGTGCGGCGAGGTCGATGACGTGCCCGAGCCGCCGCTGGTACTCGAAGGAGAGGTGCGCCGGGTCGTCGAGGTCGACGTGCGACTGCGGGGCGCCGTCGATCAGGAGGGTCCAGGCCCGGTGGCGGTCCCGGTCGGGTACCAGCCGGGCGAGGCCGCCGTCGACGTCCACGGCGACGGATTCGGCACCGGCCTGCCTGCGCCGGGGGTTCCTGGACTTTCCCATGGGGCCATTTTCGCAGCCCCCGGGTGAGCGTTGCCGCTCAGCGGCAGCTGTCGGCCGCCTTGATCGTCCGAGCCGCCTCCCCCAGGGCACGCCTGAGGACCGCGGGGTCCGTCGCGAGGTCCGCCTCACCGGGCGGCACCAGCCACCCCGAGCCCTCGACCGGCGGCCCGGGGTTCAGGCTCAGGCCGCGCCCGTCGGTCTGCGTACAGGTGCTCCCGGGGACGTCCCACGCGGCCGCGGTCCCCGGCGGGACCAGGAAGCCGAGGGTGTCGCACCCGTCGTCGTGCAGGACGGGTCCCACTCCGTCCCCGGCCGCACCCCGCCGCAGGATGTCGACCGCCTCCAGGCCGTGCCGGGTCGGCACGGTCACCACATCGCAGGCCGTCGCCGACGGCGTACAAGGATCGTTGCTCCGGCTGGTCACCATCCCGGCCTCCACCACGCAGCCCTCTTGCAGTCCACGGGGTCCAACGCGGCAACGGCGTCAACGGCTACGGCACAAGTCCGCCGCAAAGGATGGCACTTCATGGCAGATCCTGTATGAGATATCCGGTTTGTAGCCAAACACAGCGTGGCGGGTCCGGCACAGCAGGTACGTTCTTGCCCGCCGGAACCGGGGCATCACACGCACAACTGGCAACCGGGATCCGGCATGGTTCGACGGTTCGCACGAGAGGACCCGGCCATGGCGTCGTCAACCGTGACCTCGTCGCAGCCCGACCGGCCACCACGGCCGAACCTCGCCTTCCGGCAGCTGCGCGGCCGGCGCTCACCGGCCGAGTTCGCCGCGCTGGTACGGCGGGCCGCCCGTGAGATCGGTGAGCGGGTGAGCTGTGACGCGCGCTACGTGGGCCGGGTCGAGGCGGGTGAGATCCGCTGCCCGAACTACGCGTACGAGCGGGTGTTCCTGCACATGTTCCCCGGCCGCACGCTCGCCGACCTGGGCTTCGCGCCCCGCTCGTCCGTCCGCGGACGCGGGGCGCGCCCAACGGGGGAAGCGCCTCCCTCGCGCGCCACACATCCGGCATATGCCGCGGGTGAGACGCGGGGGGCGTTCGAACCGTATGACACGCAGGACCCGTACGACACGCACGAGAACGACGAGAACCACGAGGAGAGCGACGTGCTGCGTCGCGCATTCATGACGGGCGGGAGCGCCACCGTGGCCGCCGCCACGCTGGGCCCTCTGGGGCTCACCATCGACGCCGCGGCGGCGGGTCGGCCGGTGCGCCGCGCCGGGTCCTCGGAGGCGGCCGCACTGGAGGAGGCCGTCCGCCGGATCCGGCTGCTCGACGACCGGCACGGCGCGGACGGCCTCTACCGGCGCGCGGCGGCTCCACTGCGCGCCGCGTACGAGCTGCTGGACGCCGGCGCGACCCGGCAGACGACCGCCGACCGGCTGCACTCGGGTGCCGGTGAGCTCGCCATCTCGGTGGGCTGGCTGGCCCATGACTCCGGCCGCTTCGACGACGCCCGTTCGCACTACGCGGAGGCCCTCGCGACCGCCCGGATGACCGGGGACCCTGGGCTGGAGGCGCACGCCTTCTGCAACACCTCCTTCCTCGCCCGGGACGCGGGCCGGCCCCGGGAGGCGGTGCGGGCGGCGCAGGCCGCGCAGCGGGTGGGGCGGCCACTGGGCTCCGCGCGCCTGATGTCGCTCCTCGCGCTGCGCGAGGCGGGCGGCTGGGCGGGGCTGGCCGATCGCACCGGGTGCGAACAGGCACTCGCGCGGGCACAGGCCCTGTACGAGCGGGGCCGCTCGGACGCCGACCCCGAGTGGATGAGCTTCTACGGCGAGGCCGAGCTGGAGGGGCTGGAGGCGCAGTGCTGGTCGACGCTCGGCGACTGGCAGCGGGCGGCCCGGCACGCGCGGCGGGCAGCGCAGCTCCAGGACCCCCACTTCACGCGCAACATCGCGCTGTACACCGCCGAGCTCGCGGACGATCTCGCGCGCGGGGGGCGGCCGGACGAGGCGGCGGTGGCCGGGATGCGGGTGCTGGACCTTCTGGACCAGGTGCAGTCGTCCCGCGTTCAGACGATGCTGGCGGGGACGGCGCGGGTGCTGCTTCCGCACCGGCGGGCCCCGGGGGTGTCGGAGTTCCTGGAGAGGCATGCCTCGTTGCCGCGTGCGGTGTAGTGCGCGACGGCGGCAACACAGCGCCGGGTACCGGACAGCTACCCGGCCAAGTGCCCCGAGTCGTTCCAGCTCTCGATCGCCGGTTCTCCATACGCCCAGCCCAGGATGGACAGTGACGTCGGACTGAGGCGGATCCGCGCCGCGAAGTCCAACGGCAGGCCCAGCCACCTCGCGCCGATGGACCGCAGGATGTGCCCGTGGGCGAACACGAGCACGTCCCGGTCTTCCGCGCGCGCCCAGGACACCACCTCGTCCGCCCGGGCCGTCACCCCGGCGAGGCTCTCCCCCTCGGGGACGCCGTCCCGCCAGATCAGCCAGCCGGGGCGAACGGCCTGGATCTCCTCGGGGGTCATGCCCTCGTACGCGCCGTAGTCCCACTCCAGCAGCGCGTCCCAGGAGGCCGCCCGCTCACCGAACCCGGCGATTTCGCACGTCTCACGCGCGCGTGCCAGCGGGCTGGTGCGCACCTCGGCGTCGGGAAGGCCGTCGAACGGCGCGCGGTGCAGGCGCTCGCCGAGGAGTTTGGCGCCGCGCCGGCCCTCCTCCAGCAGGGGCACGTCGGTCCTGCCGGTGTGCTTGCCGGACAGCGACCACTCCGTCTGTCCGTGCCGGGCCAGCAGGATGCGCGGTGCCATGAAGACCTTCCAGGAGAAATCAGGGGCGGGACCCCTCCATCATCGCGCACCCTGTCCCCGGGCAACCCGGCGGGCGATCTCAGCGTCTATCAGGGCTGAAGCGCCGCCCAAGGGCGCAGCGGTACGCCGTAAAGTGGCACGGCCGGCCCAGCAGGCGCCGCGGACGAGAAGGGGAAGGGCGATCGGATGCCGCAGACCGAGACACCGGGCACCGAGGTGTCCCCGCGGACGACCCAGCTGCGCTGGTGGACCGAACTGCCGCTGATCCTGCTGGTGTACGGCTGCTACTCGGCCGGCCGCCTGCTCGCCCGGGGCGACGTCTCCAGCGCCGTCGACCACGGCCTGGAGATCCTGCGCGTCGAGAAGGCCCTGCACCTCAACGCCGAGCACCCGCTCAACCGCCTGTTCACGCGCGAGGCGTGGCTCGGCGTCCCGGCCGACTTCTGGTACGCGTCGCTGCACTACCTGATAACGCCCGCGATCCTGGTGTGGCTGTTCCGGTCCCGCGGCCACCACTACCGGGCCGCCCGCACCTGGCTGATGACGTCCACGTTCATCGGCCTGATCGGCTTCACGCTGCTGCCGACCTGCCCGCCCCGCCTCCTCACGGCGGGCCACGGCTTCGTGGACACGATGGCCCGCTACAGCTCGTACGGCTGGTGGGGCGGCGAGGCCAGCGCCCCGCGGGGCATGGGCGGCATGACGAACCAGTACGCGGCCATGCCGAGCCTGCACGTGGGCTGGGCACTGTGGTGCGGGGTGATGCTGTGGCGGTACGGCGGCACGCGCCTCGCCAGGGCCGCCGGCGTCGCCTACCCGCTGCTGACCGCGATCGTGGTGATGGGCACCGCCAACCACTACCTCCTCGACGCGGTCGCGGGCGCCGCCGTGATGGGGGCCGGACTGCTGCTGGCGCCGTACGTGATGCGCGGTGCGGACCGGCTGCGGGCGCGGCTGGTGCCAGGTGCCACGGTGGTCGCGGCGGGCTCCGAAGGCACAGGCGCCCCGATTGTCAGTGGCGGATGCCAGACTTCCACGGGTGAGCGAATTCCACGTCAGCGGCTCGAGCCCTCAGCCGAGCCGGACGCCGCCCCCACCGACGCGGGGGACGGCGCTCCGGCAGCGGCTCGCTGAGCTGCGCGGCCCCGACGTACCGGCCAAGGCACTGGACGCGCGCGCCCTGGCGGCGCTCGCCGCGAACCCGGGGTGCCGAAGGCGGGCGATCCTGGACGGCGCGGGCGTCGACAAGGCGGCCCTGGCGAGCGCGCTGGGCGCACCGTCCGCCTTCGGGCAGTCACAGTTCGCCCTGACCCGGGGCAACGCGTTCGAGGCACGGGTGAAGGCCGACGGCGGCGCGGAGTTGCTGCGCCTGGTGCACGCCAGGCTGGACCCGGGCGCCGAGCCGCCGCGGGAGACCCACGTCCCCGACCTGTCCGCGCCCGGCCCGGCGGGACGTACGGCGCGTACGGCGCTAGCGTTGCGGGAGGCCGCCGAGGCGGGCGGCTGGACGCTGCTCGACCATCCGATGCTGGCGCTCGAGGTGGCGGGCTCCCCGGCGTTCCTGGAGCCGGACGCGGTGGTGGTGCACCCGGACGGCAGCTGGACGGTCGTGGAGATCAAGTCCTTCCCGATGCTGGACGGTTCGGCGGACCCGGCGAAGGTGGGCGCGGCCGCCCGGCAGGCGGCGGTGTACGTGCTCGCCCTGGAGGAGGTCGCCGGGCGCCTCGATCCGGCCCCCCGGGTGCGCCACCGGATCCTGCTGGTCTGCCCGAAGGACTTCTCGAACCTGCCCACCGCCTCCGCCGTCGACATCCGCAAGCAGCGCGCGGTCACCGCCCGCCAGTTGGCCCGGCTCACCCGTGTCGAGGACATCGCCGACAGCCTCCCCGAGGGCACCTGCTTCGCCCCGGGCCTGCCGGCCGACGCGCTGACGGCGGCGGTGGAGTCGGTCCCGGCGACCTACGCGCCCGAGTGTCTGTCCGCGTGCGAGCTGGCCTTCCACTGCCGGGAACGCTCCCGCACGGCCGGCGCGGTGACGACGCTGGGCCGTTCCGTCCGTGCCGAACTGGGCGGCCTGTCGACGGTGGACGACGTCCTGGCGGCGGCCCGCGGCGAGCTCGGCGACCCCGAGGACCCGGCGGTGGCGGCCCTGCGCAGGGCGGCGGCCCTGCGGGCGGAGGCGCTCCCGGGCCGGGAGGCGGCCGCGTGTCCCTGATCGCCACGCTCGCCCGCCTGGAGGCCGTCAGCACCGGCCGTGCCCGGCCCACCGCCACCGTCCGGCACCGGCACCTGTCCGACCGGCCCCTGGTGTTCGTGCCGCTGACCACCGCCGGTGAGGCCGGTGCCCCGCTCGGCGCGCTGGTCGGCACCGACCGGGACGCGCCGCGCCTGCTCGTCGTACCGCAGCCGCGCGACCGCGACCTGCGCTTCGCGTTCCTCGCCGAACTGGCCGACATCGTCCTGCCGTACGTCGATTCCTTCGCCGACGACGTGGAGGCCGCCGAGCGCACCGAGACCGACCCGGAGACCGGCAAGCGGGTCAAGGTCGAGGTCGACCTGTGCGCGGACGCCCCGCAGCTGATCGTGCCGAGCCGGGCGGGCGTGGAGTTCGTACGGCTGCTCGGGCGCTCCATGCGGTTCCGGCGCACGGCGGAGCAGGACCCGGAGGCGCCCTACCCGGCGCCGCCCCGGGTGCCGTTGCTCGGGCGGTGGCTGACGCACTTCGGGGAGCGGGCCCGGGTGCCCGGCTCCTCGCTGCTGCTGGCCCTGACGGACGTGCTGTCCCGGCACTGGGCGACCGGGCAGTCCAGCCTGGAGGACCAGCACCTGGGGGCGCTGCTCGCCTGGATCGACCCTCCGGAGGGGACCACGGGCGCCGAGGAGGCGCGGCGGGCCGAGCTGGGGCGGGACGCGAACGGTCAACTGCTGTGCCCGCCCGCGGGTCCGGCCACCGACCCGGCGTTCGACAACAAGCTGCTCGCGCCCGCCCTCGAGCGCTACGACCGTGCCCGCACCGCCCTCGCCGCCGCCGAGGACGGCCTGCAGGCGGACGACCGGCTCGGCGCGCTCACCGCCGCCGAGCAGGAGATCCGCGACCTGGTCGAAGGCATCACCCTGCCCACCTGGCACTCGGTGTGGCGCGGCATCGGCCTGCTGCGGGCGTTGCCGGAGGGGGCGCACGTCGAGGAGCGGTGGACGCGCGACCGCTGGTCGTTCACCGGTCACCGCGACCGCGTGCTCGCCGGGGAGCCCCCGCAGCCGCGCCGGGACGACGCGGTGACGGCCGCCAACAAGCTGGCCACGCGCGAGCGGGAGCAGGCCCGGCTGGAGGCGCAGGAGGCGCTGGACGACCCCCTGGTCATGGCCGGGCGCAGGCTGGCCGGGGAGGCGTTCGCCGGTGAGGTCACGGACGTCGTCATGGCGTACAGCGAGGGCAAGCGGCCCAGCCCGCGCCCGCTGGTCACGGTGCGCACCGACGACCGGCCGCACCTCGGGGAGCGGGCGAAGGTGTACCGCTCGCTGGGCGGCAAACCGCAGGCGGCGCAGTTCGTGGGCTACGAGGACGACGGCGCCCTCGTGGTGCTGCGGATCGTCGACAAGATGGGCCGCGGCAAGGAGCCCGAGCCCGGGTCCGTCCCGGAGAAGGGGGACCGGATCTGTTTCACCCTGTTCGAACACGAGCAGCGCGGCGGGGCGAAGCTGCCCGACCCGGAGGAGACGCCGTGGACGCACGGTGGGCCGCCGGGTGAGACGGCGACCGTGCCGGAGGCCGCCGATCCCGTCACCGAGGAGGACGTGCTGTGACCACCGAGGCCGTGTTCGACCCCGGGGCCGCGGCCACGCGGGCCACCGACGCGATCCTCCGCGACACCCTGCACGGCATCCACCGGGGTGTGGTCGTGGACTCCCCGCCGGGCGCCGGCAAGTCCACCCTCGTCGTCCGGGCGGCGCTGGAACTCGCCGACGCCGGGCGCCCGCTGATGGTGGTCGCGCAGACCAACGCCCAGGTCGACGACCTGGTGCTCCGGCTCGCCGAGAAGAACCCCGACCTGCCCGTCGGCCGACTGCACAGCAGCGACGCCGACCCGTACGACAAGGCGCTGGACGACCTGCCGAACGTACGCAAGTCGGCGAAGGCGGGCGACCTCGCCGGGATCCCGGTCGTGCTGTCCACCGCCGCGAAGTGGGCGCACGTCAAGGTGGACGAGCCGTGGCGGCACGCGATCGTCGACGAGGCTTACCAGATGCGCTCGGACGCGCTGCTCGCCGTGGCCGGGCTGTTCGAGCGCGCGCTGTTCGTGGGCGACCCGGGCCAGCTGGACCCGTTCGCGATCGTGGGCAGCGAGCAGTGGGCGGGCCTGTCGTACGATCCGTCCGCCTCAGCCGTGACGACGCTCCTCGCGCACAATCCGGAGCTGCCGCAGCACCGCCTGCCGGTGTCCTGGCGGCTCCCGGCCTCGGCCGCGCCCCTCGTCTCCGACGCCTTCTACCCGTACACCCCCTTCCGCAGCGGCACCGACCACGGCGACCGGCGCCTGGTCTTCGCCGTCCCGTCCGACGGCTCCGGCCCCGACCGGGTGATCGACGAGGCGGCGGCCTACGGCTGGGGGCTGCTGGAGCTGCCCGCGCGGCACACCCCGCGGACGGATCCGGAGGCGGTGCGGGCGGTGGCGACGGTCGTACGGCGGCTGCTCGACCGGGGTGGCGCGGCGACGTCGGAGCGCTCACCGGACCCTGCTCCCCTCACCGCCGACCGCATCGCCGTCGGCACCGCCCACCGGGACCAGGCGGCGGCCGTGCGGGCGGCGCTGGCCGAGCTGGGCGTGACCGACGTGACCGTGGACACGGCGAACCGGCTGCAGGGGCGGGAGTTCGACGTCACGGTCGTCCTGCACCCGCTGTCCGGCCGCCCCGACGCCACCGCCTTCCACCTGGAGACGGGCCGCCTGTGCGTCCTCGCCTCCCGGCACCGGCAGGCGTGCATCGTGGTGTGCCGGGCGGGGGTGGGCGAGCTGCTGGACGACTACCCGTCGACCGAGCCGGTGCAGCTGGGCACGGTGGTGAAGTTCCCGGACGGGTGGGAGGCGAATCACGCGGTACTGGCGCACCTCACGGAACACCGGGTGCTCTGGCCGGCTTGAACAACATGCCCGAACCCGATCGGCCGACACCGAGCCCAACGCCCCCCATCCGCCGGACGGAGTCCGGCACGCCGCCGGAGGCGGCCAGGAAACACAGCCCGGACGGGTGGGAGGCGAATCACGCGGTACTGGCGCACCTCACGGAACACCGGGTGCTCTGGCGGGCTTGAACAACATGCCCGAACCCGGCCGGCCGACACCGAGCCCAACGCCCCCCATCCGCCGGACGGAGTCCGGCACGCCGCCGGAGGCGGCCAGGAAACACAGCCCGGACGGGTGGGAGGCGCACCACGCGGTACTGGCGCACCTCACGGAACACCGGGTGCTCTGGCGGGCTTGAGCCGTTGTTCAGCGCTCCCTTGCCCCGGGGCGGGACAATGGAGGGTGGCCCACCCAGATGGCGGCGCCCTACCGAACCGTACGAGGAGGAGAAAGACATGGCGGAGCCCACGCCGCGTCGGCACGAACCGCGGCTACGCCCCGCGCCCCTGCTCTTCGAGCCCGCGGAGGCGGCCGCCGACCCGGAGCACTTCTTCGACCTGGAGTCGATCGAGGATCCGCGGGAGCTGCTGGCGCGGGCGACGGAGCTGACGCAGGCGTTCCGTGCGGCGACCGATCGGGCGATGGAGTTCCAGGCCATCGCGGCGGCGCAGCTGGCCGATCCTCGGCGGTTCGACCGGCTGACGGCGGCGGACATCGCCGAGCGGGCGGAGTGGACCGAGGACTATGCCAAGAAGATGGTGGAGTTCGGCCGGGATCTGATGCGCGGGGCTGCCGCCGAAGGCGAGGGGCGGGGGTCTGCTGATCCCGTGTGACTTGGTGCCCGGCGCTGGTGCCCGGTGGGTCGCGCAGCTTTGCGCCGGCCGGGTGCCGCCCCAGCGGCACGACTGCCCGCGGCTACGCGGGATCAAGGCAGCCGACCGCAGTTACGCACATGGCATATGCCAGGCGGGCAAGATACCCCCACCCGCACCCCCCTGTCCCCATTTTTCGCAACCCACCGCTGCAAGAAGCTCACCGCCGGTAGATCTGAACGCCATGAGCAGTGCACGGGACGACATGATCGGTGTCACCGGCGTCACCCCCGACGGCGCCGAATGGCTGGCCTCGGCAGGAACGTACAAGCGGAGCGGCTGCGCCGCGGCGGTGCTGCCGTGCGGGAGTGTCTTCGATGTGGTGAACGTGCCGGCGATGTTCGGGCGGCGGATGCTGGACCGGCTGTGGGGCGACGGGCCGGGGTCGGGGCCGGTGGCGGTGCACCGGGGCCGGATGCAGCTGTTCACCGCGCCGGGTACGGCGCAGCGGCTGCCCTCCCTGCTGGCCTGGGAGGAGTGGGGCTGGGCCATTCCGCCACTGCTCTGCCACGGCAACGGGGACGCGGTGACCGTCCCGACGCTCACCGACGGTGACGGCCCGGCGCCGGGCGGTGCCCGCTGGCTGGTCGCTCCCGACGCCCGGCACCCCTGGCTGCCCGGCCCCGAGGTGGTGCTGTGGGCGGCCGTACGGGCGGCCCGCGCGGCGCTGCGGATATCGATTTTTCCTCCCGCCGACCAGGATGCTAAGGTCTACGACGTCAGCAGGCGCCGCTAGCTCAGTTGGTTAGAGCAGCTGACTCTTAATCAGCGGGTCCGGGGTTCGAGTCCCTGGCGGCGCACATGACGACGGAGGGTCACGTTCGAGAGAACGTGACCCTCCGTTGCTGTCCACGCCCCTCCGCACACTCACGTCCCACCCGGCGTGATCTTCACCGTCCACTCCCCGGAGACGGTCCGCCCCTCCACCTCCACCCGCACGCCCTCGCCCGGCACCGTGAAGCTCTCGCCGAGGGCGACCGGCGCGTCGGCGAGGGGCGGGTACACCGAGTCCTCCCAGCAGGCCTCGCTGTGCGGGTGGGCGTCGATCACCTGGACCGGCCCGTCCCCGGACTCCGCCCCGCCGCGCACCCGGTACACCAGTACGCCTGAACGGCAGGCCGCGCGGTCGTTCCCGGCCGGGCCGCGCGCCTCGAAGGCCAGCACGGACTCGGGGCCGGTGCGCACGAGGGCCAGTTTCAGGCCGTCGCCGAGCCCGAAGGCCGGGGCGCCAAAGGCGCCCGCGACCGTGATGCCCGGGCCCGCGGCCAGCGGCTCCAGCGTCAGCCGGGTGGCCCCGGAGTCCCGCACGCACACCACCTGGCGCGGCCCCAGCCAGCCCAGCTTCCACTTGTGCCAGCCCAACAGGTCGGGGGCGAGCCCGAACTGGCTGCCCATCAGGTCCCAGTCCCCGACGTAGGTGTCCCAGTCGCCCTTGCCGTCCACCGGGCGGTGGTACAGGTCCGGCAGGTCGAAGACGTGCCCCGTCTCGTGCGCGAGCACCAGCCGGTCCGGCGGATGCTTCTCGAAGACCGTGACCACCCGCCGCACGTCCTTGCCGTCGACGTGCAGCGGGGTGTCCAGATTGACCACCTTCGTCGCGTCGGAGTCCACCCCGGGCGCGTCCGGGTCGGCGACGAAGTACACGATGTCGTAGCGCGAGAAGTCCACGTCGGGGTCGGCCGTGGCGAACGCGTCGCGCAGGTAGGCGGCCCGCCGGGCGGGGTCCCAGTCCCGCCTTATGGCGTACGACGTCGACGGCTGCGGCATGCGGAGCCAGCGCCGCAGCGGATGCGGGCGCAGGGCGAACCGGCCGTAGGAGGCGCGCGCGAAGAAGCGGTTGGTGGCCGGGAAGTGGTCGGCGGTCAGCTCGCCGGGGGTGGTGCGGGGGGCGGAGTCCGGGAAGGACAGGAACACCAGGACGGCGTCGAGCGGCCGGGTCGGGCGGGAGTAGGCGGCGTTCCAGGTGTCCACGCCCTCCGAGTGGTGCGCGTCGGTCCGCTTCAGGGCGCACGGTGCCGCGGTGAACGGCTCGGCGACCGAGGGGCCGGTCAGGATGGAGGTCGCGGCGAGGGCGGACATGGTGGTGAACACGGCGGCGGTGCTGCGCAGCCGCGGCCGGGCGCCGGCTCGGGCGAGCCGCGCACGTGCCTCACGGGAAAGCCGCTTGTGGGGCAGCTGACGCGGCACGGGGACCTCCGGATGCGGTTCACGGGACACCGCATTCAGCCTCTGTGAATTTGTCGTACTTCGCCCTGTTTGCCTGCACCAGAAGGGTGAGGACCTCCGGAGTGCCACGAATGGCCGACACCCCGAAACACTCACGGAACGTCACAACCGGTCAGAGGCCTTAAGAACCCGCCCAGGGACGGGCAGAAACGATCTGTCAGAACCGCCGCACCGTCCGGGACACTGGACTGTGGCTGCAAGGCCCCGGGGCCAGCCTCTATGATCGGCACACTTTCCTGCACGGACAGAGATCGAGTGCACTGCGGGAGCGAGCGGTGAGCGGAACGTCCGAAGGGCCGACGCCCGCGGCAGACCTCGACCGGTCAGCCGTCACAGAGAGTGACAATGCGACGCCTCCTCGTGCCGGAGCCGGCGCCCGTACTCCCGACCCCCCACCCCGCACGTACCGCTCGGTGTTCGCGGCCGCCCCGCTCGCCATGGCCGTCGTCGACCGCGAGGGCCTGGTCGCCGACGCCAACGACGCCTTCGGCGACCTGCTCGGCACCGAACCCGGGGCACTGACCGGGCAGGTCGCCGCCGATCTGGTGGACCTGAGCTCCGACGCCCGCACCTGGCACGCCTACCGGGAGGTGCTGCGCGGCCGGCAGGCCAGACTGCGCTGCACCCGCCGTCTGAAACACCCGGACGGACACTCGGTGTGGGTGCAGGTCACCGCCGCTCCCCTCGCGGACGCCGAACCGGGCGTCCTGCTGTCCGTCACCGACATCAGCGCCCGCCGCGAACTCCAGGCCCGGCTACGGCACTTGCAGATGCACGACCCGGTGACCCGGCTGCCCAACCGCACGCTGTTCTTCGAACGCCTTTCGGCCGCGCTGGAGGCGGAGTCGTACGAGCAGAGCGGAACCGGCCGGATCGGGCTGTGCTATCTGGACCTGGACGGCTTCAAGGCGGTCAACGACACCCTCGGCCACCGCGTCGGCGACCGTCTGCTGGCCGCCGTCGCCGAACGCCTGACCCGGGTCGCGGGCGAGGCCGGATACGCCCGGTCGGGCACGCCGCTGGTCGCGCGCCTCGGCGGCGACGAGTTCGCGCTGCTGGTGGAGGACTCGACGGGGACGGAACAGCTCGCCGAGCTGGCCGAGTCGGCGCTGAAGGCCCTCCAGGCCCCCTTCGACCTGGCCGGCCAGCGCCTGTCGCTGTCCGCCTCGATCGGCGTCGTCGAACGCCACGCGGCCGGCACCACCGCCACCGGCCTGATGCAGGCCGCCGACACGACCCTGTACTGGGCGAAGGCCGACGGCAAGGCCCGCTGGACGCTGTTCGACCCCGAGCGCAACGCGCACCGCATCACCCGCCAGGCCCTGTCCTCCGCGCTCCGTCATGCCATCGACCGGGGCGAATTCCTGCTGGAGTACCAGCCGTTGGTGGCCATGGAGGACGGCCGTCTGCGCGGTGTCGAGGCCCTCGTCCGCTGGAACCACCCGCAGTTCGGCATCTTGACGCCGAATCGGTTCATCGGACTGGCCGAGGAGGACGGCTCGATCGTCCCGCTGGGCCGCTGGGCCCTGGCGACCGCCTGCCGGCAGGCCCGCCGCTGGCAGCTGGACCACCCCGGCGAGCCGCCGATCTTCGTGAGCGTCAACGTGGCCGTCCGCCAGGTCTGGGACTCCGACCTGGTCGCGGACGTGGCGGAGATCCTCGCGGAAACGGGCCTGGCCCCGCACCTGCTCCAACTCGAACTCACCGAGTCGGCGGTGATGGGCTCGGCCGGCCGCCCGCTCCAGGCCCTGCAGGCCCTCAGCGACATGGGCGTGCGCATCGCCATCGACGACTTCGGCACCGGCTACTCGAACCTGGCCTACCTCAGCCGCCTGCCGGTGTCGGTCCTCAAACTGGACGGCTCCTTCGTCCGCGGCTTCCAGTACGAGGAGTCCAAGGACGCGACCGCCGCCCCGCCGAACCCCGCCGACGAGGTCATCGTCGAGGCGATGATCCAGCTGGCCCACCGTCTGGGCCTCACGGTCACCGCCGAGTGCGTGGAGACCTCCGCACAGGCCTCCCGCCTGCGGCGCATCGGCTGCGACACCGGCCAGGGCTGGCTGTACTCCCGGCCGGTGCCGCCGGATCGTATCTCCGAGCTGCTGGGGGCGCAGACCTACGCGGTCGGCAACCCGTAGGCGTCCGCGATGAGTTCGTACGACCGCAGCCGCAGCTCACCGCGGTGCGCGTGCGAGGTCAGCATCAACTCGTCGGCTCCGGTCCGCTTCTGCAGCTCGTCGAGCCCGGCCCGCACTTCATCGACCGTGCCGTGCACGATGTTCCCGGCCCAGGAGGTGACGAACTCCTCCTCCCGCGGGCTGAATTCATGCGCCTCGGCCTCTTCGGGACTGGGAAAGAGCCCGGGCCGCCCGGTACGCAGCCGCACCATGTTCAGGGCGGTGGCCCGCACCTGCCGCCGGGCCTCCTTCTCCTCGTCCGCGGCGAGGGCGGAGACACCGATGAGGGCGTACGGCCGGTCCAGCACCTCGGACGGCCGGAAGGACTCCCGGTACAGGTCCAGGGCCGGGAGGGTGTTCTGCGCCGAGAAGTGGTGCGCGAAGGCGAAGGGCAGCCCGAGCAGCCCGGCGAGGCGGGCACTGAACCCGGAGGAGCCGAGCAGCCAGACGGGCGGCCGGTGCGGTGACTGGACGCCGCCCGGGGAGGTCGCCTGCACGGGCCCCGGCACGGCGTGGATCCGCCGATACGGATGCCCGTCGGGGAAGTCGTCGTCCAGGAACCGGGTCAGTTCGGCCAGCTGCTGCGGAAAGTCGTCCGCGTCTTCGTTGAGGGTGTCCGTCCGCCGCAGCGCGGCCGCCGTCGCCCCGTCCGTCCCCGGCGCCCGCCCCAGCCCCAGGTCGATCCGCCCCGGCGCCATGGCCTCCAGCGTCCCGAACTGCTCGGCGATGACCAGGGGCGCGTGGTTGGGCAGCATCACCCCACCCGACCCGAGCCTGATCCGCTCCGTGTGCGCCGCGAGATGCGCCAGGATCACCGCCGGCGAGGAGGACGCCACCCCCGGCATCGAGTGGTGCTCGGCCACCCAGTACCGGTGAAACCCCCGCGACTCGGTGAGCCGCGCCAGCGTGACGCTGGTCCGCAACGCGTCGGTGGCGGTACTCCCCGCGCCGACGGTCACCAGATCCAGCACGGAGAGGGGAACGGGGGCGGTCCCCTGCGCGACCCCCCGGATCTCGTCTGCCGACACGGTGTGTGCCTCCTGTTTCTTGGCGGTGGCCTGTAAGGGGGGCTAACAGGAGGGTGACTCCGGTTTATTCCCGCGGGGCCCGGACCCGCGCGATCACACCTGCACGATCGGCTCCCGCGTGAACAACGCCCCCAGCTCCGGCGCATTGACCCGGCGGTCCGTCAACCGCAGCGCCTCCCACACCGTCACCTGGTTCGCGGTGAGCACCGGCTTGCCCAGCGCCTCCTCGAGAAGCGGCACGTAAGCCGCCGTGTGCAACGCGGTGTCCGGCAGGACGACCGCCTCAGCCCCGGAGACGTCCGCCGACCGGGCCAGCGCCAGCGTCTCCGCCTCGCCCCACCCCGCGACCTCCCGCGCCGACACACTCCCGGCCGCCCGTACGCCGGCCACCTCCACACCGCCCGCCCGCAGGAAGTCCGCGAACAGCCCGGCCACGTCCTGCGGGTAGGGCGCCCCGACGGCCACCCGCCGTGCCCCGACCTCCCGCACCGCGTGCACGAAGGCGAAGGACGTCGAGGAGGCCGGCATGCCCGCCGCCCGGGCCAGGGCGCGTACCTGCTCGTGGGCGCCCTCCCAGCCGTACACGAAGCTGCCGCTGGTGGACGCCCACAGCACCGCCTCCGCCCCGGACAGCCGGAGTCCTTCCACCCCCGTCGCCAGCCGCTCGGGTGAGCCCATCTCGCGCAGCGCGTCCACCTGCCGCGTGTCCTCACCGGCCTCGGTGTGGACCAGGTCCACCCGG
Source organism: Streptomyces sp. NPDC051636 (assembly GCF_044453765.1). Lineage (NCBI taxonomy): Bacteria > Bacillati > Actinomycetota > Actinomycetes > Kitasatosporales > Streptomycetaceae > Streptomyces > Streptomyces sp. NPDC051636. Next base: position 190,782 of record NZ_JBITDA010000009.1, on the reverse strand, counting down.
ATGTCGCTGCCGAGGAGCTGCTCGATGCGCGGGTAGTCGTCCTCGGCGAAGTGCCCCGGGTAGAGGATTCCGAGTGCGGTCATGTCCTGCCCTCCTGCGGTTCTTCCGGAAAGCGGTACGGGTACCCCGTGGGCGCGGCCCACCTCCGTACGCGAAGGAAAACCGTGGCGCATAAGTCTCTTGGGTCCGGGTAGCCGCGCCGCCATGGCTCCACTCGGGTACGACGATCACACAACCGGACACGAACGCAGACACACCCGCCGCGCGGTGCTCACGGGTCTCGCGGCGGCCGGCGCACTGGGCGCCGCCGGCTGCGCGCGCGTGGCCACCGCCTCCACCACGAACGGCGGCGAACTGCTCGACCGGCTCCGGGCCCAGGGCGTCGTACGCCTCGGCATCGCGGGCGAGATCCCCTTCGGGTACATCGACAAGGACGGGCGGCTGACCGGCGAGGCACCGGAGTTGGCGCGGGCCGTGTTCAAGCGGCTCGGGGTGGACCGGGTGCAGCCGGTGCCGACGGAGTTCGGCTCGCTCATCCCGGGGCTGAACTCGCAGCAGTTCGACGTCGTGGCCGCCGGGATGTACGTCACCCCGGACCGCTGCCGGCAGGTCATCTTCGCCGACCCCGACTACCAGATGCTGGATTCGTTCGTCGTCCGGAAGGGGAACCCGAAGGGGTTGCGCACCTTCAAGGACGCGGTCGCGAAGAAGGCGAAGTGCGCCATCGGCACCGGGTACGCCCAGATCCAGCACGCGGTCGAGGCGGGCTACAAGGAGAGCGACATCCTGATCGTCCCGGACCAGGTGGCCGGGCTGAACGCCGTCGAGGCGGGCCGCGTCGACTTCTTCGCCGGAACCGCCGTCACGGTCCGCCAGGTGGTGGCGAAGTCGGCCAAGGCGGAGGCCATCAAGCCCTTCGTCCCCGTGGTGGACGGCAAACCGCACGTCGACGGGGGCGCGTTCGCGTTCCGGCCGACGGAGACGAAGCTGCGGGACGCCTTCAACGCCCAGCTGAAAAAGCTCAGGGAGAGCGGGGAGCTGGAGCGCATCCTGCGGCCGTTCGGCTTCACCAAGGCCGAGATGACCACGCTGACCACGAAGGAGCTGTGCGGCGGATGACCTCGGGGCTCTGGGAACTCGTACTCAAAGGAGTCTGGACCACGGTCCAGCTGCTGCTGTTCAGCACGCTGCTGGCCGCGGCGGTCTCCTTCACCGTGGGCGTCGCGCGCACCCACCGGCTGTGGATCGTCCGCTTCCTCGCCGGCCTCTACACCGAGGTGTTCCGCGGCACCTCGGCACTGGTGATGATCTTCTGGGTGTTCTTCGTGCTGCCGATCGCCTTCGGCTGGCAGCTGGTGCCCATGTGGGCGGGCACGCTGGCGCTCGGTCTCACCTACGGGGCGTACGGCGCGGAGATCGTACGCGGTGCGCTGAACGCGGTCGACCCGGCGCAGCAGGAGGGCGGGATCGCGCTCAGCTTCACGCCCTGGCAGCGCCTCAGGCTGATCCTGCTGCCCCAGGCGGTGCCGGAGACCATCCCGTCCTTCTGCAACCTGCTGATCGAGCTGCTCAAGGGCACGGCGCTGGTCTCCGTCATGGGCATGGGCGACCTGACCTTCAGCGCCAACCTGGTGCGCCTCGCGCTCCAGCAGAGCGCGGAGATCTACATGTACGTCCTGCTCATCTACTTCCTGATCGCCTTTGTGCTCACCCGGCTCATGCGGGGGCTGGAGAAGCGGCTGAAGGCCGGGATCGGCAAGGACCCCGGCACGGAGACGACGGCGCGTGCACTCAAGCGCGCTCAGACGACCGGCGTGGGTGCCGCGGGCGGAGGTGCCGCATGAAGTGGGACTGGAGCGCCGTGAACGCATTCATGCCGCACTTCTGGGACGGCCTGGAGGTCACGCTGCAGGCGCTGGCCCTCGGCTCGCTGCTCTCGTTCGCCCTGGGTCTGGTGTGGGCGCTGCTGATGACGCCGACCCTCCCCCACGCTCGAACACACTCGCGCGGGTGGTACCCCCTGGTGCGCTGGCCGGTGGGGGTCGTCACCGAGTTCGTCCGCAACACCCCGCTGCTGGTGCAGCTGTTCTTCCTCTTCTACGTGCTGCCCGAGTGGGGTCTGACCTTCTCGGCGCTGGCCACCGGCGTCTTCGCGATCGGCCTGCACTACTCGACCTACACGATGCAGGTCTACCGGGCCGGTATCGAGGCGGTGCCCGCCGGACAGTGGGAGGCCGCGACGGCGCTGAACCTGCCCCGGCGGCGGACGTGGACGGCGGTGATCCTGCCGCAGGCGATCCGCCGCGTCATCCCCGCCCTCGGCAACTACGTGATCTCCATGCTCAAGGACACGCCGATGCTGATGGTGATCACCGTGCTGGAGATGCTCGGGCAGGCGCGGCTCTACTCCCAGCAGCACTTCCAGTTCACCGAGCCCCTCACTGTGATCGGCGTGGCCTTCATTCTCATTTCCTATCTGGCCTCCCTTCTCCTGCGAGCCCTGGAGCGACGTCTTGTCCGCTGACACCCCTCTGCTGAAAGAAACCGGCACCCGTGCCAACCCGCCCGTGGACGGGGGCGAGCTGATCCGTCTGGACGGCGTCACCAAGCGGTTCGGGGCGAACACCGTGCTCGACCGGCTGGACTTCTCCGTCGACAGCGGCAAGCACGTCACCCTGATCGGCCCGTCCGGCTCCGGCAAGACCACGATCCTGCGGCTGCTGATGACCCTCACCAAGCCGGACGAGGGCACGATCACGGTCGACGGACAGCGGCTCTTCCCGGCGCCGGAGAAGCAGGTGCGGGAGGTCCGCAAGAAGATCGGGATGGTGTTCCAGCAGTTCAACCTGTTCCCGAACATGAGTGTGCTGCGCAATGTCACCGAGGCCCCGGTGACCGTGCTCGGCCTGTCCAAGGACGAGGCGGAGGCGCGGGCCCGGGAGCTGCTGGACCTGGTGGGCCTGACCGACAAGTGCGACGCCCGGCCGACGCAGCTGTCCGGCGGCCAGCAGCAGCGGGTGGCGATCGCCCGGGCGCTGGCGATGCGGCCGAAGGTGCTGCTCCTGGACGAGGTGACCTCCGCGCTCGACCCGGAGCTGGTCGCGGGCGTGCTGGACGTGCTCCGGGACATCGCGCACTCCACCGACATCACGATGCTCTGCGTGACCCACGAGATGGGGTTCGCCCGGGACATCTCCGACAAGGTGCTGATGTTCGACTCGGGGCGGGTGATCGAGGCGGGGCCGCCGGAGAAGCTGTTCAACGATCCGGAGCAGGAGCGGACCCGGGAATTCCTCAGCGCGGTCCTGTGACTACGGGGAGTGAACACGCCGAACCCGAGGTCCGGACGCCGGGTCATGACCCTGGCACATGCCAGTGAGCCTGCGCCCCAGCTGAGAGGCCACGCGCGGGCCACTATCTCACCAACAACCGCTCCCCTTGCGGCTCTTGCCGGTTATCGTGGTAGGGATCCGCTGTCCGGATCGCGGCCCACACAGCGAGCGCAGGGGGACAACCGTGGCGCTGAAGCACGAGCCGACCGCCCCGTACCACTCCGCCCAGGACGCCCTGCGCGTCCTGGAGACGGTGGCACGCCACCCCGCCGGCGTCACCGACGCCGAGCTGGCCCGCCACACCCGCCTGCACCCCGAGCGCCTGACCGCCCTGCTGCGCATGCTGCGCCGCGAGGGGTACGTCGAGCAGGTCACCGACGGGGCCTACGTCACCGGCGCCGCCCTCACCCGCCTCGCCTCCGCCCACAACCGCGAGCAGGCCCTGCGCGAGAAGCTCCAGCACACCCTCGACCGGCTGCGCGACTCGGTCGGCGCGGCCGTCTACCTGAGCCGGTACGTCGACGGTGAGATCAAGGTCACCCAGTGCGCGGTCAGCCCGGCCACGCCCGCGGTCAACGAGTGGGTCGACTTCCGCTGCTCCGCGCACGCCACCGCGATCGGCAAGAGCCTGCTGACCCAGCTGGACCACAACGCCCGGCGCGACCACCTCTCCCGCCACAAGATGGCCCGCCTCACCTCGCGCACCATCACCAGCGACAAGCTCCTGCTCTCCCGCCTGGAATCCCAGCCGCCGACGGTGCCCGTCCTGGACCTCCAGGAGTACGCGGTCGGCACGGTCTGCGCGGCGGTCCCGATCACGGCCGGCACCTCGGTGGGCTGCCTGGCGCTGTCGCTCCCGGTCGAGCACGCCCACCGGCTGCGGCAGGCGGCGGAGGCCCTCAACCGGAACGCGGCTCCGGTGCTGCTGTCGCTGGCGATCTAGCGCGATCCGGGCCTGGTCCGCCACGTTCACAACCACCCCCCGAGACCAGGTAGTATTTTCTCCGTCGCCGACCGCGGAAGCGGGAGGCGGGGGTCATGCGCCGCTAGCTCAGTTGGTTAGAGCAGCTGACTCTTAATCAGCGGGTCCGGGGTTCGAGTCCCTGGCGGCGCACGATGACGATGGCGAGCCACGTCCGCACAAAGCGCGGACGTGGCTCGCCATCGTCGCGTCTGCGCGGCTCCGCCGCCCACACCCCTCCCTCACGCGGGCCGCGTCTTCTCAGCTCACCGGCCGAGCAGCTCCTCCCGCCCCCGCTCCCGGTACTCGGCGACCAGCTCCGCGACGTCGTCCTCCGTCAGCCTCCGGTACCCGTACTCCCCCGGTGGCCGCCACCACACCGGATCGCCGCACCGGAAGCCCTCCCGCCTGAGCCCCGCCCGCTGGATCTTGTTCGTGGCGGTCACCGGCATCCGCTCCACCACCCGTACGAACCGGGGTGCCATCTTCGTGCCCAGGTCGGGCTGGGCGAGCAGGAACTCGGCGAAGTCCAGCGGGTCGAACCCCCCGGCGTCTGCCGCGAGCGTGGCCATCACCTGGTCGCCGGCCACCGGGTCCGGCACCGCGTACACGGCGACGGCCCGCGCGCCCTCGTACCGGGCGAGGATGTTCTCGATCATCGCGGCGGCCAGGTTCTCGCTGTCGACGCGGAGGCGGTCGCCGGCCCGGCCGGCGAAGTAGAGGTAGCCGTCGCCGTCCCGGTAGAAGAGGTCGCCGGTCCAGTAGCAGCCGTCCCTCCTGCGCTCGGCCTCCGCCTCCGGATTGCGCCAGTAGCCCTCGAAGGGGTTCGGGGCCCGGTTGACCAGCTCTCCTATGGCCTGCTCCCCGTTCAGCAGCCGTCCGGAGTCGTCGAAGACGGCCGGCGGGCACTCCTCGCGCGTCTCCGGGTCGAGCACGACCAGGCCCGGTGCCGCGCGCCCCACCGCGCCGGTCGGGGTGCCCGGCGACCACTGGATCGCCGCGCCGCCCTCCGAGGAGCCGTACCCCTCCACCAGCCGCACCCCGAACCGCCGCTCGAAGGCCGCCGCGTCCACCGCCCCGGCCTCCGTGCCGAAGCCCAGGCGCAGCGGGTTGTCCCGGTCGTCGGGGCGCGGCTCGGTGGCCAGGACGTACTGCACCGCCCGGCCGACGTAGGTGAAGTACGTCGCCCGGTAGCGGCGCACGTCCGCCAGGAACCCCGATGCCGAGAACCGCCGTCTGAGCGCCACCCCGGCCCCGGCGGCCAGCGCGGGCGCCCAGTCGGCGATCACCGCGTTGCCGTGGAACATCGGCATGCAGATGTAGTGCACGTCGTCCGGGCGCACCCCGAACAGTGCGGCGAGGGAGTCTCCGGCGGCGGCCAGGCGGCCCTGCGAGCAGATCGCGGCCTTGGGGGCGCCGGTGGAGCCGGAGGTGAAGCAGAGGAGCAGCCGGTCGGCCGGGGTGGCACGGGCCGGGTCCGGTGCGGCGCCGGTGTACGGGGCGAGCAGGGCGTCGTACGCCGGGGTGCCGGTGACCAGGAGGCGTACTCCGGGCAGGTCGAGGCCGTCGAGGAGGGGAAGGTGGGCCCGCTCGGTGACCAGGACCGGGCACTCGGTGTGCAGGATGTCCCGGGCGAGTCCGGGGCCCCGGCGGGTGGGGTTGATCCCGGCGACCGCCGCGCCGGCGAGGGCGGCGGCACCCAGCCAGAGCGGGAACTCGGGAGTGTTGTCGAGCAGCACCCCGACGTGCGGTTCGGCGCGGGGCGGCAGCAGGTCGGCCAGGAGGGCCGCGCGGGCGGCGGCCCCGGCCGCAACCGCGTGGTGGGTCAGCACCCGCTCCTCGAACCACAGCCCCGGCCGGTGGTCACCCCACCGCGCCGCCACCAACTCGGCGACCGTGCGCTTCCCGGACTCCCTGGACTCCATGAGGGCGCACGTTAGTTGACGTACCGTCAGATGTGGAGGCTCATGCTGTGGTACGACACCATGAAGCCGACGCAGAACACCACGATCACGCCGAGAAAGGCCACCATGGCCAGCGCACCGGCCGCGTTCCTGACCGGGCTCGGCCTGCGGGCGGTGGCGGCGACCTCCCGGCCCTGCGTGTAGTACACGGTCACGATGTCGCCCTCGACGATCGTCGCCGGACCGTTCTCCTCCTCGAACCGTACGGACCGGCCGTCACGCGTCGTGAACTCGTAGACGTGGTGCAGCGTGGTCCGCACCGATGTGTCGTTCCCGCCGCCGTGCGTCGTCGTGAACGTCCGCAGACACCGCGCCTCGGCCGTGAGGCCGCTGTTCCAGGCGCTCCTGAGCTGCAGCGACCGGCGCACGACCCGGTACGCCACGAAGAGGGCCAGGCCCATGATGAGGCCGGGAATCCCGTAGAACATCGCTTCCATCGCGCTACCCCCGAGGTGCGTACGCCGGCCCGTGTGATCGGCGTGGCCGGAACCTACCGCGCCGGCCGGCGCACGCGCCTCAAGGGAAGCTCTGAACCCGGGCGCCGCTCAGAAGGTGACGTCGGAGCAGGCGTAGAACGCGTTGCCCGTGTCGGCGATCGTCCACACGGCGAGGATGACGTGGTGGCCGCTCAGCCCGGACGGCAGGGTGCCGCTGTGGCTGAGTGTCGACGGCGGGCGCTGACCGTTGTACGGCACCGTCAGGAACGGGGTCGTGTTGAGGTCCGAGCGGGACAGGGCGTGGTCCTGGTTCCAGCCCTGCCTGGTGACGTAGTACTTGAAGTCGGTCGTGGCGTGCATGGCGGTGAACTGCCAGCGGAAGGTGTAGCTCTGACCGCCGGTCACCCTCGTCGCCGGCCAGGCCGCGCCGGAGGGTGCCCTCGGCGAGCTGAGCTGGGCGAACCGGCTGACGCCGCCGTTGCAGAGCTGGCCGTCCGCCGGACCGCCCGCGGGGAAGCCCTTGGGGCCCTCGACGCTCTGCGGCTCCCACTGGATGTCGCCGCAGCCGGTCACCGTGCCGTTCTGGCAGAGCTTCTGCCTGCTGATGGGGAGGTCGGTGTAGCCGTGACCGCTCGCCCCGCCGGTGGAGAGCACGAAGGCTCCGGCGGTGGCGAGGCCCAGCACGACTGCGGACACCTTGGTCTGTGTGCGCATACTGCCGCTCCTGGAGAACGTGGGGGAGGTTCAGTGAGCTGTGCAGGTCTAGACCAAGTCTCAGGTTATTGCCGTTAGTTGAGCATGTCCATACCAATCACGGCGCGTGTTCGCGCCCCACGGCGAACGCCACCGTCAGCTCCCGCACCAGCGACTTGCGCTCGTAGTCGTCGAGGTCGACCAGCCCCCGCATGGTCAGCCGGGTCACCGTGTCCTCGACCGAGTCGACCACCGAGGTGAGCATGCGGGACCGCTGCTGGGCGTCCAGCACGGCGATCCGGCGGCGCTGCATGACGGCGGCGACCTCGGGGGCGTACTCGACCCGGACCGGCTGCACGGAGAACACCTCCAGGCCGACGGCTGCCGCGTCCGCCGCCACCAGCCGGGTCAGCGCCTCGCCCGTCGCCGCCACGAACGCCCGTGCGCCGTCCGGCGTCTCCACCGGCACCCGGGCCAGGGCGACCTCGACGCACTCCCGCAGATACCGCTCGTGATCGTCCACGCCGAGCGAGGCCCGCGCCGTGTCCCGCACCCGCCACACCACGAGGACCACCACCCGCAGTGCCACCCCGTTGCCGTCGGCGGCCGGCATCGTCTCGCTGCGCCAGTGCCGCAGCCGTACGTCGACCCGGTGCCGCCGCGTCAGCGGGTTGACCCACAGCAGACCGGTGCGGCGAACCGTTCCTCCGTAGCGGCCGAACAGCCCGAGCACCCACGCCCGTCCGGTGCGGCCCCGGGTCAGGCCGCCGAGGCCCAGCAGTCCGAGCGCCCCGGCCCCGGCGTACGCCGCCCACTGGGCCGGGCCCACTCCGGCACCCGCGTACGCCGGCAGGTGCAGCGCGTGCGACGCGAGCGGCGGCAGGACTCCCGCCCACCACGAGGTGGCCAGACAGCCGGCGATCCCGCCGGCCCCGGCGAGCACGCCCGCCGCCCCGGGCAGCACCCGGGCCGGCCGCTCGACGAGTTCGGGGTCGACGTGCGGCTGCTGCCGCACCCCGGCCGACCCGGGCCCGCGCAGCCGCGGCTGCTCGCCCGTGCCCTGCCGGCGGCCCACCACGGCGGGCCGCAGCGGCACCGGCGCCGGGTCGGGGTCGTCGCGGAACAACAGGTGGACGGGGATCTCGGTGGTGGCCTCGTTCTGGATCAGCCGGGCCGGCCTGGGCGGCTGTCCGGCGGGCCCCTCGGAATCGGACGTGTGCTCAGTGGTCGTGCTCATGTGTGCTCCAGCCTCCGCGCCAGACGCTTCACGAATGGATGGTCTTCACCAGGGGGCGGTTACGAGAACAGCCGCCGCCAGGTCTCCGGTCCCGGGTAGCCGTCCGCCGCGCCGCCCCGCCAGCCCTGGCTGCGCTGGAAGGCCTCGACGGCCCGCCGGTCCGCCTCGCTCCAGCGCGAGCCCGGCCCGTCGGGGTAGTACCTGCCGAACCCTTTCGTCACCAGCTGCCGCCCCAACTGCGTGACGTACGGGTTGTCCGCGCCCGGGCGGAACAGGTTCCGGCCGGGATAACCGGCGACGCCGTGCGAGGCGGGCGCGCCGGCCGCCCCGGGGGCGATGTCCCTGCCCTTGCCGCCCGCCAGCAGCTCCCAGGTGCGCGGCCCGGGCAGCCCGTCCGCGTCCGCGCCGGTCCAGCCCTGGGCCAGTTGGAAGGCCCGGGTCGCCCGCCGGTCCGCCTCGGACCAGCGCGGGCCGGGGCCCTCGGGGTAGTACGCCGCGGCGCCCCGGGCGGTCAGCATGCGGCCGAGCCGGGTGACGTGCTTGTTGTCGGCGCCGGGGCCGAAGTACACCGCTCCCGGGAACGGGGCCGGCGCGGTCGTGGCGGACGCGGGCTTCGCGTCGCCCGGCTCGGCTGCCGCCTTGTCGGGGGTCACCCCCTTGTAGCGGTACGGGACGTACTTGCCGGAGTTGGTCCAGTAGGCGTACGGGGTGGCCTGGCGGCGGGTGCGCGGGGGCGTCTGTTCGTAGGCGGTGTAGTAGGTGTGCGTGTGGTCGGTCCAGCCGCCGAAGAGGACCACGTGCGAGCCCTTCTCCGGGTTGTCGGGGTTGTGGAAGAGCAGGATGTCGCCGGGTTCCAGCTCGCCCTTGGCGATCTTCACGCCGTACTGGCCGAGGCTGCCGGTCCATTCGTTGCTGCCCAGTCCCCAGGCCATCGAGACGTAGCCCGAGCAGTCCTGCCGGTACCCGTCGGACCAGTAGTCGTCCATGCTGTACGGCACCTGCGCGGCGACCCAGGTCTTGGCCCGGTTGATGATCTCCGTACGGGTGGTGGCGGGGGGATGGGCGGGGTCGGCCGGCCTGGCCGGCCTGCCGCCGGGGCCGTGCAGCGGGGCCTTGCCGCCCTGGGGGGTGTCCGGCTCCTCGCCGTCCGCGGGGACGTGGGGCACGCCGGGGCGGTGCGGGGCGTGCGCCGCGCCGAGGGCGGCGGCCGGGTGGCCCGCGCCGACGGCGGCGGACGCGGCGGCGGCCACCACGAGGGCCCGCCGGGCGGCCGGGTGACCGCCGAATAGGCCGGGCAGGGAGGACGGGCTCACGCGCCGCCAGTGGACGCATCCGGGGCAGTCGCAGTCGCTCGCGGGATCGACGTCCTCGAATACCGGAGCCACCATGCGATCTGCCTCACATTCCAGGTCAGGGAGGGTTGTGAAATGTCCGCGTCTGTGCACGTTGATCAGTTTCCCAACTGTCTTCGCGACGCGCATGCTGACGGTCCGAATGATGTACGCGGCACTGCCCCCCGGCCGGGCAGCCCCGGCTCCCGGGTGGTCCGGAGCACCCGATGGGGTCGGGTAGAGTTAACGACGTCAGCAGGCGCCGCTAGCTCAGTTGGTTAGAGCAGCTGACTCTTAATCAGCGGGTCCGGGGTTCGAGTCCCTGGCGGCGCACGCAAGGCAGCAGGCCTCTCGTACGAACGAGGGGCCTGTTCGCCGTTTGGCCGGATACCCTCTGGCCATGGCAGCCCGTGACCTCCAGGAGCGGATCAAGAAGCTCATCGTCGACCGCCGGCTGGCCTCGGGGGCCCCGCTGCCGACCGAGTCCGAGCTGATGGAGTTCCTCGGCGCCGGCCGGAACTCGGTGCGCGAGGCACTGAAGGCGCTCCAGGCGATGGGCATCGTCGAGATCCGGCACGGCTTCGGCACCTACGTCGGCCCCATGTCCTTCGCCCCCATGATCGAGGGCCTCGCCTTCCGCACGGTCGCCGGGCACTACCGGGGCGAGGACTCCCTGCTCCAGCTGCTCGAACTGCGCGAGGCGGTGGAGACCGGCCTGGTCTCCCGGCTGGCGGGGCGGCTGCCGGAGGCCGACCTGCTCGAACTGGACCGGCTCGTCGACCGTATGGAGCAGCAGGCCGGGCAGGGCGCCGGTCTCGCCGAGACCGACCGCGCGTTTCACGCCACCCTCTACCGCGGGCTGGACAACACGCTGCTGAGCGAGGTGCTCGAGGCGTTCTGGGACGCCTTCCACCGCGTCCAGCGGGACCTCGTGGAGGTGCCGCAGGATCCGCGGGTCACCTGCCGGCAGCACCGGGAGATCCTGGACGCGGTCCGCTCGGGTGACTCCATGCGAGCGGAGAAGGCCATAAGAGACCATTTCTGCAACATCCGTGCCCGGCTGTCCCCCACAGCCGTATTTGACCGGTAAACACCGCGTTTCGCGACTTGCGATCATGCGGAACGCCGTAGAACCCTGGTTGCTCAACATGCCGCTGTTTCACGGCAGTTGGGGGGAAAAGCAAACGGTTGCGGGGGTTACGGGATGAGGGGTCCCGTTCACGAACGGATGCCGAGGGGGGCATCCGCAACCGGAATGTCAGGTCCGTGTCCACAGGCTGCGAACGGCCTGCGACCCGCTATTGACGCGACATACATACACGCGCTGACCTGCGCGTGGGGGGATGGCTCATGACGTCGACGCCGACGGGCGCCCGGCATAGCAACGATTCGTCACACACTGCACACGATCAATCACAAACAACACCACTACGAATGCCCTCGCATCGGACCGGCACCGCGGGGGCGTTCCACAGGATCAAGAAGACCCTGCCGAGATACGACTACGAGCACTACAGCCGGCTCGCGGGCCCTCTCACGCAGCCCGACCCGGACAAGCCGTACAAGGTGCGCTACCGCTCACTGCTCTCGCAGGAGCCGCACCGCGTCCGGGCCGCCCTCATGCTGGGCGCGGCCCCGCTGCTCTCCCTGGTCCTGCTGGCCTGGCTGCTCCAGCCGGAGCACTGGACCGAGCGCGACCATCCGGCCCACGACTTCCTGCCGGCGCTGGATGTCGTGATGCTGGTCTCGATCGGACTGATCGAGTTCTTCCGCTGCATGAACGTAGTGTCCAACGCGCACGCCACGCTGGTCGCCCGCGACCCCGTCCCGGTGGTGCCCGAGACCGGCACCCGGGTCGCCTTCGTCACCACCTTCGTGCCCGGCAAGGAACCACTGGAGATGGTGACGAAGACCCTGGAGGCGGCCGTACGGCTGCGCCACCGGGGCGTGCTGCACGTGTGGCTGCTCGACGAGGGCGACGACCCGGAGGTGAAGGCTGTCTGTGCGCGCCTGGGCGTGCACCACTTCTCCCGCAAGGGCGTCGAGAAGTGGAACCAGGCCAAGGGCCCGCACCGCGCCAGGACCAAGCACGGCAACTACAACGCCTGGCTGGAGGCGCACGGCGACGCCTACGACTTCTTCGCCTCCGTCGACACCGACCACGTGCCGCTGCCCAACTACCTGGAGAGGATGCTGGGTTACTTCCGCGACCCGGACGTCGGCTTCGTCATCGGCCCGCAGGTGTACGGCAACTACGACACCTTCGTCACCAAGGCGGCCGAGTCGCAGCAGTTCCTGTTCCACGCGCTGATCCAGCGGGCGGGCAACCGGTACGGCGGCCCGATGTTCGTCGGTACGTCGAACGCCGTACGGATCAAGGCGCTCCAGCAGATCGGTGGCCTGTACGACTCGATCACCGAGGACATGGCGACCGGTTTCGAGATGCACCGCGCCGAGAACCCGGCCACGGGCCGCAAGTGGAAGTCGGTGTACACGCCGGACGTGCTCGCGGTCGGCGAGGGACCGAACGCCTGGACGGACTTCTTCACCCAGCAGCTGCGCTGGTCGCGGGGCACGTACGAGACGATCCTCAAGCAGTACTGGAAGGGCTTCTTCTCGCTGCCGCCCGGCAAGCTCTTCAACTACACGATGATGATCGTCTTCTACCCGATGTCCGCCCTCAACTGGATCCTGGCGGCGCTGAGTTGCGCCCTGTTCCTGGGCCTGGGCGCCTCGGGTGTGAACATCGACCCGACCGTGTGGCTGATGCTGTACGGCAACGCCTCCGCGCTGCAGATCGGCCTGTACATCTGGAACCGGCGGCACAACGTCTCCCCGCACGAGCCGGAGGGGTCCGGCGGTGTCGCGGGCATGGTGATGTCCGCGCTGTCGGCGCCCATCTACGCCCGCTCGCTGATGGACGCCGTACTGCGCCGCAGGAGCAGGTTCGTGGTCACGCCCAAGGGCGAGTCGGCCAGCCCCGACACGCTGTTCGGGACCTTCCGGATCCACTGGTTCTTCATCCTGGTCTTCGCCGGTTCGCTCGCCGCCGGCTTCGCCTTCGGGCACTCCCACCCCGCGATGATCACCTGGGCGGCCTTCGCCCTGCTGATCACCGCCTCACCGATCTTCGCGTGGCGGTACACGCTGCGGCGGGAGAGGAAGCGAGCGGCTGCGGCGGCGGTCACGGAACCGCAGGACGCGGTGCCCGCGGGATACGCGCCGGCCGCGGCGTACCCGCCGCACGAGCAGACCATGCAGATCGCGCTCGGCGGACCGGGGGGACGCAAGGAATGAACGACAGTGCCGGCCGCCGCCGCGCCCGCCGACTCGCGATCGGCACGGCGGTGGTACTCGCGCTCGCCGGGATGAACGGACCGTGGCTGTACCGCTTCGGAACCGTGCAATACCACCAGTACAAGATCAACAGACCCGGGTACAAGGCCGCGAACGGCCACTGGGACATCATCGAGTTCCCCGAGGAGTACCGCCAGGACACCATCCACGCGGCCCTCCTGCACACCGGCAAGGTGCTGCTGGTCGCCGGCTCTGGCAACAACCAGGACAACTTCGACGCCAAGAAGTTCGACACCCGGATCTGGGACCCGGTCAAGGGCACGGTCAAGAAGGTCCCCACGCCCAAAGACCTGTTCTGCACCGGCCACACCCAGCTGGCCGACGGCAACCTGCTGATCGCGGGCGGGACGAAGCGGTACGAGAAGCTCAAGGGTGACGTCACCAAGGCCGGCGGCCTGATGATCGTCCACAACGAGAACCCGGACAAGCCGATCACGCTGCCCGCGGGCACGAGGTTCACCGGCAGGGGCAACGGCAGGACGTTCGTCTCCAAGGACCCCGTGCTCGTACCCCGCGCCAAGAAGGTCTTCGACAAGAAGACCGGCAAGTTCCTGCGCAACGACCCCGGCCTCGGCCGGATCTACGTCGAGGCGCAGAAGAGCGGCACCAAGTACGAGACGGGTACCCAGGACAACTACCGCATCCGGGGTCTGACCGGCCTGGACGCGCGCAACACCTACGGCATCGCGCAGAAGCTCGCCCTCGACAAGAAGGACTTCCAGGGGATACGGGACGCGTACGAGTTCGACCCGGTCGCCGAGAAGTACATCAAGGTCGACCCGATGAACGAGGCCCGCTGGTACCCGACGCTCACCACCCTGAGCGACGGGAAGATCCTCAGCGTCTCCGGCCTCGACGACATCGGCCAGCTGGTCCCGGGGAAGAACGAGGTCTTCGACCCCAAGACCAGGACATGGACGTACACGAAGAAGATCCGGCAGTTCCCGACCTACCCGGCGCTGTTCCTGACAGAGAACGGGAAGATCTTCTACTCGGGGTCCAACGCGGGCTACGGGCCGGACGACGTGGGCCGGGACCCGGGCATCTGGGACGTGGACACCAACAGGTTCACCAAGCTGCCCGGGCTGAGCGACCCCAGCATGATGGAGACCTCCGGGACCGTGCTGCTGCCGCCGGCGCAGGACGAGAGGTACCTGGTGATCGGCGGCGGCGGGGTCGGCGAGTCGAAGCTGTCCAGCAAGAGGACACGGCTGATCGACCTCAGGGCCGCCGACCCGAGGTTCGTGGACGGGCCGTCGCTGGAGAAGGGCACGCGCTATCCGCAGTCCGCGATCCTGCCCGACGACACGGTGCTGGTCTCGGGCGGCTCTCAGGACTACCGGGGCCGCAGCGACTCCAACATCCACCAGGCCCGGCTCTACCACCCGGACAGCAACAGCTTCACCCGGGTCGCCGACCCGCTGGTGGGGCGCAACTACCACTCCGGGTCGGTCCTGCTGCCCGACGGCCGCGTGATGTTCTTCGGCTCCGACTCGCTGTACGGGGACAAGGCCAACACCAAACCGGGCAGGTTCGAGCAGCGGATCGAGATCTACACCCCGCCGTACCTGTACCGGGACGCGCGGCCCTCGCTGTCCGGCGGGCCGCGGACGATCGCCCGCGGCGCTTCGGGGACGTTCACCTCACGGCACGCGGCGACGATCAAGAAGGTGCGGCTGATCCGGCCGAGCGCTTCCACGCACGTGACGGACGTCGACCAGCGGTCCGTCGCGCTGGACTTCAAGACGTCCGGCAACAAGATCACCGTGACGGTGCCGAAGAACCGGAACCTGGTGCAGTCGGGGTGGTACATGCTGTTCGTGGACGACGACCAGGGGACGCCGAGCAAGGCGCGGTGGGTCAGGGTGCCGTAGCGGCAGTGCACTCGGGGGTGCCCTCCGGCTCGGCGGGCACCCCCGGTCACGTCAGGCGGACCACTTGCTGGCTTTCGCCAGCTTCAGCGCGTAACTCGCCCACCACTCACCGGCCTTCGGGCCGCCCTTGCACTGACCGTCGGACTCTCCTGGGCGCTTGACCCACAAGTACGCGTCCACCAGCGGGTCCGCCGTCTTGGTCGTCGGGGTCTCGCCCAGCGCCCGGCCCGGCGGGTTGCACCACCGTTCGTCCGGACTGCCGCCCGTGTACGGGCCGTTGCCGTTGCGGCTGGTGTCGATGACGAAGTGCTTGCCGCCCACCTTGGCGGAGAGCTGCTTGCCGTAGGCGATGGAGTCCTGGGTGGAGTAGAAGTTGGCGACGTTGACGGCGAAGCCGTCGGCCTGGTCGATTCCCGCCTGCCGGAGGGACTGGAATATCTGGTCGGGGTGGCCCCAGCCGGCGTTGCCGGCGTCGAGGTACACCTTCGTGTTCTCCAGGGACTTGAGAGTGGTGACGGCGCTCCTGAGGAGGAAGTAGCGCTCCTCGTGGAACCGGTCCGGGGTGCAGCCGTCCACCAGGTGCAGGACGGCGTCGGGTTCGAGGATCACCGTCGCGGCGCGGTCGCCGATGCCCTTCGCCACGCCGTCGATCCAGGCGCGGTAGGCGTTGCCGTCGGCGGCGCCGCCTTGCGAATACTGGCCGCAGTCGCGGTGCGGGATGTCGTAGAGGACGAGCAGGGCCGTGCGGTCGGACTTCTCGGCGGCCTCCGTGAAGCCGCGGGCCTCCCGCTCCGGGTTCTCCGGGCCGATCCACTCGCCGGTCGGCTGCTCGGCCATCTTCCTGATCTGTTCGGCGTCGGACTTCCTGCCGTCCTTCTCGTAGGCGGCGGCCTGCCGGGCCGCGTTCCCGTCCGGGTTCACCCAGAACGGGTCGGCGCCCTTGGGCTGTTGCGTGATCCTGGAGCCCGGATCATCCGCCTTGTCCCCTCCCCCGGACGAACACCCGGCGACCAGCAGCGCCGCTGACAGCACCACCGCGGACGCCCCGGCCCGTACCGAAGACAGGGCCCCCCAGCTGTCGTACATCCAACTCCCCCTTGGGTGCACGGATTCAGGTGCCAATCGTGACATACCTGTCGTGCCGGTCACGAGGTCGCCCGAGCCTTGTCGGGGAGCTGTTACAGCCCGGTGCGCCTGGGTGGGTGCGCGCGTGACGGATGCCTCGACGCCGCGGCGGACGGTGAGGCGGAGGGCGCGCACTGGACGGGCTGCGGGGCAAGCCCGTGCCCGCGCGCTCTCGGGCCCACCCGTGCGGCGCACCCGTCCGCTCCCTCCCTCCGGGCCAACCGCGCGCCTCCGCTCCAGGAGCGGGTCACCGACCGGGCCAGGTGGCTCGCCCACGGTCCCAGGCGGGTCCCTACAGCCCGGTCCCGGTCAGGTACGCCGACACCACCACGTTCGCCGTGTAGCTGCGGCTGGCCCGGTCAAAAGTGCCACCGCAGGTGATCAGCCGCAGTTCGGCGCGGCCCGACTCGCGCGGACCGTAGGCCTGTTGGGCGTCGAAGCGGTCGCGGGACAGGACCCGGACGTCGTCCACGGTGAACTCGGCGACCCGGCCGTCGCTGCGGATCACGCGGACCGTCTCGCCGGGCCGCAGCGCGCTGATCCGGTAGAAGACGGCGGGCCTGCTCTCGGTGTCCACATGCCCCACCATCAGCGCGGTCCCCGCCGCCCCCGGCTTCACCCCGGCCGCGTACCAGCCCACCACCCCGGGCTGGTCGAAGGGCGGCGGATCGATCGCGCCCTGACCGTCCAGGCCGCGGGCCACCACCGGCGCCTGCACCCCGAGGTCGGGGATGTCGATGCGCTGCGGCACCGCCTCGCCCAGCGGTCGGGCGGCGGGCGGCAGCCCGGACCCGGCGGGCCGGCCCACCGCGGCCACGTCGCCGGTGGTGGGCCCGGATATCCCGGCCGGTACGTCGGTCACCTCGCGGCCCCACAGCCACAGCCCGAGAAGCAGCAGCGCCCAGGCCACACCGGCCAGCAGCCGCCCCGTACCGGAGGAACGCTCATGATCGGACATGACCGGCCACCTCACCGCGTGCCGCGGCTCCGGCGGGCACCGAGCAGCCCGACGGCGAACGCGGCACCACCGGCGAGGACCAGACCGGTCACCGCCTGGGCGGTGCCGGGCGCGGCCGCGCGGGCGTCCACCGAGGCGAGGTCCGCGGTGCCGCCGCCGCCAGCGTGGACGGGGGCGACGGGCGAGGCGGGGGCGGCGGGCTGCCCGTGGGACGACTGGGTCGGGTGGGCCCGGGACGACGCCTTCTCCGCGACGGTGATCCTGCCGTTGACCATGTCGCCGGCGCAGGTCACCTGCACGTCGTACGAGCCGGTCTGCAGGGAGGTGCGGATCCGGGTCTCACCGGTGAGCGTGCCGTCGGTGCCGGTCAGCCGGGCATCCGCGACGAACGCCACCGAGACGGCGGTGCCGGTCGGCCCGGAGCAGCCGCTCACCCGCAGGGTCACGTCGGTGCCGGGGGCGGGGGACGACGGGGTCACGGTGACTCCGGCGTCCGACGTCGTCGCGTGTGCCGCCGGGGCGAACGCGACGGCGGCCAGGAGTCCTGTGCAGAGAGTGAGGCGTACTGAGCCCATCGTGAACCTCCAGGGATATCTGGAGGCTCCCCCGTCGGGAGCGCCTCCGCATCCTCGGGAGGCGCTCAATTACTCCGTACGGGTCACCTTCGGCCTCCTGCCGGTCTCAGACCCGGTCGACGAGGTCCGCGATGGAGTCGACCACCTTGGACGGCCGGTACGGGAAGTCCTCGATCTGCTCGGGCCGGGTCAGGCCGGTGAGCACCAGGAACGTCTGCATTCCGGCCTCCATACCGGCCAGTACGTCGGTGTCCATGCGGTCGCCGATCATCGCGCTGGTCTCGGAGTGGGCGCCGAGGGTGTTCAGCCCGGTGCGCATCATCAGCGGGTTCGGCTTGCCCGCGAAGTACGGGTTCTTGCCGGTGGCCTTGGTGATCAGCGCGGCGACGGCGCCGGTCGCGGGCAGCGGGCCCTCGGCGGAGGGGCCGGTCTCGTCCGGGTTGGTGCCGATGAAGCGGGCGCCGCCGTTGATCAGGCGGACGGCCTTGGTCATGGCCTCGAAGGAGTAGGTGCGGGTCTCGCCGAGGACCACGTAGTCGGGGTCGTGGTCGGTGAGGATGTAGCCGATGTCGTGCAGCGCGGTGGTCAGCCCCGCCTCGCCGATCACGTACGCCGACCCGCCGGGACGCTGGTCGTCCAGGAACTTGGCGGTGGCCAGGGCCGAGGTCCAGATGTTCTCGATCGGCACGTGCAGGCCCATGCGGGCGAGCCGCGCGTGCAGGTCGCGCGGGGTGTACATCGAGTTGTTGGTCAGGACCAGGAAGGGCTTCCCGGAGTCGCGCAGCTTCTTCAGGAAGGCGTCGGCGCCGGGGATGGGCACACCCTCGTGGATGAGCACACCGTCCATGTCGGTGAGCCACGACTCGATGGGCTTGCGTTCTGACATGTGCCGTCTCCTGCCGTACAGGTGCCGCGGGAGCCCCAGCCTAGACACAGGTCCGATCTTGCGGGAACGGCCTGTTCACTGTGTGCTCGGCCCGGCCTCAGCGCCTCCGCCGCCCGACCAGCAGCGCGCCGCCCGCGGCGAGCAGCAGAGCGGCCGCGAGCACGCCGCGGGCGGTGCCGAGGCCGGTGCCGGCGAGTTCGTCGGCGAAGGGGAGGCCGCCGGGGGACGCGGTGGCGGAAGGGGAGAGGGAGGCAGAAGCGGAGATGGCGGGGCCGGGCGTCGGGGCGGGGGCTGTGGCGCCGGTACTGCCGGTGCTGTCGGGGCTGGGCTCCGGGGCGGGCTCGGTGTCGATCCCGAACCGGTAGTCGCCGGAATCCCCCACCCACTCGCCGTCGTCCCCCTGGCGCTCCACGACCGCGGCCCTGGCGGTGACCTGGTTCGGTACGGCGTCGGAGGTGACGGTGAGCCTGACCTTCACGGAGACGGTCTTCTTCGGCGCCACGGCGAACCCCGGAAACCCGTCGTCGAAGGCCCCCACCAACTCGTCCTCGTCGGTGCTCTCGAAGTGGACCGGGTGGGCACGCGCGCCGACGTAGAACTCCATCTGCGCCTGCTCCGGCTTCAGCGCCCGCTTGTCGTCGACCAGCACGACGACCGGGTGTACGGCGGTGCAGGCCCGGTCGGTGGTGTTGGTGAGGTCGACGTACCAGGTGCCGAACCCCCCGCCGGCCTCGTACGACGTGGGCCCACCGTGAATGCGCGTACTGATCGGAAAGGCCCGCCCGTCGGACCCGGCACAGTCGGGGGTGGCCTCCCCTCCGTGCGCCGGCCCCGTGGGGCCGAGAACGACGGCGGCTGCGGCGAGGCAGAGGGACAGGGGCGTGCACAGTCGCATGAACACATAACCGTGCCGGGCGGAGGCGGGCTCCTGCGGCGCCACTCCCACCCGGCAGCAAAACTCCCCCCGATCGGCCTCGCCCAGGCCTCGCCCTCCTGGGGGCTCCCCCCGCCACCGCAACCGCCGTGGCTGCGGGCAGTCGCGCCGCGGGGACGCGGCGGTCGCCCCAGGCGGCACGGGTGGGCGATGGTGTCCCCCGCCCGAGCGAAGCCGAGCGTGGGGGAGGCACCCGGCCGGCGCGGGCGAGGGCCCCCGGCACCGACCCCGGGCACCCCGCCGGCACCGGGCCGGACAACCAACCCCCGTCCCCGACCCCGCGTCACCCGTCCACCCGCCCGAACAACGGCCCCAGCAACAACTGCGCCGCCCCCACAGCCACCCCCCACCCCCCATCGCCGAAGGCAACCCGCACAGGCACTCCCACCCCCCCTTCCCTCCGGGCCCGCTCCCCCAGCACCGCCCCCACACCCCCCACGAAAACCTCCGGCGCCCCCTCGACCGTGCGCCCGCCCAACAGCACCGCATCGATGTCGAGCAGCCCCACAAGGTTCGCCGCCCCCGCCCCGAGGACCCGCGCCGCCTCCCCCATCTCCCCCCGCGCCACGGCCCCGAGGCACAGCACCTCGATGCACCCCCGGTTGCCGCACCCGCACACGGGTCCGTCCAGCTGGATCACCTGATGCCCGAACTCCCCCGCCCCGGTCCGGGTCCCACGATGCACCCTCCCCCCGATCACCAGCCCGGCCCCCAGCCCCGTACCGAGATGCAGATACGCGAAGGAGCCGGACTCAGCGGCGCCACCCCCCACCGCCAGCCCCAGCGCGGCGGCATTCGTGTCCTTGTCGACCACCACGGGCACCCCCAACCGCCCGCCCAGCACATCCCGCAGCGGAAACCCGTCCCACTCGGGAAACCCGGTGACCCGCCGCAACACACCCCGCGCGTGATCCAGCGGCCCGGGCAGCGCGACCCCGGCCCCCAGCACGGACGCCCCCGACGCGGACAGCACCTCCCCCACCTGCCCGGCCACGGCCTCGACGGCCGCCTCCGCCGGGTCCCCCGCCCGGAGGTCGAGCGGAACCCGCCGCCCGGCCACCACCGCCCCCGTCAGATCGCACAGCACCACCCGCACCTCGTCCCGGTCGAGATGCACCCCCACGGCATGCCCGGCCCCCGGCACCAGCCGCAGTACGGTCCGCGGCTTCCCCCCGGTGGACGCCCGCCGCCCGGCCTCCACCGCGAGGCCCTCCTCCCGCAACCGCGCGGTGATCTTGCTGACGGCCTGCGGGGTCAGCCCGGTCCGCTCGGCCAGTTCGAGTCGGCTGATCCCCTCGGTCCCGGCACTGCGCAGCAGGTCGAGGACGAGCGCGGTGTTGTGACTGCGCAGCCCCAGCAGGTTCACCCCGGTCGTCCCGGTCGCCCCCGCCCGGCCGCGGCCGCTCCTTATGTCCGCCACCCTGCTGCCACCTTCCACGCTCGCCACTCCCCCATTCTCCCCACCACTTGCACTTTGGCAACAGCGTTGCGAAAGTGGATCCCATGACTGGCACTGGCACCCCCGACACACCCCGCCGCGTCGGCCTCATCGGCTACGGCCTCGCGGGCTCCGTCTTCCACGCCCCGCTGATCGCCGCCGCCGAGGGCCTCACCCTCGACACGGTGGTCACCTCGAACCCCGAGCGGCAGGAGCAGGCGAGGGCCGCGTTCCCGGACGTCCGTATCGCCGCCGCCCCCGACGAGCTGTTCGGCCGCGCCGACGAGCTGGACCTGATCGTCATCGCCTCCCCGAACAGGACGCACGTCCCGCTGGCCACCGCCGCCCTCAAGGCGGGCCTGCCGGTCGTCGTGGACAAGCCGGTCGCCGGCACCGCCGCCGAGGCGCGCGAACTCGCCGCCCTCGCCGAGGAGCGCGGCCTGCTGCTGTCGGTCTTCCAGAACCGCCGCTGGGACAACGACTTCCTGACCCTGCGCAAGCTGCTCGCGGAGGGCGAGCTGGGCGACGCCTGGCGCTTCGAGTCCCGCTTCGAGCGCTGGCGTCCGCAGCCCAAGGGCGGCTGGCGCGAGTCCGGCGACCCGGCAGAGATCGGAGGTCTGCTGTACGACCTCGGGAGTCACGTCGTCGACCAGGCCCTGGTCCTCTTCGGCCCGGCCACCCAGGTGTACGCCGAGGCGGACATCCGCCGCCCCGGCGCGAAGACCGACGACGACACCTTCATCGCGCTGACGCACGCGAGCGGCGTCCGTTCCCACCTCTACGTCTCCGCCACGGCGGCCCAGCTCGGCCCCCGCTTCCGGGTGCTGGGCTCGCGCGCGGGCTATGTGAAGTACGGTCTCGACCCCCAGGAGGCGGCCCTGCGGGAAGGCCTGCGGCCCGGCCCGGCGTGGGGCGCGGAACCCGAGTCCCTGTGGGGCCGCCTGGGCGCCGGGGAGTCCCCGCTGACCGGCGGCGGACGCCCCGTACCGACCCTGCCCGGCGACTACCCCGCCTACTACGCGGCCGTGGCCAAGGCCCTGACCGGCGCCGGCCCCAACCCGGTGACCGCGCTGGAGGCGGCCGCCGCCCTCGGCGTACTGGAGGCGGCCCGTCGCTCGGCCCGCGACGGTGTGGCGGTGGCGCTGTGACCAACCACCCGCGGATCACCCCGAAGTTCGCCCCGGAACTGACCCCCTCCGTGGAGGAACTGGAGGCCCAGGAACGCCGCCTGGTCTTCCGCCGGTTCACCTACGACGACGCCTGGGCCCTGGGCTCCCTCCTGATGGAGCTGGCCAGGGAGCGCCAGGCCCCGGTCGCCATCGACATCCACCGGGCCGGCCAGCAGCTCTTCCACGCGGCCCTGCCCGGCTCCACCCCCGACAACGACGCCTGGATCACCCGCAAGCGCCGCGTGACCGAGCGCTACGGCGCGGCGTCGTACCTGGTCGGCGCCCGCTTCCGGGCCAAGGGCACGACGTTCGAGGAGTCCTCCCGCCTCGACCCCGACACCTACGCGGCCCACGGCGGCTCGTTCCCGATCCATGTCGAGGGCGTGGGCGTGATCGGCGCGGTCACCGTGTCCGGGCTTCCCCAGCTGCAGGACCACCGGCTCGTGGTGGAGGCGCTGGAACGGTTCCTGAGCCGGGACTAACGGGAGCTCGCCTCCGGTTGGCACCGGTGCACGGCCACCACGGCGCACCACCCGACCGGAGGAGCAGCAACCGATGAGTGACGCGCTGAAGCAGACCGTCGGACGCTACGGCATCTGGAGCGTCGGCCTGCGCTCGGAGGACCCCTCCCGGCGCGGCGAGCCGGCCGAGGCCGCGGCGGAGCTGCAGGAGCTGGGCTACGGCGCCGTGTGGCTGGGCGGCAGCAGCGCCGCCCACCACGCCCTGCCGCTGCTGGAGGCCACCGACACGCTCGCCGTCGGCACCAGCATCCAGAGCATCTGGCAGTACGGGGCCGGGGCGAGCGCGGCGGGCTTCGCCGAGGTGGAGGCGGCGCACCCGGGCCGCTTCGTCCTCGGCCTCGGCGTCAGCCACGCCAAGCTCGCGGACCAGTACCGGCGCCCGTACTCGGCCCTCGTCGCCTACCTCGACGCCCTGGACGCGGCCGGGGTGCCCGCCGGCCGCCGGGTCCTGGCCGCCCTCGGCCCGAAGACCCTCGAACTGTCCCGCGACCGGGCGGCGGGCGCGGTGCCGTACCTGGTCACCCCCGAACACACCGCGCGGGCCCGCGAGATCCTCGGCGAAGCGCCGCTCCTGGCCCCGGAGTTCAAGGTCGTCCTGGAGACCGACCCGGCCCGCGCCCGCTCCCTCGCCCGCGAGACCCTCGCCCTGTACCTCTCCCTGCCGAACTACACCAACAGCTTCCTGCGCCTCGGCTTCACCGAGGACGACCTGGCCGACGGCGGCAGCGACCGCCTGATCGACGCGGTGTTCGCCTGGGGCGACGAGGACCGGGTACGGGAGCGGATCAACGCCTTCCACGAGGCGGGCGTGGACCATGTGGCCCTCCAGGTGGTGGAGGACGGCCCGAGGGACGGCCTTCAGCGGGAGGCATGGCGGAGGCTGGCCGAGCTGCTGGCCTGACACGCACCGGAGTCCCGAGGGGCTAGGCGTCCTTGAACTCCTGCCGCTGCCGCCCCAGCCCCTCGATCTCCAGCTCGACGACATCCCCGGCCCGCAGGAACGGCTTCGGCTCGGGCCGCCCCAGCGCGACCCCGGCCGCCGTACCGGTGTTGATGACGTCCCCCGGGTACAGGGTCATGAACTGACTGACGTACCGCACGACTTCCGCGACCGGGAATATCTGCTGGGCCGTCGTCCCGTCCTGCTTGAGCTCCCCGTTCACCCACAACTTCAGCGCCAGCGCCTGCGGATCGGGCACCTCGTCCGCCGTCACCAGCCACGGGCCCAGGGGGTTGAACGTCTCGCAGTTCTTGCCCTTGTCCCAGGTCCCGCCCCGCTCGATCTGGAACTCCCGCTCGGACACGTCGTGCGCCACCGCGTACCCGGCGACATGCGCGAGCGCCTCCTCGGCCGGCCCCAGATAGCGGGCCGTACGCCCGATGACGACCGCCAGCTCCACCTCCCAGTCGGTCTTGGTGGACCCGCGGGGGACGAGCACGGTGTCGTACGGCCCGACCACCGTGTCCGCCGCCTTGAAGAAGATGACCGGCTCGACGGGTGGCTCGGCGCCCGTCTCGCGGGCGTGGTCGTGGTAGTTGAGCCCGATGCACACGATCTTGCCGATCCGCCCCAGCGGCGGCCCGACCCGCAGACCGGTCGCGTCCGGCACGGGCAGTTCCCCGCTGTCGGCGGCGGCTCGGATCCGGCCGAGCGCCGCGTCGTCGGCGAGCAGCGCACCGTCGATGTCCGGGACGATCCCCGACAGGTCCCGCAAGGTCCCCTCGGCGTCCAGCAGCGCGGGACGCTCCGCCCCCGCCGTACCGACTCGCAGCAACTCGCATCGCCCGCACGCCTCGAGTCGACATACAGGAATCCGATCAGGGCTCCAGCAAGAGATCGTCAGGGGCTGTCCGAGGCGAGATAGGCATGTGTTCTCGTCAGGGCCGCCGCGGGAGAGCGGAAAGTGATGCCGGACGCGGTGGTACCCAGGACCACCTCGAACGAAGTGCCCTCCCCCTTTACCAGGCTTTTTTCCTTGGCCTGGGCAGCCCCCCAGCCAGTGACTTGGATCCCTTGCACGTCCGTGAAAACAAGATAGAACTCAAGAGCATTGAATCCCTTGGCGACCCAGTCCTCAGGCCGAGTTTCCGGCAGATTCCTCGTTTCGAAACCAAGCGTCACAGAACGTCCACGCTCGTCGAGGTGAACGTAGAAAAGGTTACATTCATCGGGTGAAGGCGGGGAATCGCCGTACAGTGCTCCCAAAAAGCTCGATGAAGCAAACAGCCGCTTCCACTCACCGCTCATAGAACGTCTTCTCCTCCGCGCCAGGAAGGACGGTGTGCCGCCTCGCGTCCACCTTGCTCAAGAAGAGGTGGCGCCCACTGTCCGATCCATTGGCGCCCTTCCTGAAGGCGCTCACATGGCCGACCCTCACCGAATCGGCGCAGTCGAACCGCAACGCCAACCCGCTGCCGCTCGCAGTCACCCTCATACGCCGGTCGCTGCCCAACGAAACTGCCTCGATGTCGGCGACCGCCGGAGGATCCCAGAGCGTGAGCGAGAGGTTGTCCAGCGCAACGAACTGGAGCTGACATTGAACGGTGTCCATCCCCTCGTCGCGCCACTCCTGCGGAGGCACCCCCGGAAATGTCGGCAGGTCCATGCGCAAGGTCACGGTGGGGCCGCGAGGGCTGAGGTTGACCGACCTGACATGCACACCTTTGAGTTCGGGTAGGTCATCACTGTAGAGAGAGTGAAGTATCTGCGGATTTACGAGAAGTCCGTCAGCGATCATAGTAGTAGTGCTCCTCGCAGCCCGGGATCTGCCCGTTGCGGGTGTCCTCGAAAGGCCTTACATGCACGTGAGCGGGTTGGTAGCCGGGTTCTCCCGGTTTCTGATGCCCGAACCAGTGGTCCTGGAAGACTACTAGGTCCTCCCCGTTGGGATGCTCGTAGACCTCTTCCGTGTAGAAGATGGGTTGGTGATATCGGTCATCAACTGTGGGGACCCCTGCCATTCCGGCCCCCTGGCCGACACGAACTCGTCAACTTCGAGCGGTTCAGCCCCTTCGGGAATTCCAGCCTCTCGCAAAGCCAGCACCTTCGCCTCTTCGAAAGTACGCCCCGCAGGCTCCCCACATTCGGGCGCCAGACCCAGGGGGTCGATCCAGGTGTGCGGGTTGTGCACATAGGTGACCGGGTTGGGGGCGGCGGCCAGCCCAAGGGGGTCGGGGGCGAGGTAGCGCGCTGTTTCCGGGTCGTATGTGCGGAAATAATTGTAATGCAGTCCTGTCTCGGCATCGAAGTACTGGCCCGGGAATCGAAGCGGCGTGTACGCCGTCGCATTGGCGTTCCAGGTTGTTGTTCCCCAAAGTGTCGCTCTGGCCCGCCAGGCTATATCGCCCCGGCTTCCGATGAGCTCGGTCGGTGTGCCAACGAGGTCGGTGACGATAGCGAAAAACCGCTCATCGACGAGACTCGGCGACGCCTCCCGATCGACGAGGCGCTCCCTCTGCACGAGCGGGCGGCCTCTCTGGTGGTCCCACGTGAGAACGACAGATCGGGAGTTCGGCTTCTGCTCCGTCGTCTGTTCGCAGAGAGTGTGGCCGTCCCAGGTGAACAGCGTTTCCTCCAGGACGTCGCCACCGTCCGCGGCCACACGCTGCTTGGCAACCCGGCGCCCGAGAGGGTCGTAACGGTAAATCCATCGCGAGCCGTCGGGCGTCGTGAGGGAGACGAGCCGGTCCTCGGCATCCCAGACATAGCGCCAGGTGTCTGGTTTGCGAGACAACCTTGCCTTTTGGCGCAACACGATGCGGCCGGCGTCGTCGTGTTCGTACCGCACACCTCCGGCACGGAGAATGCGGGTGCCTGCGTACGTACGTTGCCCCGTGGCCTCGTGGCCGGCGTAGACGTCGGGCCAGTCCGCAAAGGTTTGATTTCCCTCGTCGTCATATGCGTACGTCTCCGTCCAGTCCTGAGCCCGGACTGCGGTGACGCGGCCGGCACCGTCGAGTTCGAAGCTCCCGCTGCCGTTCAGTTGATCGTGCACTCCGATCAGGGCCCCGTCCGGACGGTAGGAGAACGCACGGCGCTGGACCACGTCGATATCGGACAGGACACTCTGTGTCGCGAGCCGCCCCCTTGCGTCGAAGGTGTGGGCGAGGGTGACCGCCTCACCGAACCGAACTCCGGTTTCGCGACCGGACTCGTCCCGATGGAAGACGACCGCGTGCTCCGATGCCGTCAGTTCAACCGCACGGCCCGCCGCGTCATATCGCCACGTGCTTGTCGCACCCCCTGGTGTGCGGCGACTGGTGCGGCGCCCCAGTTCGTCGTAGGAGCAACTGAGCGTGCGCCCGTTCACCGTCTCCGACCGGCGCAGGCCGCGCTCGTCGAGTTCCAGCGAGAGGAAAGCGTCGGGACCCCGCGCGGCAACAAGCCGACCAGAAGGTGCGTACGCGAAGGTGGTGATCAAACCTGCCGCGTCCTTGCGGACCATCTGCCCGAGCGCGTTGCGCTCATAGTGCACGGTCTGCCCCAGCGCGTTGGTTCGACTCGAGAGGCGCCCGGCGCCGTCGTACGCGTACCTGCGCCCACGGCCATCGAAATCCACCTCGGCGACCAAGCGGCCGACGGCGTCGTACTCGTAACTCCACGCGGAACCGTCAGGATTCAGCACCTGCACGAGGCGCAACTCGGTGTCGTGCACGAATTCCCGGCGCACACCGTCAGGACCCGTGCGAGCGGCGACGAGATCAAAGTACGTGTACTCGAACGAGGTGACAGCGCCCACTGGGTTCTGGTGGCTGAGGCAGTTGCCCTCACCGTCATATGTCCACGTCTCGACCGTGCCGTCCGGTGCCGTACGCCGCAGGAGGCGGCCCTCCGCCGTCCAATGCCACCGCGTGGTCGCTCCCGTCGCATCGGTGGCGGCGACCACCCGCCCGAAGGCATCACGTTCGTAGCGCGCAATCGTGGCCATGGGGTCGGTGACTTGCAGAGGAAGCCCGGTGGCATCGCAGAGGATGCGTGTGACATAGCCGAGCGCATTCGTGATCGTTGCCAGACCGCCGTGGGGTCAGAGCATCTCGTGCGCCTTGTCCGCGAAATCGTCCAGCGCCTTGGCACCCTTGCGCAGGGCGTGCGCCATGTCGGTCGCGGACTTCCGGGCGGCCTTGGACCGCTTGTGGAAGGCCTTGGCCGCCTTCCCCTCCCACACCACCCCCGACAGCGCCCGGTCCTGCGCGGCGGCGGCGTCCTCCAGCCCCTTCGCCAGGTGCCGCCACTTCTTCGCGATCTCCCGGACCCCGTCCGGATCCACCGCCGGACCGTGATCCCCAGGAACTCCAGACGACTGGCGAGGTTGTCGCCGAACCAGTGGTTGGCCTTGTTGATGTAGTGCAGCGGGTTGAGATCCACCATGATCCGGCGCCTCAGCCCTTCTTCGCCCGGGCCTGGGCCGCCAGCAGCACGTCCAGCAGATCGAAGGCGTCGGACACCTCACCGATCAGCTTCGCCTCCGCCTCCCACTCCTCCTCCAGCTGCCTGGTCAGCTTGGACAGAGTGGTCATGCCCTTCTCTATCTCGTCCTTCGCGCCCAGCAGCGAACCCAGCGCCCCCAACGCCTTGAGGTCGTGCTGCTGCTCCTTGAAGTCCGCCAGCGGCTTCGCCGTGTGATGCCCCACCGTCCGCAACCCCGACGCCGCCTTGTGCATCGACGCGGCTTCCTTCTTCAGGTCGGACATGCGACCAGCCCCCGTACTTCGCCGTTCTTTCCCGTACCGACCGTGCATCACTCTGTGCACATGCCAACCCCACGACACTAGGGAGAGGGGTTATGCGCGGGGTATGGGCGAGCCCAAGGGCGGGTAAAGACCACCGCCCCGGTCGCCGCCCTACGCCCGGGGCCGCATCGACACCAGCTTCCCCCACACGACCATCCGGTACCGGGAGGTGTACTCCGGGGTGCAGGTGATCAGGGTGATGTAGTAGCCCGGCTCGCTGTACCCGTACGCGGGCCTGACCACGGACCGCGGCACGGCCTTGACGACCCCCGAGTCCCGGGACGACGTCCGCGGGAGGATCTTGTCCACGGCGTACGTGTAGGTCGCCGTCCGCGTCTCGACCCGCACCGTGTCCCTGGCCCGCAGTCGCGGCAGGTACCGGAAGGGCTCCCCGTGCGTGTTCCGGTGCCCGGCGACCGCGAAGTTACCTGTCAGCCCTGGCTGTTGGGTGCCGGCGTAGTGGCCGACGTACCCCTGGTTGAGGACGTTCGGCTTGCTCACGCCCTCGGCGACCGGGACGCGCAGGCCGAGGCGCGGGATGGTGAGGATGGCGTAGGCCTGGGAGCGGCGGGGCCGCGCCGTGCCTGTGGTGGTGGCGTACGACCGCTGCTGCCCGGTGGCCCCCGTGGCTGACCGGGAGAACGACGACGCGGACGACGTACCGGCAACGGAGGACTCCTCGGCAGATCCACCGTCAGGCCCACTGCCAGGCCCGCCCGAGGAGCCGGCATTCCCCGTCCCCCACTCCCGCTCCAGCGCCTCCACCTTCCGCTCGGCCCCCCGCCGAGCCTCCCGGTTGGTCCACCACAACTGGTGGACGACCAGCAGCGCGAGGACGACCCCGACGGTCACCAGGACCTCGCCCCCGGTCCACAGGGCGCGCCTGCGCCGGGCACGCCGCCGCCGGGTGCCGTGCTCCACGACAGGTACGACGGGTACGCGGGATACGCGGGATACGGCTCGAACGACGGGAACCCGCATACGCAGTTCGCCTCCTCCGCCTGGGCCGCAGCCGGAACCGGAACCGCCCGCACGATAAGGCGCCCGGCCGCAAGTCACCAGAGCCGTAGACATTCCTGCCACTCGCCACCCCGCGATCACTTCCTCCACCGGTTTTGGAGAGGGCTGTCTCCACTCTCGAAACTCCCGCACACCACACCTGATGCTTCGTGTTGGCAACCTTGCAGGTGGACGGGGTCACGGCGTGACGGCGTGACGGCGTAAGACGGCTGGCCGCGGCGGCACGGGTGCCCCGCGGCCGGCCGAGCCCGGGCGGGGGCACCCGCCGACCGGTGACAGTGGCATTCCCCGGCAGGCCGCGAAGAGCGCCGCAGACCGTAGGACCTCCCTCTCCTTTGTCACTGGTCGGCAGTACGGTGTCCCCCATGCGCCCCGACACGCCTGCCGAGAACGTCGACCACACCGCCGAAGCGGCACGCCTGGAGCGGACCGCCGGCCTGTACCCCGAGGACGCCGAGGCCCTCCTCCTCCAGGCCGCGGCCCACCTGGAACTCTCCGGCGACCGCCCCGCCGCGACCGCGCTCTACGACCGCCTGCTGTCCTCGTCGGACGGGCTGGAGAACCCCCACCTGGTACGCGCCCTGAAGGCCTCGAACCTCTGGGAGTACGACCACGAGGCCGAGGCCCGCGCGATCATCGACGGAGTCCGCGCCTCCGCTCCGCGGGATCCGGCGCCCTGGGTGATCGTCGCGGAGTCCCTGGAGGCCCACGACGAGCTGGAGACGGCGCACGATACGTTCACGGAGGGCGTGACCCTGCTGCTGACGGATGTCGCGGAGCCCCCGTACTCGACACATCCGCTGCTGTACGGCCGCCACCGCGTCCGGCGCATGCTCGGTCTCCCCCACGACGACTGGGACATCGTGGCCGACACCCTCCACACCTCCTCCGTCTCCCTGGACGAGCTCCACGACCCCAAGCGGGTCTGGTCCCTCGGCTCCTCCAACCCGGCGGAACTGGAGGCGGAGATCTTCCGGCTGCGGGCGGAACTGGGCGCGTACCGGGAGGCCCTGTCCCGTCCCTTCCCGGTCGCGGTCCTGCACTGGCCTGCCGGCGAGCTGGCGGAGCTGGTCTCGGCGTATCCGTCCCTGTCCGCCGAGTACCCCTCCCATGAGGAGCACCTCTCGACCATAGAGGCGTCGCTGCGGGAGCTGGCGTCCTCCGGCACGCCGAACCTGGGGATCGTGACGGGGACGGTGCCTTCCTATGAGGCCTTCGCCGCGTCGGAGGGGGCTTCGCCGGGGGACGTTGCTTTGCTGCCGCAGTACGCGACGACGCTGGCGGCACGGGGGCGGGCTGTGGCTTGGCCGCCTCAGCGGGGGGCTGGGTGTTGGTGTGGGGTGGGGCGGGTTTATGGGGAGTGTCATGGGGTCTAACGAGTGGGGGGCGGAGCTAATCACGCCTCTCACTGACCGAAAGTGATCAGCTTTCACCGCATGGCCTTAACTTGTCAGTGACTGCTGTTAAAACTGACACACATCGATGCAAGCGATCGTGTGTGATCACCCATGAGGGGCAGCGGGGGCAAAGGAGCAGTCGTGGCAGAGTCGGGGGAGCTTGAGCCGGTCACGGGCGTCTACGAGCAGCTCATCACCGAAGGCATGCACCACCAGATAGAGGACCTTGAAGCCACGGGTTGGAAGGCGATCGACGCCGAGGTCAGCCAAGAATCCACGCCTTATGTGCTGGCCCGGCACATCGGCGAGGCCGTGGCGCGACGGTTGAGCCAGCTACCGCAGAAGAAGCAGGTGGAAGTCGCCAACCAGATCATGCGGTCGCTGGCCTCCGGCGCCCCTGACCCGGATGATGACGAAACGTTCAACACCATCGCAGACGGTCCCCGGCAACTGCTCGCCCTCGCCGAAGAGGAGGCGCCCGGCGTCTTCGCCATCCGTCCCCTGACCCCGCTCTCCGAGACGGCGCTGATCACCAACGCGCCGGACGACCCCAACCTCGGCGCAGAGCTGCGTGCCGAGTTGGCCACGGCCGACCGCATCGACCTGCTCTGCGCATTCGTGAAGTGGCACGGCATACGGGTACTCGAAGAGGCGTTGCACGCTGCGCGGAAGCGCGGCGTCCGCATCCGGGTCATCACGACCACCTACATCGGCGCCACGGACCGGTACGCGTTGGACCGCCTCGTCCGCGAGTTCGGCGCCGAGGTCAAGGTCAACTACGAGATCCGCTCGACTCGCCTGCACGCCAAGGCCTGGCTCTTCCGCCGCAAGACCGGCTTCAACACGGCGTACGTGGGCAGCTCCAACTTGTCGAAGGCCGCATTGCTGGACGGCCTGGAGTGGAACGTACGGCTGTCGTCGGTGGCCACCCCCCGGGTGATCGAAAAGTTCGAGGCGACGTTCGATGCGTACTGGGCCGACGCGTCGTTCGAGCCCTACGACCCGGATGCGGACGGGCAACGCCTCGCCGAAGCCTTGGCGCAGGCGGGCGGCAGCACGCCCGGCGAAGAGCTCAAGATCAATATCTCCGGCCTCGAAGTACGACCGTTCCCGCACCAGCGGGACATGCTGGAGCGTCTTCGCGTCGAGCGTGAGGTCCGCGGCCACCACGAGAACCTGCTGGTGGCGGCGACCGGTACCGGAAAGACCGTCATGGCGGCCTTGGACTACCGCAACCTACGCGATCAGCGCGGTGGGGAACTCCCCCGGCTACTCTTCGTGGCGCATCGCAAAGAGATCCTGAAGCAGTCCCTGCGTACCTACCGTGAGGTGCTCGCCGACGGCTCCTTCGGTGAACTGCTCTTCAACGGGCAGGAGCCCCGAGATTGGGAGCACGTCTTCGCCAGTGTGCAGTCCCTCAATCTCGAACGGCTGGAGCAACTGGATCCCAGCCATTTCGACGTCATCGTCATCGACGAATTCCACCACGCCACCGCCGCCACGTACCGCCGCGTCCTTGAGTACTTCAAGCCGGCCGAGTTGCTCGGCCTCACCGCGACTCCTGAGCGGATGGACGGCTACTGCGTCCAGGACGAGTTCTTCGGAGGCCGGATCGCCGCCGAGATGCGACTCTGGGAAGCTCTCGAGAACGATCTGCTGTGTCCCTTCCACTACTTCGGGGTGCCAGACGGCACGGACCTGTCCCAGCTCAACTGGCGTGCGGGTTCCTACGACCGGGACGAACTCGGCAACCTCTACACGGCAAGCCATGCGCGCGCGCTCATGGTCATCAATCAAGTCAAGGCCAAGATCGCCGATCCGTCGGTCATGCGCGCCCTGGGCTTCTGCGTCACGAAGGCGCACGCCCACTTCATGACCGGCTGCTTCAACGGGGCAGGGTTCAAGGCCGCCGCCCTCGACAGTGATTCGACGACCGCGGAACGCGAGCGCACGCTGAACGACCTCAAGACCGGCAAGATCCAGGTGATCTTCTCCGTCGACCTGTTCAATGAGGGCCTGGACATCCCAGACGTCGACACACTGCTCCTCCTGCGCCCGACGAATAGCGCCACGGTGTTCCTGCAGCAATTGGGGCGCGGTCTGCGTCGTACTCCGAACAAGCCTGTGCTGACGGTGCTGGACTTCATCGGCCAGCACCGGGCGGAGTTCCGCTTCGAGGAGCAGTTCCGCGCCCTGACCAATCTCTCGCGCAATCGTCTGGTCGAGAGCATCGAGCGCGACTTCCCGCAGTTGCCCTCTGGGTGTCAGATCCTCCTTGAGGACAAGGCGAAGGAACTCGTACTCGACAACATCCGTACGCAGCTGGGCTCGACCATCAACACACTGGCGAAGGAAGTCAGGGACTACAGCACGCTTGAACTCGCGTCCTACCTGCGGGAGAGCAGGCGCGAGATCAACGAGCTCTACCGAAGCTCGAATTCCTGGACCAAGGTCCTGCGCAAAGCCCGGATCATCAAGGAGGCCCCGCTGCCGGGCGAGGAGGAGCTCCTCAAGCGGGTCCATGCCTTCCTGCACGTGGACGACCCTGAGCGGGCGAGGGTGTATCTGCGCCTCCTCGAGGACGATGCCCCCGACTACGACTCCCTCTCCCCCGCAGAGCAGGCATACGCCCGCATGCTCTTCTTTATCCTGTGGGACAAGGCAGGCGGCTTCTCCAGCTACCGGGAGGGTCTGGAGTCGCTGCGAGCCCAGCAACTCGTGCGCGACGAATTGCAGCAGGTGCTGTCATACGTGCTCGACCGCACCGACCACCTGCCCATCCCACTGGACGGCCCGCTCGGCCACCTCCCCCTGAAGATCCACAGCTCCTACAACCGCTCCGAGATACTGGCCGCCCTCGGAGTGGCGCGACTGGGCGGGCAGATGCCCGGAACCTTCAGCCAAGGGGTGACCTGGGTCGAGGAGCTCCAGACGGACGCTCTTCTCATCACGCTGGAGAAGAACGAGCGGGACTTCTCACCCAACGTGCGCTACAAGGACTACGCCCTCACGCCCACCCGATTCCACTGGGAGTCGCAGAACAGCACGTCGGAGAACTCCCCGACCGGCCTGCGTTATCAGCAGCATGCCGAGCGAGGCAGCCACGTCCTGCTGTTCCTGCGCCGCTACAAGGACAACAGCATCGGCAAGTCCGAGCCTTGGATGCTCTTGGGACCAGCCGCCTACCGGGAGCACAGCGGTAGCAAGCCGATGGCGATCACCTGGGATCTCGAGCACGAACTCCCCGCCGACGTGTGGTCGTACTCCGCCACGATCGCCGCCGGGTGATGTTCTCAGCTCCGATGAGCGTCTTCTGCCTCGAAGTGCATCTGAGCCCGGTCCAAAGCCTCGTCCGCATCGTGGCCATGGGCTCGAAGCCAGTGCAGGAGGTCGGTGATGGCGTCGATCGCGATCGTCTCGGCCACAACCGCGTTCAGCCGATGTGACCCACTCGGGTGTGCCAACTGCCTCGCGTTGTAGACGTCGAGCACCGTCTCCGCCCTTGCGACATGGGCGTCGCTCTGGTGCCCGTAGGGCGTGGTCAATCTGGTGGCGAGCTCACA
Organism: Streptomyces sp. NPDC051636; assembly: GCF_044453765.1. NCBI lineage: Bacteria > Bacillati > Actinomycetota > Actinomycetes > Kitasatosporales > Streptomycetaceae > Streptomyces > Streptomyces sp. NPDC051636. Next base: position 156,280 of record NZ_JBITDA010000009.1, on the reverse strand, counting down.
CCACGTGACCTTGTGATGGGAGAGGAGCTGGACACCCCAGCGATCGGCAATGGTGTCGACGATTGCCATGCCCCGTCCCGCTACCGCGTCGGCGGTCGCGTTGACCAGCGTCGGTAGAGCCCGCATATCAGGGTCATGGACTTCGATACGCAGATGTGTACCGCTCATCGAGACGGCCAGGGTGCTCGGAGTGCCGGGGCCTACATGAGTGATCACGTTGGAGAGGAGCTCGCTGACGCAGAGTTGGGCCGCTTCGATCAGGTCAGGCAGCCCCCACACTCCCAGGTAGAGGCGTAGAACGCGGCGGAGACCCGCCACTGCCTGGGGTTCCGCGAGGAAGGGAAGGTCCCACGGCTTCCTCGGCATGCATGACGTACAGCTCATAAATCAACTCGCTCCAGGTGACCGCTGGTTGCGGTGTGCCATTGATCGCACAAGGGCGGAGACCAGGCGCGATGGATCCTTACCCAGGCAAGCCGCGCTCGGATGGTCACGACGCACCGGAACCTGCCGAACGCGACGTGGACCGCGCATATCCGGCGACGCTTCGTCCTCGACGCGCCTTTCGCGAACCACGAAGTCCTGATGACCGGCAGGATCATGCTGGCAGTGTCCGAGGAGGGCAAGTAATGCGCCGCCGACCAACAAGAGCGCCGTGGTGTTGGCGCGAAGGTGAGCCTGGGGGCGTGCCTCCCTCGGATACTGGCTGGTATGGCCCTCTATGACGCCCTCGGTGCGACCTACGCCCGGACCAGGCGGCCCGATCCGCGGATCGGTGCGCGGATTCGTGCCGCGCTCGACGGCATGGCGGATGTGATCAACGTGGGGGCGGGTGCCGGGTCGTATGAACCGGCGCGGACGGTGCTCGCGGTTGAACCCAGTCACGTCATGGTTGCCCAGCGGCCATCCGGAGCCGCGCCCGCCGTGCGGGCGGTGGCGGAGCGGCTGCCGGTGCGGGACTGCGCGGTCGATGCCGTGATGGCGCTGCTCACCGTGCATCACTGGAGCGATCTGGCTGCCGGGGTGGGTGAGCTGCGGCGGGTTGCCCGCCGGCGGGTCGTCGTGCTGACCTGGGATCAGGAGGTCTTCCGGGAGCGGTTCTGGCTCGTGCGGGAGTATCTGCCGGAGGCGGTGGCGTTCGACGACGACCGGGCCGTTCCGGTGGCGGAGTTGGCCGAGCTGCTCGGTGGGGCGCGGGTGGAGACGGTGCCCGTGCCCCATGACTGTACGGACGGGTTCGGGGCCGCCTTCTGGCGTCGGCCCGAGGCCTACCTCGACCCGCAGGTGCGGGCGGGGATCTCCCTGTGCGCGCAGACCGGCGAGGACGTTATCGCTCCCGGACTGCGCCGGCTTGCGGACGACCTGGCCTCCGGACGCTGGTACCGGCGCCACGCTGAGCTGCTCGGCCTCGACAGCATCGACGTCGGTTACCGGCTGCTGGTCGGTCACATCTGACTTAGGGTGTCGGGGGAGCTTGTGGGAAGAGGGGGTCCCTGTGAACGGCACAGTCACCGCCGTCAGCAGCAACGGCGAGTACTCCTTCACCAAACCGAACCGGGAGAGCATCACCCTGCTCGCCGGGCTCGGGGTGGAAGGGGACGTGCATGCCGGGGTGACCGTGAAGCATCGGTCGCGTGTGGCGCAGGATCCCACTCAGCCGAATCTGCGACAGGTGCACCTCATGCATGAGGAGCTGTTCGACGAGGTCGCCGGTGCCGGGTTCGCGGTCGCGCCCGGGCAGCTCGGGGAGAATGTCACCACTCGCGGTATCGACCTGCTCGGGCTGCCCGCGGGGACGCTGTTGCGGATCGGGGACGAGGCCGTCGTCGAGGTGACGGGGCTGCGGAATCCCTGCCTGCAGATCGACAACTTCCGGCAGGGGTTGCTCAAGCAGGTCGTCCGGCGGGCGGAGGACGGGAGCGTCGTACGCAAGGCCGGCATCATGAGCATCGTCCTGGAGGGCGGCGTCGTGCGGCCAGGGGATGCGATCAAGGTTGAGCTTCCGGACGGGCCCCATCGGCCGCTGGAGCGTGTCTGACGGCGCTGACGGCGGGGATGGGCGGCAAGGAAGCTCACGGTCGTCTCGTACAGGCTCTCCGGCTGGTCCAAGTGGACGTCGTGCGAGGCGTTTGCGATGGCCTTCACTTCGGTTGACGGTCGGCGGCCGCGCATCTCCGCCGCCTCCGTCGGCCGCATCGTGCCGTTGTCGCCTCGGATGACCAGGGTGGGACAGGCGATCCGCGACCACTGCGTCCAGTAGTCCGCCGTTGCCAGTTCCGCGACCGCCGCGACCAACGTGTCGCGGTCCGGCTCCGGGTGCCAGCCGTCCTCCCGTTCGTCCAGGCCTCGTACCCACGCCTCGTGGCCGAGGAGATGAGGGCTACCGCGTCGCGTACCGCCGCCGCCTCGTCATGTCCCGTGGCGTGCGCGTGCTGTCGCCGTGGCCTCTCGCGTCGTACGTCACCACGCGGTGGCCGTCCGCGAGGAGGCGGGCGATCAGGTCGTCCCACTCGGCCATGTGGCCCGCCAGGCCGTGCAGGAGGAGGACCGGGGGGCGGGCGGGGTGTGGTCGCGGTAGGCGATGCGGGTGCCGTCCGGGGTGGTCAGGTGGGCGAGGGCGGGCGTCAACTTGGTTGCTGCTCCCGGCGGTCGGGGATGGCCCGGGATGGGCGGGGGCGCCGTCAGGATCCCCGGCGCGGTCGTTCGCCGCCGGTGGTTTGTCTGCGGCGCTGCCGAGAGTTGCAGCTTCAACCTGCGCGTTCTGCAGTTGCGGGGCCCCGCCAGCGGGGTGACGGTGGAGGCAGGGGTGTTGAAGGAGCCGACGGCACAGGGGGCGAGGGGCATCAGCGCTCGAGACCCGGCAGACTCGCCCAATCGTTGAGCCTGACCGCGCATCGGCGTATGTCCGCGTGCCGAGGACGCACTGGAACCGGCGCAGAGGCGGACGCGGAAGCGGACGCAGGAGCGGAGAAGGCAATGACGAATGGGTCCATAGGAAGGCGCCTCGGCGGTGAGCCTCCTGGTCGGGCGGGTGCCCTCGCACAGCGGAGCGCGGAGTACACCGGACGGTATGTGGTTCTGCTGGACCAGTCGAATCCGGAGAGCGGGATGAACGCGCTGCGTTCCTCCGCCGGTATCGCGTCCGTCGAGCGGGTCAGAGGGGCGGAGCCCGACGTCACGGCCGAGGCCCTCGCCCGCCCCAACACCTCGGTGCTTCTCGACGAACTCGGCGTGGCGATCGTGGAGGCACATCCGGACCAGCGGCACGCGCTGGTGATGACCGCCGAGGCGGAGCCCTCGATCATCGCGGCGGAGCCCGAGCGCGTGGTGTACGCCACCACGATCACCGAGGCCGGACAGTCCCTGACGGGCTCCTTCCCCGCCTACCGCAGTGACGTGGCCGAACTGGAGCGGTTCACCCAGGCCGAGATGGCGGCCCATCTGGGCCCGGCCTGGGACGAGTCGAACGCGACCTGGGGACTGCAGGCCATCCGCGCGCACCTGTCCGGGATGGACGGACAGGGCGTGAAGATCGCCGTTCTGGACACCGGGGTGGACACCGGCCATCCGGATCTCTCCGGGTGTCTGGACGAGACCGCCTCCTTCGTCGAGGGCGAGGAGGTGCAGGACGGCAACGGTCACGGCACGCACTGCATCGGAACGGTGGCCGGTCCGGCCAGGCCCCGCCAGGGTCCCCGCTACGGCGTCGCCGGTGGGGCCCGGGTGCTCGCGGGCAAGGTGCTCGGCAACCGCGGCTCCGGTAGCGACGGCCAGATCCTGGCAGGCATGGCCTGGGCGGTCTCCCGCGGGGTGCGAGCGATCTCCATGTCGCTCGGTGCGCCGGTCGGGCCCGGTGAACTCTTCCCGCAGACCTACGAGCATGTGGCACAGCGGGCGCTCAAGCTCGGCACGGTGATCGTCGCCGCGGCCGGCAACGAGAGTCAGCGGCCCCAGTTCGTCCGGCCTGTCGGACGTCCCGCGAACTGCCCGTCGATCCTCGCCGTGGCGGCGCTCGACAAGGATCTGTCGACCGCGTGGTTCTCCTGCCAGGCCATCAACGGTCAGGGCGGCGAGATCAACATCGCCGCACCCGGCGTGGACGTGCTCTCGGCCGCGCCCGGCGGCGGGTTCCAGACGCTGAGCGGCACCAGCATGGCCACACCGCATGTCGCCGGTGTCATCGCCCTGATCGCGCAGGCGCAGCCCGGTGCGTCCGGGGCGGATCTCAGTACGCGGCTGCTGTCCGGGGCGTTCCCGATGTCGCTGCCCGCCGAGGATGTCGGCTCGGGGCTGCTGCAGGCGCCGTGAGCCGGACGTCGGATCCGGAACCGGTCGGGGTCATTCTCTCCGTGGACCCCGACCGGTTCGCCGAGGTGGTGGAAGCGGCCCGGCGCGGCGGGCTGACGGTCACCGGAGAACAGCCGTTGCTCGGTTCGCTGTCGGGCACGGTCGCCGAGGACCGGATCGCGGAGCTCGAGCGGATCGACGGGGTCGAGGCCGTCGACCGGGAGCGTACGTACCGTCTTCCACCACCGGACTCACCTGTCCAGTGAGTCTGGCCGGACTCACCTGTTCAGTGATCCGGTCCACCGGTCTACGGGGCGGGGGCCAGGTCCGCCCGGCCGAACAGCAGGGCGTAGCCGGGCGGGAGTTGGGCGATGATGCGGGTCACCAGGTCGTCGCCCACCAGCTTCGGGAGCACGCTCAGGACCGAGCTGACGTCCCAGCGGGCCGTCGCGGGGGTCGCTCCCTCGATACGGGCCGCGATCGACTCGACGAACTGGGGGGCCGTCTGGGGGCGGGTGGCCGGGATCTGGGCGGCCACCACCCTTGCCGCCTCCTCGGGGAGGGCTCGGGCCAGGTCCACTCGTTCGTCGCCGATCACGTGGCCGCCGAGGGCCGACAGGACGATGCGGGTGATGCGTTCCGCCTCGCGGCGGGTGGGGTAGCGGCCGGCTTCGCGGACCTCGTCGATCAGTTCCGTCCAGGCGTCTCGTTCGGTGCCTGCGGGGTGTGGCCGTGTGCCGGGGGCAGGGCCGGTTGCGGTGTCGTACGGCGTCCGTGGTCCGCTCAGTGTCGTGGGCGTCGGCAGTGTCACTCTCGGCACTGTCACGGTCGGCACCGTCGTCGCGGTCATCGTGTGCGAGCTCCCTTTCCGGTCCGCCCGCCGCCTGGGCTGCGGCGGGCCTGGGTGACCTCGTCCCGCGGGCGGCCGATGGGTCGATGGCCCGCGGGACGTGTGCGGTGTGGTGGGGTCAGCTGCCGATCTGCTTGCGGCTCGCGTCGCCGCCGGTGATCTGGATGCGGCGCGGCTTGGCCTGCTCGGCAACGGGGATGCGCAGGGTCAGGACACCGGCCTCGTAGGAGGCGTCGATGCGGTCGGTGTCGAGGGTGTCGCCGAGGAAGAGCTGGCGGGTGAAGGTGCCCGTGGGCCGCTCGGAGACCAGCAGGTCGGCGCCCTCGGGGGCGGGTGACCTGCGCTCGGCGCGGACGTTCAGGACGTTGCGTTCGACGTCCAGTTCGATCGACTCGGGGTCGATGCCGGGGAGGTCGAAGTGGACCAGGAACTCGTCCCCGGACCGGTAGGCGTCCATCGCCATCGCGGAGGGACGGGCGCTGGTCCCGAAGACCTGCTGCGCGAGTCGGTCGAGGTCGCGGAACGGGTCGGTGCGCATGAGCATCACGAGTCACTCCTCTCCTCAGGGGCTGGGTGCGATGCCCTACGGGTTCTTATATAACTCCGGGGAGGAAACTTGACAACCTTCGACTCAGGTTCGGTTGGGTGATCGGCCGGGGAGTTAGCCTCGGCGCAGACAAAAGGAGGCAGGTATGGCCAAGGTTCCCAGCTCGGTGGTCGCCGCCACCGGACTCGTCGGCGGGTACGGCGTGGCCCGCTGGACCAGGAAGCGGCAGCTCGGCGGGGTCGTCCTGGCCGTCGCGGGGGCGGCCGCCGCGCAGCAGTGGCGCAAGCAGGCCGGCGGGAAGGCCGCGGGCGCGCTGACCGCCGCGTACGTCGCCGCGTTCGCCGGGTCGCACCCGCTGGCGAAGAAGGTCGGCGCCTGGCCGTCGGTGTTCGGGGTCGCCGGGGCCGTGGCCCTGGCCTCGTGGGCGGTGGCGGACCGGCGGAGCTGAGGCCGGGCGGCCGGCGGCGTCCGGACAGCACGGCGGCCCGGCAATAATCCTGCCTGGCAATAATCCGTTGCCCTCTGTCGATATCGCCACTTCCGCAAGATCCACCGCGCCGCCTACCGTCACCCCGTGACCAAGTTCCTCCTCGCCGTCCATGTCCTCGCCGCGATCGTCGCGATCGGGCCCGTCACCGTCGCCGCCAGCATGTTCCCGCCCGCCGCCCGCCGGGCCCTGGCCGCGCCCGACGATCCCCGGGCGACCGGGACCGTGGCGCTGCTGCACCGGATCTGCCGGGTGTACGCCGTCGTCGGGGTCGTCGTACCGGTCTTCGGGTTCGCCACGGCGAGCAACATGGGCGTGCTCGGCAGCGCCTGGCTGATCGTGTCGGTCGCGCTGACGGCGCTCGCCGCGCTGGTGCTGGTCGCGCTGGTGCTGCCGGCGCAGAGCGCGCTGGTCGAGGCAGAGGGTGGCGGTACGCGCGAGGCGACCGTGCGGCTCGCCATGTTCACCGGGATCTTCAACCTGCTCTGGGCCACCGTGACGATCCTGATGATCGTGCGACCGGGCTCGACCACCGGGGCGTGAGTTTTCGTTATCGGCGGCCCGGGCGCCCGTCTCCGGGTCATGCACGTGACTCGACACCCCACCCGCCGCGGCCTGTTGAAGGCCGCCGGAGCCGCGGGCGCCGCGGTCGCCGCCGTGGGCGTCACCGTCCCCGGCCGGTCCGGGCGGTGATCGCCGACCACTGCGCCAAGGGCCTGAGCCTGTCCGCCGGCTGCCTCATCCGGATCGCCGCCAAGGCCGCGCCCGAGGGCGGCGGCGGGGACTGCGGGCCCGACAGCGGCGGGTACGACCAGCCCGGCTTCGGCACGCTGGCGTACACGCGGGACCGGGCGGCGGGCCCGTCGGCGGCGCCGGCTCCGGCGGCCACGTCCCTCACCACCGGCTCCGGCGCCCGTCCCCGGCCGGCCTGCTCCCCCTCGCCCGCCACCGGCTCCGGCAGCGACCTCGCCGCCACCGGTGCCGACGACCTCCTCGCCCGGTCCGCCGCCACGGGGGTCACCGCCGTCGCGGGCGGACTGCTCCCGCTGCGGCGGCGGGAGAGGGGGCGGCGCGAGACGCAGTGGCGGGGCGCCTACGCCGTCGCCGTCCTCGACCCGGTGGAGCCCTTCGGCCCCTTCCTCGTCACGGCCTTCGCCCTGCCCGCCGCAGCCGACAGCGGGCGGGCGATGTCCTCCAGGGAGCGGCGTTCCGCCCGTACGGCGAGGACCGCGGCGACCAGGCCGGCCGCGCACATCAGCGCGGCGCCGATCTGGAAGGCGAGGACCGTGTCGCCGACCCTGCCCCTGCTGGTGAGGTCGGCGAACAGCAGGGGGCCGCTGATGCCGCCGGCGGCGGTGCCGAGGGCGTAGAAGAAGGCGATGGACATCGCCCGGGTCTCCATCGGGAAGATCTCCGAGACGGTCAGGTACGCGCTGGACGCGCCCGCCGAGGCGAAGAACAGCACCGCGCACCAGCACGCCGTCAGGGTGCCCGCGCTCAGCGAGCCCCGGTCGAACAGCCAGGCCGTGCCGAACAGCAGCAGACCGGACAGCAGGTAGGTCGAGGAGATCATCACCCGGCGGCCGACCGTGTCGAAGAGCTTGCCGAGCAGCAGCGGGCCCGTGAAGTTGCCGAGCGCGATGACGGCGAAGTAGTAGCCGGTGTGGTCGGCCGGCACGTCGAAGAACTTGGTGAGGATCGCGCCGAAACCGAAGGTGATCGCGTTGAAGAGGAACGCCTGCCCGATGAAGAGGGAGAAGCCGAGCGCGGCCCGCCTGCGGTAGGTCGAGAACACCGTGCGGGCGATCTCCAGGAAGCCGACGCCGCGGCGCTGGTGGATCTCCAGCTCGCCCTCGGGCTCGGCGAGCGGCTCACCCTTCTCGGCCTCGACCTGGCGCTCGATGGAGGAGACGATCTCCTCCGCCTCCCGGTCGCGGCCGTGTATCAGCAGCCAGCGTGGGCTCTCCGGGACGCTGCGCCGTACGAGCAGGATGACCAGGCCGAGGACGACGCCGAGGGCGAAGGTCAGCCGCCAGCCGACGTCCTTGGGCAGGATCGCGGTGTTCAGCGCGAGGATCGACAGCAGCGAGCCGCCGACCGCGCCCACCCAGAAACTGCCGTTGATGATCAGGTCGACGCGGCCTCGGTAGTAGGCGGGGATCAGCTCGTCGATCGCGGAGTTGATGGCCGCGTACTCGCCGCCGATGCCGAAGCCGGTCAGGAAGCGGAAGGCGAAGAACCACCAGGACTGGAACGAGACCGCGGTCAGGGCGGTCGCCGCCAGATACACCGCGAGGGTGATCATGAAGAGGTTCTTGCGGCCGTAGCGGTCGGTCAGGCGGCCCCAGAACAGGGCGCCGGAGCAGGCGCCCGCCACGTACAGCGCCGCCGCGATGCCGGTGACCTGGCCCGAGGAGATCGACAGCCCGCTGCCGGGCTCGGACAGGCGGCTCGCGATGTTGCCGACGACGGTGACCTCCAGGCCGTCGAGGATCCACACGGTCCCCAGGCCGATCACGATGGTCCAGTGCCAGCGCGACCAGGGCAGGCGGTCGAGCCGGGCGGGGATGCTGGTGGTGATGGTCCGGCCGGATTCGGCCTCGGCTGTGGTCATGGACTCCCTCCTCCTGACCTCCTCTCTCGAGGTCGGGAGTGCGGGTTCCCGCGACCTGCGCCCCTACGCCCCCAGCCCCCGCGACACGGCGTAGATCAACAACCCGACCAGCGATCCCACCACCGTGCCGTTGATCCGGATGAACTGCAGGTCACGGCCGATGTGCGCCTCGATCTTGCGGGTGGTGTGCTCGGCGTCCCAGCTCGCGACCGTGTCGGTGATCAGGGAGGTGATCTCCTTGCGGTAGGTGGTCACGACGTGCACCGCCGCCCCCTCGACCCAGGTGTCGACCTTGTCCTGGACCTTGGGCTCGGTGGCCATCCGGGAGCCCAGGGAGAGCAGGGAGGCGCGCACGCGCAGGCGCAGTTCGCTGCGCTCGTCCTCGGCGGCGGAGACGATCATGGCGCGTACGGCGGTCCAGGCGGACGCGATCAGGTCCTGGACCTCGCCGCGGCCCAGCACATCGCCCTTGAGGCGCTCCACGCGCGCCCGGGTGTCCGTGTCGGACTGCAGGTCGGAGGCGAAGTCGGTGAGGAAACGGTCGAGGGCGCCGCGCGCGGGGTGGGAGGGCATGTCCCGCATCTCCGCGCAGAAACGCAGCAGCTCCTTGTAGACGCGTTCGCCGACCTTCCTGTCGACGAAGCGCGGGGTCCAGCCGGGCGCGCCGCCCTGAACGGCGTCCATCACGGAGTCGGCGTGCAGCACCAGCCAGTCGTGCGCCCGCGCCACCACCAGGTCGACGACCCGTTTGTGGCCGCCGTCCGCGACGACCTTCTCCAGCATCTTGCCGATACCCGGCGCGATCTCCTGGGCGTCGGCGCGGCGGGTGATCGCCTCGCCGACCACCGCCTGCACGTCGGAGTCACGCAGGACCGTCAGCGCCCCCCGCAGGGCCGTGGCCAGCTCCGCCGTCACCCGGTCCGCGTGCTCCGGCTCCGCCAGCCACGCGCCCAGCCGGCCGCCCATGCCGACAGCGCGCAGCCGCTGCCGTACGACGCCCTCGGACAGGAAGTTCTCCCCGACGAACTCGCCCAGGGAGACCCCGAGGGCGTCCTTCTTGGTGGGGATGATCGCGGTGTGCGGGATGGGCAGGCCGAGGGGGTGGCGGAAGAGGGCGGTGACCGCGAACCAGTCGGCCATCGCGCCGACCATGCCCGCCTCGGCCGCCGCGGCGACATAGTCCGCCCAGGCGCCCGCACCCCCGCCCGAGGCCCACTTGGCGAGCACGTACACGACGGCCACGAACAGCAGCATCCCGGTCGCCGTGAGCTTCATGCGCCGCACCCCGCGCTGCCGCTCCTCGTCGGCGGGGGTGAAGGCGGTCATGGTGCGGTACGACGTGGCACCGCCCGGCGTTCCCGGTGCGGCCGGTGTTCGCGTTCCCGTTCCCGTTTCCGTACGTTCCATCTGCTCCACCCGCTCGGTGATCCCGCACACAATTGTCCCTTCCCGACCTACTCCCGGAACAGAAAAGGAGTTCCCGGCGTCTGTGTGGACAGGCCCATGACACATCGTGGGCTGATCAGATCGGAGCCGCGGGCTCCCATCGCCCGAGGAGAACAACACAAGCATGACCAGGCGTTATGGTTATGCCCTGCTCAGTGCCGTCGTCGCACTGGTCGTGGCCCTGTCCGCCGCCATCTACGTCGGTGTCGCGACCGACGACGGCACCCCCCGCGACACCCTCACCGGAAGCCGCCCCCACCACGACACCTCCGCCGCCCCCGCCTCCACCGGCACCTGGGTCGGCACCTGGTCCACCTCCCCGGCGGCCGCGGAACCGGGCACCGAGACGGGCGGCATGGCGGGCCGCTCGGTGCGCAACGTCGTACACACGAGCACCGGCGGTACGAGTGCCCGTATCACGCTGTCCAATCTCTACGGCCAGTCCCCGCTGACCATCACGCACGCCACGATCGCGGTCGCCGCCGGCGACCACACCGCCGCGGCAGCGGCACAAACGATGCGGCAGCTCACCTTCGGCGGCGACACCACCGCCGTCATCCCGGCCGGCGGCCAGGTGGTGAGCGACGCGGTCCGCGTCAACGTCCCGCACGACACGGACGTCCTGGTCACCACGTACTCCCCCACCCCGTCGGGCCCGGTCACCTACCACCCGCACGCACGGCAGGTGTCGTACGTCGCCCAGGGCGACCACACCGAGGACACGGCGCCCGCCTCCTACACCGAACAGACCCCGTACTGGCGCTATCTGACGGCCCTTGACGTGCTCAGCAACGAATCCGACGGCACCGTCGTCGTACTCGGCGACTCGATCACCGACGGCATAACGTCCACCGAGGGCGCCAACCACCGCTGGACCGACGTCCTTTCCGAGCGGCTGCGCACGGCCCTCGAGGGCGGCGCCGACCTGCCCCGCTACAGCGTCGTCAACGAGGGCATCAGCGGCAACCAGGTCCTCGCCGGCGGCCTGGGCCGGCCCGCCGACAACCAGAGCGGGCTCGGCCGCTTCGGCCGGGACGTGCTCTCGCGTACGAACGTCAAGGTCGTCGTCATCGACCTGGGCGTCAACGACATACTCCGCAACCCGCGGCTCGCCGACCCCACGAAGATCACCGAAGGTCTGCGCACCCTGGTCCGCCAGGCCCACGCCCGCGGCCTGAAGGTCATCGGCGCCACCCTCATGCCCTTCCAGGGCCACCGCGGCTACACGGCGGCCCGCGAGGCGGTACGGCAGCAGGTCAACGCCGAGATCCGGGCGGGCCGGGTCTACGACGCGGTGGTCGACTTCGACAAGGCCCTGCGGGACCCGTACAACCCCCGCCGCCTGCGCGCCGACTACGACTCCGGCGACCATCTGCACCCCAGCGACAACGGCTACCGCGAGATGGCCGAGGTGTTCGGCCTGCGGCAGCTGAAGGGGGCGGGCCAGGCGGAGCTGTAGCCCCCCGGGGGGCGGCCGGGGTCAGAGATCCCCGGAGCCCCGCTCCAGCTTCTCCCGCCGCCGCTCCTCCTTCAGACGCGCCCGCTCGGCCCGGGTCCGCTTACGCTCCACGCCCACGCCGCCCCAGAACGCGAAACCCGACACGATCACCCGCGGAGCGCCCGGCTCCGCGGGTACGCCGTCCTCCCTGTGGTCGAAGCCGCCCATGACCCCGAAGCCGCGTACGACGACCTCGACCCCGGGCGGCACGACGACCTGCATCCCACCCATGATCGCCACACAGTTGATCTCCACCTCGCGGTCCGCGAAGTCCGCCTCACGCAGGTCGATCTCCCCGCCGCCCCAGAAGGCGAAGCAGCTGAACCGCTTCGGCACGGTCCAGCGCCCCTTGCGCTGGAAGCCGGACATGACGGCGACGGCCCCCGAGGACGAACCCTCGCCTCCCACGATCCGCCCCGCCCAACTCCCGCTCGCCACAGGTTCCTTGCGCATGGACACCGCCGGAACGGTCCCCCCGGCGGGCACCGGCAGATCACGCGTGATCGGCGTCAACTCCCCATAGGTGCGCGCCTTGTACGTCGCCTCCAGCCGCTCCTCGAACTCCTCGATGTCGAGCCGCCCTTCGGCCAGGGCGTCCCGCAGGACCTCGGCGACTCGTTCACGATCGGCGTCGGAGGCACGCAGCTCCAGGGCATCGTCGGTCATGACAACACCCTACGAGGTCCCCCGGCCCAGGGCTACGACAACGTCTCCTCCCGGCTGCCGCCCTGCTCGCCCCACCCCGCCCGCTCCGCCTGCCCGGCGTACATCGTCGCGATCACCGCCTCGATGTCCGGCTCCCGCACCGACAGGTCCACCAGCGGGTACTCCGCCGCGATCCGCGCCACCAGCGGCGCCGCCGACTGCGAGGCGGGGAACGCCAGCCACTGCCGGGGCCCCTCCACCCTCACCACCCGCGCCTGCGGCACCTCGACCGGCGGCAGCTCCCGCTCCAGGTCCACCACCAGCGTCCGCTCGCTCTCCCCCACCTCGTGCAGCCCCGCGAGCGCACCGTCGTACATCAGGCACCCGTGGTCGATGACCATCACCCGGGAGCACAACTGCTCGATGTCCTGCAGGTCATGCGTGGTCAGCAGAACCGTCGTGCCGCGCTCGGCGTTCAACTCCCGCAGGAAACCGCGCACCTTCGCCTTGGAGATGACGTCCAGGCCGATGGTCGGCTCGTCGAGGTAGAGCACCTCCGGATCGTGCAGCAGCGCCGCCGCGATGTCGCCGCGCATCCGCTGGCCGAGCGAGAGCTGACGCACGGGCACGTCCAGCAGGTCGGCCAGTTCGAGAAGTTCCACGCAGCGCTCCAGGTTCTCCCGGTAACGCCGGTCCGGAATACGGTACATGCGGTGCACCAGGCGGTAGGAGTCGATCAGCGGCAGATCCCACCACAGCGTCGTACGCTGCCCGAACACCACACCGATGCGGTGCGCCAGGCGGGTCCGCTCCCGGGAAGGATCGATACCGGCGACGCGCAGCCGGCCCCCGCTCGGGGTCAGGATGCCCGTCAGCATCTTGATGGTGGTCGACTTGCCGGCCCCGTTCGGGCCGATGTACCCGACCATCTCGCCGCGCGCCACGCGGAAGGAGATCGAGTCGACCGCACGCACCTGCCGCCGCTCCCGTTTCAGGAAGCCGGTCTTCCTGCGGACGTCGAAGACCTTCTCCACGCGGTCGAGTTCGATGAAGTCACTGCCCATGGCCCCTCAGCTCCCCGTACTCCGATACGACCGCAGCCCAGCCCGCCACGCCAGCCCGGCCAGCGCACAGCAGCCCACCGCCACCAGCGGTGGCGTGAACGCCACCCACGCCGGCAGGCGGAGCGGATACGGCCGCCCCAGCACATAACTCGCGGGCAGCCAGTTGACGAAGGCCAGCGGCAGCACGAACGTCACCCCGCGCACCAGCTCCTTCGCGAACACGGTCGGCGGGTACTGCAGCAGGGTCGTACCGCCGTACGTGAACGCGTTCTGCACCTCGGAGGCGTCCTGCGCCACGAACTGGAACGCCGCCCCCGCCACGAACACCGCGCAGAAGATCCCGGCGCCGCTGAACAGCATGAGCGGCATCAGCAGCAGCTTCGCCGGCGTCCACACGACGGGGACCGCGCCCAGGGCATACCCGAGCACCAGCGCACCCTGCACCACCCGCCCCAGCCGGCGCAGCCCGAAACGGTCCGCGGCCACCTGCGCCAGCACCGGTGCCGGACGCACCAGCAGGGTGTCCAGCGTGCCGTCCCTGACCCGGCTGCCCAGCCGGTCCATCGACCCGATCGCCAGATCGGCCAACCCGAACGCCACACCGGACACGCCGTACAGAAAGGCCACCTCGTGCAACGAGTAACCGCCCAGCGCGTCGACCCGGGAGAACATCAGCAAAATCGCCACGAAGTCCAGTCCGGTCGCCGCGAAGTTCCCGAACGTGGTCATGACGAAGGAGGCACGGTAGGCCATCGTGGAGCGGATCCACATGGCGGCGATCAGACGGTAGGCACGCAGACCCTCGCGCACCCTGCCCGCCGCGGTCACCTCACCCACCCTGGACCACCACCCTGCGCGTCGCCACCGACTGCACCAGGCGCCCCGTCACCAGCAGTGCCACCGCCCACGCGCCCTGGAAGGCGAACGTGCTCCAGGGGTCGGCATGGCCGAGAAGGACGTCCGCGGGCGACTGCAGGAGGGACGACCAGGGCAGGACCCGGACGATCTCGCCCAGTGTGCCCGGGAAGACGTTCAGGGGAAGCGTCATGCCCGAGCAGAACATGCCGACGATCCAGGCCATCTGCGTCACACCGGTTCCGTCCAGAAGCCAGAAGGCGCTCAGCGCCACCAGGAACCGGATCCCGAAGCCGACCAGTGCGGCGAGCAGCAGGGTGACGAGGAAGGCGGCCCAGGTCGCCGCGTCGGCGGGCAGGGAGACCGGATAGCACAGCGCACCGAAGACGAACGGGATCACGCCCCGGCCCAGCAGTTGGAACAGGGCCCGGCCCAGGTCGGCGGCCAGCCACCACAGTTGGAGGTCGGCGGGACGGTAGAGGTCGATGGCCACGTCACCGGTACGGATGCGTTCCATGAGCTCGTTCTCGACACCGCCGCCCTGGATCGCCAGCGTCGCGAACAGCGCCTGCCCCAGCCACACGTAGGTGACCGCCTGCGCCTGGTCGTAGCCTCCGAGGTGGGGCCGCTGGTCCCACAGGGCGAGGTAGGTGTGGACGAGGACCAGCCCGAAGACCGTATTGGTGAAGACCCCTGCCGCAGTGGCCGCGCGATACGTCGCGTACCGTCGGAAACCCCCCGCCGCGACGGCCGCGTACAACCGTCCCGCGCCCACGTCGATCTACCTCCCCGGACCCTCGACACCGAAGCGCAGGAGCCTACTGCCCGGCCGGCGCGGCAAGCCACGCATTTTCCGTGCCGGACGCGTGCCGGAATCCGGGAACGGAACGCTTGGTGCGAGAGTCTTCACTCGGGGGCGCAGATGGCGTACGAGGGCGTACGGCGACTTACGACGTTACACAGGAGTTCGTGCACGACATGAGCGACGAGCCGCAGCCGCAGCAGCCGGACAAGGGCGGGGCGCCGAGAGAGCCACAGGCGGCTGAAGGGCCCGGGGAACCGGAGGGCCGGGAGGAGAAGGCAGACACGGCAGACCTGGACGGCAAGGCCTGCAAGGAGGCCCGGACGGCCAAGGAAAGCCCCGCCGCCCCGGCACCCGCAGCACCCCCGGCACCCGCGGAGCCCTCGGAACCCAAGGCGGCCGAGAGCACCCAGGTCCTCCGGCGCGTCACAGCGACCGAAGAGACCAAGACGGGCGCCCCCGCCCACACACCGGCGGAAGGCGGAACGGCCGACAGCACCCAGGTCCTCCGGCGCGTCACAGCGACCGAAGAGACCAAGACGGGCGCCCCCGCCCACACACCGGCCGAGGACGAGGCGCCCGACAGCACGCAGGTCCTCCGGCGCGTCACGGAGCCCCGGACACCCAGGACGACCCGGACCAGCCCGGCGGCCCCGGCGGCCCCTGCCGCCCCGGCGAGCGCGACGGTCCAGGCGCCCAAGGCGCCCCAGCCGTCCAGACCCAGCGAAGCCGCACGGGCAACCACCACGGCCCAGGCCGCACACACACCCGAAACCGCCGTGACGGCCCAAGTGCCCCGGCAGGCCACTGCAACCGCCCAGACCGCCCCCACCACCCCCGACAACAAGGGCGACGGCAAGAAACCCAAACGCCCCAAGCGCACCGGCTGGCGCCGGATCATCCCCACCTGGCGCATGGTGCTGGGCACCTTCCTCATCGGCACACTGCTGCTCATCGGCCTGTTCTTCCTGGGCTACTCGATGGTGAAGATCCCGCCGGCCAACGCGCTCGCCATGAAGCAGAGCAACGTCTACCTCTACGCGGACGGCTCCCAGCTGGCCCGCGACGGCGACATCAACCGGGAGAACGTCACCCTCGCCCAGATCTCCAAGGACGCCCAGCACGCCGTCCTGGCCGCCGAGGACCGCGACTTCTACACCGAGTCCGCCGTCGACCCCAAGGCGATGATCCGCGCCGCCTGGAACACCGCGACCGGCAAGGGCAAGCAGTCCGGCTCGACGATCACCCAGCAGTACGTGAAGAACTACTACCTCGCGCAGGAGCAGACCGTCACGCGCAAGGCCAAGGAGTTCTTCATCTCCATCAAGCTGGACCGCGAGAAGTCCAAGGACCAGATCCTCGAGGGCTATCTCAACACCAGCTACTTCGGCCGCAACGCCTACGGCATCCAGGCCGCCGCCCAGGCCTACTACGGCAGGGACGCCACCGACCTCGACCCGGCCCGCGCCGCCTACCTCGCCGCACTGGTCAACGCACCCAGCGAGTACGACGTCGTCGCCCACCCCGAGAACAAGGCGGCGGCCGTCGCCCGCTGGAACTACGTCCTGGACGGCATGGTCAAGAAGGGCTGGCTCACCGAGACCGAGCGGACCGGCATGAAGTTCCCGATGCCGAAGGAACAGACGATCTCCACCGGCCTGTCCGGACAGCGCGGCTACATCGTCAACGCGATCCAGGACTACCTCACCGACAACGACATCCTCACCAAGGACCAGCTCGAGGCCGGCGGCTACCGCATCACCACCACCCTGCAGAAGAGCAGGCAGGACGCCTTCGTGAAGGCCGTCAACGACAAGCTGATCTCCAAGCTGGACAAGAAGAACAACAAGGTCGACAACTACGTCCGCGCCGGCGGCGCCTCCGTCGACCCCAAGACCGGCAAGGTCGTCGCGATGTACGGCGGCATCGACTACGTCAAGCAGTACACCAACGGCGCCACCCGCGGTGACTACCAGGTCGGTTCCACCTTCAAGCCGTTCGTCTTCACCTCGGCCGTGCAGAACGGCTCGACCACGCAGGACGGCCAGACCATCACGCCGAACACCTACTACGACGGCACCGACCAGCGCACCGTCCAAGGCTGGAGCGGCGGCGCCTACGCCCCCGAGAACGAGGACTCCAAGTCGTACGGCGACATCACCGTCCGCAACGCGACCGACCTGTCCGTGAACTCGGTGTACGCACAGATGGCCGTCGACGTGGGACCGGCGAAGGTCAAGCAGACCGCGGTCGACCTCGGCATCCCCGCCGACACCAAGGACCTCCAGCCCTACCCGTCCATCGCCCTCGGCACAGCCACCGCCAGCGTCCTGGACATGGCGGAGGCGTACGCGACCCTCGCCAACCACGGCAAACACGGCACATACACGATGATCGAGAAGATCACCAAGGACGGCACCGACGAGATCAAGCTGCCCGGGCAGCAGACCAAGCAGGCCGTCAGCCGCGAGGCCGCCGACACCACGACCTCCATCCTCCAGAGCGTCGTCCAGACCGGCACCGCGACCGCCGCCCAGGCCGCCGGCCGTCCCGCGGCGGGCAAGACCGGCACCGCGGAGGAGGACACGGCGGCCTGGTTCGCGGGCTACACCCCCGACCTCGCCACGGTCGTCTCCGTCATGGGCCAGGATCCGGTGACGGCCGCCCACAAGCCGCTGTACGGCGCGCTGGGCCTCGAACGCATCAACGGCGGCGGGGCACCCACCGAGATCTGGGCGCAGTACACCCAGACGGCTCTGAAGGGCAAGCCGGTCACCGACTTCGACCTCCAGCTGGAGTCGGGCGCCGAGATCCAGGCCCCCAGCTCCAAGGCGCCCACCCAGCCGGGCACCGGCGGCACCACCGACGGCGGCACCACGACGACCACCGGCGGCCAGACCGACCAGGGCCGGACCACCGGCCAGACCGACGGCGGCACCACCGGCGACACCACGGACGGCGGCACGACCACCGGCGGAACGACCGGAGACACGACCGGCGGCACCACCGGCGACACCACCGACGGCGGCACCACCACCGGCGGAACGACCGGAGACACGACCGGCGGCACCACCGGCGACACCACCGACGGCGGCACCACCACCGGCGGCACGACCGGAGGCACGACCAACGGCACCACGAGCGGGACGACAGCGGGCCCGCAGGGGACCAGCAGACGTCAGTGACGACAGACACAAGGCACGCGAAAGGGCTGGTGACCATGGTCACCAGCCCTTTCGTCGCCGACCCTTCTCACCGGCCGCCGCCCTGCAGGAACAGGCCCGTGCCTACAGATACAGACCCGTGGAGTCCTCCGACCCCTCGAACCGGTCCGCGGCCACCGCGTGCAGATCACGCTCCCGCATGAGCACGTACGGGACCCCCCGCACCTCGACCTCGGCACGGTCCTCCGGGTCGTACAGGACACGGTCGCCCGGCTCCACGGTCCGTACATTCTGACCGACCGCGACGACCTCGGCCCAGGCCAGCCGCCGCCCGACCGCCGCCGTCGCGGGAATCAGGATGCCGCCGCCCGAACGCCGCTCGCCCTCGCTGGTCTCCTGCCGGACGAGCACGCGGTCGTGCAGCATCCGGATGGGCAGCTTGTCGTGATGGGTGCTGTGCTCGTTTCTCTTGGCGCTCACGCCCTCGAACCTACCTGCCTTTGCCGCGAACGGACGTCCTCGGGTCAGCCCTTACGACGCCGGGTCCCCAGGGCCATCAGCCCCACGACCCCGACAACCACGAGCGCGACCGGCACGACACGCTCCAGCCGAGGCGCGCCCTCGTCGTCCACGAACTGGGCCCTGACCTCACTCACGGCCCGGTTGACCTGCACGTAGGCCCGCCCGAGGGTGTGGTCGATGTTCGAGACCACCTTGGCCTTCGCATCCCCGACGATGGTCTTCGGATGCACCCGCACCCCGATCTCGTCCAGCGTCTCGGCCAGCACCTCGCGACGGCGCTTGATGTCCGCCTCGATCTGCGCCGGGGTTCTGGTGTCCGACGTCTCCGCCACCGTACGGCCTCCGAAGTCTGCTGAGTGCGCTTGTGCTGGACAGTCTGTCAGTTCCCGGCCCGGCCGCACCGTCAGCACCCCCGGTTACGCTAGATCGATGAGCGAGCGACTCCAGCCCGGGGACGTGGCCCCCGCCTTCACCCTCCCCGACGCCGACGGCAACCAGGTGTCCTTGTCGGACCACAAGGGCCGCAAGGTCATCGTCTACTTCTACCCCGCGGCCCTCACTCCAGGCTGCACCAAGCAGGCCTGCGACTTCACCGACAACCTCGGCCTCCTGGCCGGCGCCGGCTACGACGTCATCGGCATCTCCCCGGACGCCCCCGAGAAGCTGGCGAAGTTCCGCGAGAAGGCCTCCCTGAAGATCACGCTCCTGGGGGACCCCGACAAGACCGTCATCGAGTCCTACGGCGCCTACGGCGAGAAGAAGAACTACGGCAAGACCTACCTCGGCGTCATCCGCTCCACGGTGATCGTGGACGAGGAGGGCAAGGTCGAGCGGGCGCTGTACAACGTCCGGGCGACCGGACACGTGGCCAAGATCATCAAGGATCTGGGGATCTGAAGGGCCCCTTCTGCTGCGTGAGCGGCTCGGACCGGTTGGTGGCCGGTGCGGGCCGCTCTTCGCATGTCGGGCGTGACTGTCCGATGAGCGGTTCGTTACTCCGTACGAGATCACGAACGCGTGGTCGGAACGGAGGGGCTCGATGGGGGCCAGTGCGTACACCAGGGAGCGGCTGGAGGAGGCGGCACGGGGGGCGCGGACGTTGTCGGAGGCGTTGGTTGCTGCACAGCGCACGCAGCTGCGTAAGCGGATCACCGAGTATCAGATCCCGACCTCGCGCTTCCTGGGCAAGCGCATCAACGAGGGAAACCGGGCGCGAATACCAAGCGCGCGGAGGAAGTCCTGATGCGGCACAACGGCATACACCGAACGGCAACCAAGCGCATACGCCGCACGCTTCTCGATGTCGGCGTACGGGAAGAGTGCGCCCGTTGCGGGACCGGCCCGGAGTGGATCAGCAGGCCCATGACCCTGGAGGTCGACCACATCAACGGAGACGGGGAGGACGACCGGCGCGAGAACCTGCGGCTGCTGTGTCCCAACTGCCACGCGATCAGGAGTACCTGGTGCAGAGGAGGCAGACAGCGAAAGACGCCCAGCGCCCAGTAGAGTATGCAGCGCTGCGGGCCCGTACCCCAGCTGGCCAAGAGGGCGCCGGTTTAGGTCCGGTGTGTCGTGGGTTCGAGTCCCACCGGGCCCACAGGGAAAAGAAGCCCGGCGTCTTTGATTCAAAGACGCCGGGCCTTTTGTCGTCAGCCCAACAGCTCCCGCACCACCGGCACCAACGCCCGAAACGCCTTCCCCCGATGGCTGATCGCGTTCTTCTCCTCGGGAGTCAGCTCCGCGCACGTCCGCGTCTCCCCCTCCGGCTGGAGGATCGGGTCGTAGCCGAAGCCGTTGGTGCCCACCGGGGCGTGCCGCAGGACGCCCCTCAGCTGCCCCTCGACCACCCGCTTCCGCCCGTCCGGCAGGGCGAGGGCCGCCGCGCAGGCGAAGTGGGCGCCCCTGTGTTCGTCCGCGATGTCGGACAGCTGGGCCAGCAACAGCTCCAGGTTGGCCTTGTCGTCGCCGTGGCGGCCGGACCAGCGGGCGGAGAAGATGCCGGGGGCGCCGTTCAGGACGTCCACGCAGAGGCCGGAGTCGTCGGCGACGGCGGGGAGGCCGGTGGCCTGGGCGAGGGCGTGGGCCTTGAGGAGTGCGTTCTCGGCGAAGGTGATGCCGGTTTCCTTGACGTCGGGGACGTCGGGGTAGGCGTCCGCGCCGACGAGTTCGTGGGTGAGGCCTGCGTCGGCGAGGATCGCCCTGAGTTCGGTGATCTTTCCGGCGTTGCGGGTGGCGAGGATCAGGCGGGTCATGCCCACCAGTATCAGGGGGTGCAGGTCTTCGTCAGTTCGCCGGCCGCGTCGGTGACCGGGGTGAGGTCGGGGGTGTCGTCGCCGTTCTTGATCGCTGTACGGACGTTGTCGACCGCTTTGTTCAGGTGGTCGACCGCCTTGTTGACGTCGGCGTTGTCCGTCTTGTCGCCTATCTTCTTGAGGTTCTGCTCGATGGAGTCGAGGGAGGCGTCGGTCTGCGTGGGGTCGTTCGCCGCCTGTCCGACGGCCTGCTGGAGGTCGGTGACGCTGTCGGCGATGGAATCGGCGGTCTGGAAGCAGTCCAGGGCCTTGTCGACGGCGGAGCAGCCGGTGACCAGGCCGGCGGCGAGTGCGGCGGTGGCCGCGGCGACGGCGATCGTGGTGCGTCTGTGGCGGCTCGCGGCCATGGGTGTGTTCCTCCCGTTGTCGGGCCCCGCTGGGAGGCCTGAGTTGATATTCGTAGGGACGCGGGGGCGGGCGGCCGGGTTGCGTGTGCCGGCCGGCCGGCTTGGCGGTCTTTTTACTTGGCGAGCACTGTTTCGAGTGCTTTGCGCTGCAGTTCGGCCAGTTCGGTGCAGCCGGCGACGGCGAGGTCGAGGAGGGCGTTGAGCTCGTCGCGAGCGAAGGGTTCGGCCTCGGCGGTGCCCTGGACCTCGACGAAGCGGCCGTCGCCGGTGCAAACCACGTTCATGTCGGTCTCGGCCTTGACGTCCTCCTCGTAGCAGAGGTCCAGGAGGGGGACTCCGCCGACGATGCCGACCGAGACCGCGGAGACGGTGCCGGTGAGCGGCTGGCGGCCTGCTTTGATGAGTTTCTTGCCCTGTGCCCAGGCGACGGCGTCGGCGAGGGCGACGTAGGCGCCGGTGATGGCGGCCGTGCGGGTGCCGCCGTCGGCCTGGAGGACGTCGCAGTCCAGGACGATGGTGTTCTCGCCGAGCGCCTTGTAGTCGATGACCGCGCGTAGGGAGCGGCCGATGAGGCGGCTGATCTCGTGGGTGCGGCCGCCGATCCGGCCTTTGACGGACTCGCGGTCGCCGCGGGTGTTGGTGGAGCGGGGCAGCATGGCGTACTCGGCGGTGATCCAGCCCTCGCCGCTGCCCTTGCGCCAGCGGGGGACCCCTTCGGTGACGGAGGCGGTGCAGAAGACCTTGGTGTCGCCGAAGGAGACGAGGACGGAGCCCTCGGCGTGCTTGCTCCAGCCGCGTTCGATGGTGACGGGGCGGAGCTGTTCGGGGGTGCGGCCGTCGATTCGAGACATGGCGATGAGCCTAGCCGCCGATGGGGATGGGGCTCCTCCCGCGTGGGGAGGAGCGCCTCAGGGGTGAGGGTGCTGGATGTTCACATCATGTCTTCGATCTCGGCGGCGATCGGGTCGGCGTCGGTGCCGATGACGACCTGGATGGCGGTGCCCATTTTGACGACGCCGTGGGCGCCGGCGGCTTTCAGGGCGGTTTCGTCGACGAGCGAGGGGTCGGCGACCTCGGTGCGCAGTCGGGTGATGCAGCCTTCGATTTCTTCGATGTTGTCGATGCCGCCGAGCCCGGCGACGATCTTCTCAGCCTTGCTGGCCATGTTCCGTCTCCCTGAATTGCCTGGTCCGAAGCGTTATGCCGCAGTAATCCATGGTTGGCTCAGCTTTGCGAGCGGTCATGTCGTGTGTATCGAATGACGGCGATCACAGCAGCGAACCGAACCGGTACGTCGACTGGTCTACACCAGTTGGCCGACGATGGCCAAGCCCGGCCCTTTTCCAGGGCTTGCAGTCCGATCGGTCTGTGTTTCGCCGCCGTCTCGCTCTCATCCCGCCGCTCCCGCACCGGAGCCCTCAGGCCGAACGCCGTGACCGCGAAACGGAACACGGCGTCACCGGGGCGTAAGCGGGTTCGGGGGTACGGCGCGTAGCGCGGCGGTAACGGGAATCGTGGGTTCCTTATACCGCCTTCATCTGCTACAACAGGTCTACACCACTGAGTGGTGTAGACCAGAGACGCCGCCGTCCTCCCTCCCCACGCCCCGGGGCGGCGCCATGCCCACTTGGAGGAAGTTGTGACCACGGCCAGCGCCGCTCCCGCGGCCGAGAAGAAGAAGGGCGTCGGCGTGATGGCTGTTCTGCAGCGCATCGGCCGCAGCCTCATGCTGCCGGTGGCGGTCCTGCCCGCCGCCGCCCTCCTGGTGCGCCTCGGCAACACCGACATGCTGGGACGCCCGTCCTTCCCCACGTTCCTGACCAAGATAGCGGGCTTCATGGCCGCCGGCGGGAACGCGATCCTCGACAACATGGCGCTGCTGTTCGCGGTGGGCATCGCCATCGGCTTCGCGAAGAAGTCGGACGGCTCCACGGCGCTCGCCGCGGTCGTCGGTTACCTGGTCTTCAAGAACGTGCTGGCCACCTTCACCGACAAGAACCTGCCGAAGGTGGCGACGGTCGTCGACGGCAAGGTCGCCATGGTGAACGCCCCGGTGGACGCCAAGGTCCTCGGCGGTGTGGTGATGGGCCTCGTGGTCGCGCTGCTCTACCAGCGCTTCTACCGTACGAAGCTGCCGGACTGGGCCGGTTTCTTCGGCGGCCGGCGTCTGGTGCCGATCCTGTCGGCGTTCGCGGGTCTGGTCATCGGCATCGTCTTCGGCTACATCTGGCCGGTCCTCGGCACGGGGCTGCACAACCTCGGTGAGTGGCTGGTGAAGTCGGGCGCGGTCGGGGCCGGCATCTTCGGTGTGGCCAACCGTGCGCTGATCCCGATCGGCATGCACCATCTGCTGAACTCGTTCCCGTGGCTCCAGGCGGGCGACTATCACGGCAAGAGCGGCGACATCGCGCGCTTCCTGGCCGGTGACCCGAGCGCCGGGCAGTTCATGACGGGCTTCTTCCCGATCATGATGTTCGGCCTCCCGGCGGCGTGTCTGGCCATGGTGCACTGTGCCCGTCCGGAGCGCCGCAAGGTGGTCGGCGGCATGATGTTCTCGATCGCACTGACGTCGTTCGTGACCGGTGTGACCGAGCCGATCGAGTTCACGTTCATGTTCATCGCGCCGGTCCTGTACGCCATCCACGCGGTCCTCACCGGTATCTCGCTGGCGCTGACCTGGGCGCTGGGTATGAAGGACGGCTTCGGTTTCTCGGCGGGCGTGGTCGATTTCGGGTTGAACTTCGGCATCGCGACCAACCCCTTGGGCCTGGTCCTGGTGGGCCTGTGCTTCGCGGTGGTCTACTACGCGGTCTTCCGTTTCGCGATCATCAGGTTCAACCTGCCGACGCCGGGCCGCGAGTCCGACGAGGAGCTGGCGGAACTGCAGAAGGCGGAGGCCAAGTAGGTCCTCACCCGCACCCGTGCGGCGGCCCCGGAACGTTTCCGTTCCGGGGCCGCCGTGTGCATGGGGGGTTTCAGATCTCGTACGTCGCCCTCGGCACCGCCAGCTCCACCGGCCCGTCGAAGACCGCGCGCGCGTCGGCCAGGTTGACCTGCGGGTCGGTCCAGGGCGGGATGTGGGTGAGGACCAGGCGCCGGGCGCCCGCGCGGGCGGCTGTCTCGCCCGCCTCCCGGCCGTTGAGGTGCAGGTCGGGGATGCTCTCCTTGCCGTGCGTGAACGCGGCCTCGCACAGGAAGAGGTCGGTGTCCCGGGCCAGCGCGTCCAGTGTCTCGGTGACGCCGGTGTCGCCGGAGTACGTCAGGGACTTCCCGCCGTGCTCGATGCGGATGCCGTACGCCTCCACGGGGTGGCGCACCTTCTCGGTGTGCACGGTGAACGGGCCGAGGTCGAACGTGGACGGCTTGACCGTGTGGAAGTCGAAGACCTCGCTCATGGAGGAGGCGGTGGGGGTGTCGGCGTAGGCGGTGGTGAGCCGGTGTTCCGTGCCCTCGGGTCCGTAGACCGGGAGCGGGTCGCAGCGACCGCCGTCGTGCCGGTAGTAGCGCGCCACGAAGTACGCGCACATGTCGATGCAGTGATCGACGTGCAGATGGCTGAGGAAGATCGCGTCGAGGTCGTAGAGACCGCAGTGGCGCTGCAGCTCGCCGAGGGCGCCGTTGCCCATGTCGAGG
This sequence comes from Streptomyces sp. NPDC051636, assembly GCF_044453765.1. Lineage (NCBI taxonomy): Bacteria > Bacillati > Actinomycetota > Actinomycetes > Kitasatosporales > Streptomycetaceae > Streptomyces > Streptomyces sp. NPDC051636. The sequence goes on along the minus strand of NZ_JBITDA010000009.1, from coordinate 131,207 downwards.
AGCAGCCGGAAGCCGTCGGCCTCGACGAGGTAGCTCGAGCAGGCCGATTCCGCGGACGGGAACGACCCCGAGCAGCCGACGACGGTGAGCTTCATGAAGCAGAAACCTCCGTTGGCGGGAAGGAACGGAAGGGGGCGAAAAAGGGGGCTGACGAGGGTCGTGCGGTTTGTCGAGCGTAAGGCGCAAAAGCGCCGGTCGCTCCTCCGCCAGGGGCCGTTGTGGGCGAACTCACCTGTGCTGTCACCAGTTCGGCTGGACCCGGGGCGCAAAAGGCTTACGAGAGGGCGCGCGATGGGAATCGCACGCCGGTAACGTCATCCGTATGGACACGTCCTGGTGGCTGGCGCTCGCGGCGGTGGTACTGCTCGCGCTGGTCGCCACGCTCGTCGACGGATGGGGGCGGGGCCACCGTCCGCCGGGGCGCAGGACCCGCCCGCCGGGCCGCCCCGAGGGATTCCGCGGGCAGCCGGCCCGCCCGCACCCCGGGGACATCTGGTGGGCCAACGTCCCCTACGAGGACGGCCGGGGTGGCAAGGAGCGGCCCTGCCTGGTGCTGGCGGTGCGCGGCAACCGGGCGACCGTCGCGAAGATCACCAGCAAGTACCACGACGAGCGGTCCGGGGTGATCCCCCTCCCGCCGGGCTCGGTCGGCGACGCGCACGGGCGGCCCAGTTTCCTGGAGACGGACGAGCTGCGGCACGTACACGTCTGGGACTTCCGGCGCCGGGTGGGCGTGGTGGACCCGGTCCTGTGGGACCAGGTGCGGCACCTGGCGGGCTGAGCACCCGCCTCAGCGGACCTGCACGGTGACCGTCCAGCCCTGGATGCCCTTGCAGGACACCTGGCCGGGGCGGCTCGCGCACAGCGGCCGGGACGAGGTCAGGTGGGCCGTGCCGGGCGCGACCGCCTCGAACGCGGCGACGGCGTCGCCCGGCTGGAGGACGAACCCCGGGTTGGCGGCCTTCAGCGCGCCGCCGTCGGCGGTGACCGGCTTCCAGGGGCGGTCCTTGGTGCCGTCCAGGGTGAGCCGGATCATCTGCCCCTTGGCGAGGCAGACGGTACGGCCGTTGTCGGCGACGCCGAGCTGGGTGCGGGGGGTGCAGGACCGGGTCGGGGACGCGGACGGCGATGCTGACGGCGCCGTGCTCCGGGACGCCGAGTCGCTCGGGGCCGGCGGCACCGACCCGCTCCCGGCGTTGTCTCCCCCGCCCTGCGAGCCGCAGCCGGCGAGGAGCAGCGCCGCGACGGCGACGGCGGATGTGCGGTGGAGCGTCGTACGGCGCATGTGGTGCCCGCCTTTCCGCTGGGACCGGACCTGCTGCGGATGTGACGTACCGGACGCGCATCCGGATCCACGGAGGGCCCCGGCCGATCACGGCCGGGGCCCTCCGTTCGGCGGCGGTGTGCCGGTCGGGCCGTCGCAGCCGGTGGTCGCGGTGCAGACGTACGGGGTGGAGCACCCCAACGGGGTTCCTTGCCGCCCCGTGGGCAGCGCTTGGCCCCCTCACAGGAGGGGGTTGGCGCTTCGGTGGTGAGCCCTATGCCCAGAGCTGGCCCTGGAGCGTCTCGATGGCCTCCTCGGTGGTGGCCGCCGTGTAGACGCCGGTCGAGAGGTACTTCCAGCCGCCGTCGGCCACGATGAAGACGATGTCGGCGCTCTCGCCCGCCTTGACGGCCTTCCGGCCGACGCCGATCGCCGCGTGCAGGGCGGCGCCGGTGGAGACGCCCGCGAAGATGCCCTCCTGCTGGAGGAGTTCACGGGTGCGGGTGACCGCGTCGGCGGAGCCGACCGAGAAGCGGGTGGTCAGGACGGAGGCGTCGTACAGCTCCGGTACGAAGCCGTCGTCGAGGTTGCGCAGGCCGTACACCAGGTCGTCGTAGCGCGGTTCGGCGGCGACGATCCTGACGTCCGGCTTGTGCTCGCGGAGGTAGCGGCCCACACCCATCAGGGTGCCGGTGGTGCCGAGGCCCGCGACGAAGTGGGTGATGGAGGGGAGGTCGGCGAGGATCTCCGGCCCGGTCGTGGCGTAGTGGGCGCCCGCGTTGTGCGGGTTGCCGTACTGGTAGAGCATCACCCAGTCGGGGTGCTCGGCGGCCAGTTCCTTGGCGACGCGTACGGCGGTGTTGGAGCCGCCGGCCGCCGGGGAGGAGATGATCTCGGCGCCCCACATGCCGAGCAGGTCCCGGCGTTCCTGCGAGGTGTTCTCCGGCATCACGCACACCATGCGGTAGCCCTTGAGCTTGGCCGCCATGGCCAGTGAGATGCCGGTGTTGCCGGAGGTCGGCTCCAGGATGGTGCAGCCGGGGGTCAGGCGGCCGTCCTTCTCCGCCTGCTCGATCATGTGCAGCGCGGGACGGTCCTTGACCGAGCCGGTCGGGTTGCGGTCCTCCAGCTTGGCCCAGATACGGACCTCGGGGGACGGCGAGAGCCGCGGCAGGCGCACCAGGGGGGTGTTGCCCACCGCGGCCAGCGGGGAGTCGTAGCGCATCGGTGATCAGGGGCCGATCAGGACATGCCGCCGGCGACGGCGGGCAGGATCGTCACGTTGTCGCCGTCGGACAGCTTGGTGTTGATGCTGTCGAGGAAGCGGACGTCCTCGTCGTTGAGGTAGACGTTGACGAAGCGGCGCAGCTGCTCGCCGTCCACGATGCGGGCCTGGATGCCCGGATGCCGGGTCTCGAGGTCGGCGAACAGCTCGGCGAGGGTCTCCCCGGTGCCTTCCACGGCCTTCTGACCGTCGGTGTACTGGCGGAGGATGGTGGGGATGCGGACCTCGATGGCCATGGTTGCGGGCTCCTGTCGGAAGAGTGTCGTCGGTTCGGGGGGGGGCGCGCGATGGGGATCCCCCCAGGCTTTCGGCACTGGGGGAGCGCCGCGGCTCACGGCCGTACGGCGGCAGGGGGCGTCAACAGATGGCGCTGTTCAGCCTGCACAGGTCGACGTGCAGCCGCGCCACGAGCAGCATGCCCGGCGTCTTGTCGCTCACGTCGTGGAAAACCATGGGCTCATCGTATCGATTCCCGGTCCCGGTCCAGGAATGTGATCTCGCATCGTGGATGGATTCTGACCGGATCGCGGGATCAGTAGGTCTCCACGACCTTGACCTCTTCTTCCGTGACCTCGCCCTCGATGATCCGGAACGAGCGGAACTGGAACTCCCCCGTGCCGTCGGTGTCCGCCGTCGACACCAGGACGTAGTGCGCGCCCGGCTCGTTGGCGTAGGAGATGTCGGTGCGGGACGGGTACGCCTCGGTCGCCGTGTGGGAGTGGTAGATGATCACCGGCTCCTCGTCGTTGTCGTCCATCTCGCGGTAGAGCTTGAGGAGGTCCTGCGAGTCGAACTCGTAGAAGGTGGGCGAGCGGGCCGCGTTGAGCATCGGGATGAAGCGCTCGGGCCGGCCGGAGCCCGCCGGTCCGGCGACCACGCCGCACGCCTCGTCGGGGTGGTCCTCGCGGGCGTGGGCGACGATCTGGTCGTAGAGGGCCTGGGTCAGGGTCAGCATGCTGGTCAGGATAAGCAAAGGGGCCGCCCCGTACCGAGGGGCGGTACGGGGCGGCCCATATGCCGGACGTCCTGAGCGGCTGCCGCGGGGGGCGCCACGAGTGCTCGCCGCGGCAGGACGTCCTTCGGTGGGGTCAGCCGACCTTCTCCGGCACCGGCTGCTCGCGGCGCTCGGTGACCTGCGGGTTGCGGGCCTTGAGGGCCGCCCAGCCGATGCCGAGGGCGACGGCCCAGCCGGCCATCACGTAGAGGCAGACGCGGGAGTCGGCGTCGTACGCGATCAGGCCGGTGACGAAGAGCAGGAAGACGATGGCGATCCAGCTGCACACCGCGCCGCCCGGCGCCGGGAAGGAGGAGGCGGGCAGTCGTCCGGCGTTCACCGCGCGGCGGTAGAGGACGTGGCTGACCAGGATCATCAGCCAGGTCCAGATGCCGGCCGCGGTGGCGACGGAGGTGACGTAGCCGAAGGCCTTCTCCGGGACGATGTAGTTGAGGACCACACCGATGGCCATGAAGGCGACCGAGACCGTGATGCCGAGCGCCGGGGTCTTGGAGGCCGACAGCCTGCTGAAGACCCGGGGGGCCTCGCCGTTGTCCGCGAGGGTGCGCAGCATGCGGCCCGTGGAGTACATGCCGGAGTTGCAGGACGACAGGGCCGCGGTGAGCACCACGAAGTTGACGATGCCCGCGCCGGCCGGGATGCCGATCATGGCGAACGCCTTCACGAAGGGGCTGACGCCCTCCGCGAACTCGGTCCACTTCACCACGCACAGGATGACGGTGAGGGCGCCGACGTAGAACAGGGCGATGCGCCAGGGCAGGGTGTTGATCGCCTTGGGGAGGGTCTTCTCCGGGTTCTCCGACTCACCGGCGGTGACGCCGACCAGTTCCACGGCGAGGTAGGCGAACATGACGCCCTGCAGGGTCATCAGGGACGAGCCGATGCCCTTGGGGAAGAAGCCGTCGAAGGCCCACAGGTTGGAGACCGCGGCGGTGTCGCCGGCGGAGCTGAAGCCGAAGGTGAGCACGCCCAGGCCGATCACGATCATGCCGATCAGTGCGGTGACCTTGACCATGGAGAACCAGAACTCGATCTCGCCGAACAGCTTGACCGAGATCAGGTTGGCCACGAACAGCACGACGAGGAAGACCAGTGCCGTCACCCACTGCGGGATGGCCGGGAACCAGTGTTTCACGTAGATCGCGGCGGCCGTCAGCTCGGCCATGCCGGTCACCACCCACATCAGCCAGTACGTCCAGCCGGTGAAGTAGCCGAAGAACGGGCCGAGGAACTCGCGGGAGTACTCCGCGAAGGAGCCCGATACGGGACGGTAGAGCAGCAGCTCACCGAGCGCCCGCATGATGAAGAAGACGATCGCGCCCGCGAGGGCGTACATCAGGATGAGGCTGGGACCGGCCTTGGCGATGTTCGCCCCGGCTCCCAGGAACAGGCCGACGCCGATGGCACCGCCGATCGCGATCATCTGGACCTGACGGCTGCCGAGCCCGCGCTCGTACCCCTCTTCGGGGGCTTCGGTGACCTTCGAAGAGGTCATGTGTGGTGCGCCTTTCTCCATGCCGACCCGGGCCTTTCGTCGGCCTCGGATCGGGTTTCGATCCCCCCGGATGACTGGAGTCGTGCCTGGCCGGCGGTCACCGGCTCGGTGGCGCACCCGGCGGAACATGGGTGGTGTTCGCCGGGCGGTCGTGAAGATTTATCACGGCCGCAATATTGATCACACGGGCGGGATGTGGCGCACCCCACGGGGAAAAGGGGACAAAGAGCGCTCGAACGCGGCAAAGCAGGCCGCAACGGTAACGCGATCGTTATCCGGATTTGAGCGTCCGCTGAGCGAACAACTCATGCGGATGAATCAGGGCATCAGGGTCGCCACGAGCGTCTCCTGCAACCCGCCCAGCCACAGGTACGCCATCACCATCGGCTTGCGCGGGTCCTCGTCCGGCAGCCGGTAGAGCAGATCGGTGTCGTCCTCGTCGGCGATCTCCAGCCGGGCCCCTATCGCCAGCCGCAGGTCGTTGAGGGCGCCCAGCCACCGGCGGGACTCCTCGGGGCTCAGCCTGAGCACCGCCCCGCCCTCGCCGGCGGCCGTCAGCGCGTCCAGGGAGCGGATCACCGCGAGCGCGTTGTCCCGCTTGCCGGCCCGCAGGTCGTTCTCGGTGAAGCGGCGGAACTCGGAGGAGTACGCCCGCCGCTCCTCGGCCTCCTTCGGCGAGGCGGAGGTCTCCTCCGGGTCGCAGTAGGCGTCCGGGAAGAGGCGCTTGAGCACCGGATCGGCGGGCGGCTCGCTCGGACCCTCGGCGAACAGCTCGGCGAGCGGGTCGCCGGGGGCGTCCTCGGCGGGGCCTGGGCCGATGAGTTCCAGGAGCTGGACGGCCAGCGACCGGATGATGGAGATCTCGACGTCGTCGAGCGCGACGGCCGCGCCGCCACCGGGGATCGGTTCGAAGGTTCCGGGCATCAGTGAGGTCGTTTACTCCGGTCTACTTCCGGTCCTGCTGGAGGGTGGCCCACAGACCGTAGCCGTGCATCGCCTGCACGTCGCGTTCCATCTCCTCACGACTGCCGCTGGAGACGACCGCCCGGCCCTTGTGGTGGACGTCGAGCATGAGCTTGGTGGCCTTGTCCTTGGTGTACCCGAAGTACGTCTGGAAGACGTACGTCACATAGCTCATGAGGTTGACCGGGTCGTTGTGCACGATCGTGACCCAGGGGACGTCCGGCTCGGGTACGGCGAAGACCTCCTCCGCCGACTCGGTGCGTTCGATCTCTACGGGAGCGGGTGACGTCACATGGCCCATGCTGCCACGCACGCCAGAAATCGTCACACTGACGAAATAGGAGTACCATCCATGGCCATGCCGCATACACCGGGGAACAACCCCCGGACCCCCGGCGGACGTCGGGGGCGCCCGGAGAGTCGTGACTAGGAGAACTTTCGTGGACGTAGCGGACCTTGGGCTGCCGGTGGACGTTCCCTCGACGGCGCTCTTCACCGACCAGTACGAGCTGACGATGCTGCAGGCCGCTCTGAAGGCGGGTACCGCCGGACGGCGCAGCGTGTTCGAGGTCTTCACCCGGCGCCTGCCGGACGGCCGCCGCTACGGCGTGCTGGCGGGGGTCGGCCGGGTGCTGGACGCGGTGGAGAACTTCCGCTTCGACGCGGGCGTCCTCGGCTTCCTGCGCGAGCGGCGGATCGTCGACGAGGAGACCCTGGCGTGGCTCGCCGCCTACCGCTTCTCGGGTGACATCTGGGGCTACCCGGAGGGCGAGGTGTACTTCCCGGGCTCGCCGCTGATGCGGGTCGAGGGCTCCTTCGCCGAGTGCGTGCTGCTGGAGACGGTGATCCTGTCGATCCTCAACCACGACTCCGCGATCGCCGCCGCCGCCTCCCGGATGTCCTCGGCCGCCGGTGACCGGCCGCTGATCGAGATGGGCGCCCGCCGCACCCACGAGCTGTCCGCCGTCGCCGCCGCCCGTGCCGCGTACGTCGGCGGTTTCGCCTCCACCTCCGACCTCGCCGCGGGCTTCCGCTACAACATCCCGACCGTCGGCACCTCCGCCCACGCCTTCACCCTGCTGCACGACCGCGAGCGGGACGCCTTCCAGGCCCAGGTCGACTCGCTGGGCCGGGGCACCACCCTGCTCGTGGACACGTACGACGTCACCGAGGCGGTCCGCACGGCCGTCGAGGTCGCCGGGCCCGAGCTGGGCGCGGTGCGCATCGACTCCGGCGACCTGCTGCTGGTCGCGTACCGGGTACGGCAGCAGCTGGACGAGCTGGGCGCGACCCACACGAAGATCATCGTGACCTCGGACCTGGACGAGTACGCCATCGCCTCGCTCGCGGCGGCGCCGGTGGACGCGTACGGCGTCGGCACCCAGCTGGTGACCGGTTCCGGGCACCCGACGGCCGCCATGGTCTACAAGCTGGTCGCGCGCGCCGAGTCCGACGACCCGAAGGCGCCGCTGGTGCCGGTGGCGAAGAAGTCCTCCGGCGGCAAGACCTCCATCGGCGGCCGCAAGTGGGCCGCGCGGCGGCTCGACGAGTACGGCGTGGCCGAGGCCGAGGTCGTCGGCACGGGCCCGGTGCCGAGCGAGCTCGCCGACCGCCAGCTCCTCGTCGAGCTGGTCAAGGGCGGCGAGATCGTCGCCCGTGAGCCCCTGGACGTCTCCCGCGACCGGCACGCGGCCGCCCGCGCCAACCTGCCCCTGTCGGCGACCCAGCTCTCGCGCGGGGAACCCGTCATACCGACGGAGTACGTCCAGGGGTGATCGGGCAGCCGAGCCCCCGTCGTCCGACACCGGAGCGGGGCCCGCGCCCGCGCGCGGGCCGTGCCCCCTCCCGCGCCCGGCGTGAAGTCTCTAGGCTCGGTAGTTCACGGCCGGGCCCGCACCCTTCCCCACTCGAGACCCCATAGCGAAGGACACCGACCATGCGCCGCGCCTTGATCGTCGTAGACGTGCAGAACGACTTCTGCGAGGGGGGCAGCCTCGCGGTGGCCGGGGGTGCCGATGTGGCCGCCGCCATCACCGAGCTGATCGGGCAGGCCCCCGCCGGGTACCGGCACGTGGTGGCCACCCGCGACCACCACATCGCGCCCGGCGGACACTTCGCCGACAACCCCGACTTCGTCCACTCCTGGCCGGCGCACTGCGTCGCCGGCACCGAGGGCGTGGGCTTCCACCCGAACTTCGCCCCCGCCGTCGCCTCGGGCGCGGTCGACGCCGTCTTCGACAAGGGGGCGTACGCGGCGGCGTACAGCGGTTTCGAGGGCGCGGACGAGAACGGCGTCGGCCTGGCCGACTGGCTGCGGGCCCGCCGGATCGACGAGGTCGACGTGGTGGGCATCGCCACCGACCACTGCGTGCGCGCCACCGCCCTGGACGCCGCCCGCGAGGGCTTCCGTACGCAGGTGCTCCTCGACCTGACCGCCGGAGTGGCCGCGGAGACCACCGAGCGGGCGCTGGAGGAGATGCGCGAGGCGGGGGTGGAGCTGACCGGCAAGCCGGTCGTCTCCTCCTGACCTGCCTCGTCTCACGCCTGCGCCGCCGGCTGTCTCAGCAGGGCCCTGATCGGCCGCCACAGCTCCGTCACCAGCTCGGGCGAGGTGACACCGTTGTCGGAGGCGGTGCGCCATATCAGGCCGTCGGGGTGGTGCAGGACCGCGGTGATCTCGTCCGGGGTCGGCGGGGCGGCGTTGCCCCGCAGGTAGACCGCGCGCATGCCCAGGTTGCGCAGCCTGGTCAGGGCGCGGGCGCGGTTGAGGGCGTGGACCAGCACGCGCACGCCGCCGGGGTCGTCGCCGGTGGGGCGGGGCAGGTTCAGCGCCACCACCACCGTGCCGTTCGGCAGCTTGCAGAAACCTCCTGCGGCCATGCGGTCACATCCCCGTTTCGGTCGGTGTCAATAAGCGAGCCACAGGACGCACCTAAACACGATCGGCGGCAACCCGCCAAGGGGTTGCCGCCGATACGCTTCTGACCTGCGAAAACGCAGACTACTTCACCGCAGGGCCGACCTTGAGCGAGATCGTGGAGCCGTCCTTGGCCTCCTTGACGATCCTGATCCTGGTGTTGGTGTCAGTGATCTTGACACCGGCGGTCGGGGTCGAGGGGTCGTAGTAGGTGCTGGTGTGGTCGTTGAAGACCGACACGCCCTTCGACGACTTGATCTTCGTCGCGACGTCCGCGTTGTGGAGCGTGATGCCGTCGGTGCGGTACAGGCTGAACGGGGAGTCGTAGGCCTGGATGCGGGTGCGCATCAGCGTGCCGTCCGACCACTTCAGCGCGGTCGGGTGCGAGTCGACCGGGAGGATCAGGCCGGCGCCCGGGTGGACGCTGGTGTTGTTGTCCGCCTGGGAGGTGTCCCACTTCCAGATCAGCAGGCCGTTCTGGTACGGGTAGTGCTCCACCCAGTCCGGACGGGTCGTCGAGAAGCCGAAGTTGTACGGGCCGACCTTGAGGGTCTTGTCGTACGACACGTACTGGCGGTTCTCGGCGATGTAGTACTGCGCGTAGTCCTTGGCGAAGGACGCGCCGATCCGGGAGAAGCCGCTCGCCGTCCACGCCGCGTCCGCGCTCTCGGCGTTGTCGGAGAAGACGGTCGCGCCGTCCGCGGTCAGCGTGATCTCGTCACCCGCGAAGCCCTTCTGGGCCACGCCGCCGTCGGTCTGGTAGCGGAAGCGGACGTCGATCTTCTTGCCCGCGTAGGCGTCCAGGGAGTACGACAGCTTCTTGTACCCGTCGACCGTTCCGGTCAGGGCCGGCTTGTCGCTGGCGTCGCGCGGGATGGGCTGACCGTCCACCGTGCCGTCCACAGCGGTCCAGTTGGCGCCGCCGTCGGTCGAGACCTCCGTGTAGAGGAAGTCGTAGTTGGCCTCGATGTCGTAGTAGCCGTCCAGGCTCAGCGTGGCCGAGGACTTGCCGGTGAGGTCGACGGAACGGGTCAGCGTGTTCTTGAGGTTGTCACCGCTGCCGCTCCACCATTGGGTCGAGCCCTGCGCCGGGGTCACGACGGTGGTGGTCACCTCCTTGTCCGGCAGGTTGACCACGAGGGCCTGCTTGTTCCACGTGTTGTACTCGGCGACGCCGAGCTTGTGCGTGGACTGCTTGCCGGCCTTGGCCGTGTCGTAGTTGAGCCAGCCGAGCTGGAGCTTGTCCCAGGCGCTGAAGTCGCCCGGCAGGTCACCGATGGCGTCCTTGCCCCGGCCGAGCCAGGAGCCGGAGGACATCAGGGTCCAGAAACCGGTGGAGTTGTCGCCGTTGCCGGTGGTGTCGTAGTGGTCCGGCAGGCCGAGGTCGTGGCCGTACTCGTGGGCGAAGACGCCCAGGCCGCCGTTCTCCGGCTGGATGGTGTAGTCGCCGACCCAGATGCCGGTGTCACCGATCTGCGTGCCGCCCAGCTTGTTGTTCTGCGGGCCGGTGGCGCCCGCGTCGGTGCCGAAGGCGTACCAGCGGTGGGCCCAGATGGCGTCCTTGCCCTGGACGCCGCCGCCCGCGGACTCGTCCTCACCGGCGTGCACGATCTGGAAGTGGTCGATGTAGCCGTCGGGCTCGTTGAAGTTGCCGTCCCCGTCGTAGTCGTAGCGGTCCCACTGGTCGAAGTCGGCCAGGTCCGCCTTGATGGCCGCGTCGGTCCTGCCGGCCGCCTTCTGCTGGGCGACCCAGGCGGTCACGCCGTCGCTGACCACGTTCCACACGCTCGGGCAGTTGGTGGAGCCGCAGGCGTTGTTGCCGTAACGGGCTTCGTTGTAGGGGACCTTGACCCAGTCGGCGACCTCGCCCTCGACCGAGTAGCGGCCCGAGGACTCCTTCTCGTAGAACTTCTTCATCGACTCGACGTTCTTGCCGGTGCCGAAGTAGAGGTCCTGGTAGTGCTTCTGGTCGTAGTCCTTCTGCCAGGCGGTCGAGTTGTCCTTGGTACGGTCCGGCGCGGCTATCCGGTTGTGCAGCGGGCCCGCGGTACCGCCGTACTTGGGGTCGGTCCTGTCGCCGAACTCCACCAGGATCGTGAAGATCTTGTCGGTCTTCTCGCGGCCGAGCTCGACGTACTTGCTGTCGCCCTTCCTGCTCTTGAGCCGGACGACCTGCGAGCCGTTTCGGTCCTTGACCTCGGCCTCGCCGGATATGACCTGATTGAGGGCCTCCTGGCGCTGGGCCGCCTGGGTCTTGCTCAGCGGGCCGTCGAGGTCGTGGTCCTCCTGCTTCACCGGCGCCGGGTCGTGCCGGTTGGCGGCGGCCGACCCGGCCGTGGTGCTCGCCTCCGCGACGGCGAAGGCGGAGAACGTGGCGGAGGCCGCCGCGAGCGCGACGCCGATGGCGGCCGCTCTGAACGTCCAGGTTCTGCTGGTCACTTGAGTTCCTCCCCCGCGCCCGCGCACACGGAAGGAGGGTCCTGGTCATGGAGGGTCCGTGCGCGCCTGATCAACGCGTGTAGTCAAGTGACGACATTTGACTAGAGGTTTAAGAGAAAAGACAGACCTTGACTTGAGCAGGACAAGTGCACTATGCGGAGCGGGCGTTCGCTTTGCGAACACCTCGCGCCTCACTCAACGGGCGCTCGACTCCGTCCACTTACTGGACCCCATGACTCCGTGCGCCCCCCGTGCACCGGTACCGTGGGTTAGGTCACGCTTACCGGCCGTTCCACTCGGGCATGCAGGCGAATAGAGTCGAATGGTGGAACGCCCGGAAGTCGGCGGAAACACAGGCCGGCGCCTCGTCTCACCCCCAATTCTTCCGAGGACACGATTGCCATGCCTCGTCCGACCGCCGCACAGCTCGCCTACGGTTCCTGCACCGTGATCTTCTCGACGCTCGCCATGCTGCTGCTGTCACAGACGAGTTCGGGCCTCGGGATCGCGGTCATCGCCCTCGCGGCGCTCGCTCTGGGACTCCTGGTCGCCAGGACGGCTCCCCTGCCGAAGCCGCGCACGGTCGCCGCCCCGGCCCAGGCGGTGGCCGGGGAGCGGGTGCCCGCGCCGCGGGAGCCGGTGGCCGCAGCGGTCGAGCCGATACGCGAGCCCACGGCTCGCTGACTCCCCCGGGACCGGCTCGGCCTGCCGTCAACCGGTGCTGACCACCACCGTCTTGCCGGCCTTGTCGTGCAGACCCTGCTTGTAGGGCTTGTCGAAGAAGCTCCAGCCGCCCGAGATCGCGGTCCAGATGCAGGCGCAGCAGAAGGCGAACGGCACCCACAGCACCAGGGAGCGGACCAGCGCGCTCTGCACCGAGGGCGTGGCGCCGTTGTCGAGGTTGGCCACCCGCATGTGCAGCCACTTCTTGCCGAGGGTCTGGCCCGACTTGGCGATCATGACGGTGTCGTAGGCGACGTAGAGCACCGCGGCGATGAGCGACTGCGCGAACGACTTGCCGACCTCGATCCTGTCGCCGTTCATCTGGTACTCGCGCACCCCGAACCCCCAGGTGAGCAGCCAGACGACGATGCCCACCAGGATCATGTCGATGATGCGGGCCAGCGTGCGCTTGCCGCTGTCCGCGAGCGGGGGCATCCCGGCGAGCGGGTCTCGGGGGTGGCCGCCGCCTCCGTACGGGTCGCCGCCGTGGGGCGGGGGCTGGCCGCCGTACGGGGGCTGCTCGCCGCCGTAGGGGGGCTGTTGACCGCCGTACGGGGAGTCGTACGGCGAGCCCGCCCCCTGGCCTGACGGGGGCTGCTTCCTGAACGGGTCGTCCTCCGGGGGCTGCTGTCCGGAGCCGGGGGGCGGTTCGCTGCTCATGGCCCGAGTGGATCGCGAACGCCCCGGCTCCGCATCCGGCGAACGGCCGTCCGGAGTACGGAGTCCGGATCCCGTACGGCCGCCCTTGCTCAGGCCGCCACGTAGGTGTGGGCCGCCTTGTCGTGCCAGCACTGGTGCCACGGCCGGTCGAACAGGCACCACAGGACGCCGCCGACGCCGACGACGAGCAGGCCGGGGACGCTGTAGACCAGCCAGCGGCGCAGGGCCGGGCCGAACGTCGGCGGCTCGTGCGCCTCGATGTCCCGCACCTGGAGGCCGCACAGCTTCTTGCCCAGCGTGCGGCCCCACCTGGCGGTGGGCAGCACCTCGTACAGGACGCCGGCGAGGAGCAGGACGCCGAGGACGATGCCGAGGTAGGCGCCGGTCGTACCGTCGACCAGCCAGACGGTGACGGTCCGGCCGGAGAGCTTGGCCGCGTCGATCTTCTCCTGGACGTGGTCGGCGGCCCGGACGCCCAGCGGTACGGCGGCCGCGGCGGTGACCGCGCCGAGGACCAGCGTGTCGACCAGACGGGCGGCCAGCCGCTTGCCGAGGCCCGCGGGCCGCGCCGCCGCCTGCCGCCGGGCCACCGCCTGGAAGGGGTCCTCCACCGGCGGCTTCCACGGTGCCACGGGCTGCTCGTCCCCGGCCCCCGCGAGCCGGTGCACCTGCTGCGCCCAGGACGACTGCCCGCCGCCGGGGCCGCTGGTCATCGGGGTGGCGGAAACGGGGCCGGCGCCGGACAGGGGGGCGCCTGCCTGCGCGGGGACGGAGGGGCCGACGACGGAGCCCTGGGGAGCGCCGGAGCCCTGGGCGGCGGGCCTCGCCTGGGCCTGGCCCGGTACGTTCCCCTGGGCCTGGCCCGGGATCTGCGCCTGCCCCTGCCCCTGCGGTTGCGGCTGCGCCTGGCCCGGGACCTGCGCCTGGCCCTCCCCCTGCGCGGCTGCCGCGCGCGCCGCGGCCGCCTTCCCGGCGCCGAAACCGGTGCCCGAGGAGGCCCCGGAGGACGCGGCCCCGGCCGCTCCGACCGGGCCCTGCACCCCGAAACCAGCCGCACCGGAACCGCCCGGCCCCTGCCCGGGAGCCGGCGTGCGCGGAACGGGCCGGAACGTCATCGTGCCGTCGTCCACCGAACCGCCGGAGGCCGGGGCGGGCCGCCGGAAGACGAACGTGCCGCCCGAGCCCAGGTCGCCGGAGTCCTGGTCGGCGGGCGGGATCGTCGCCGTGCCGTCCGTGCGGGCCGCCTGGCCGTCGGGCTGGGCCGGGGAGTCGGCGGGCACCCGCGGATCGGCGCCCCAGGAGACGCGGCGGTCCTGGTCGCCGCCGAAGCCCGACTGCTGCGCACGGTCGGCGCCCCACGCCGACGCCGGTTCCGCCGAACCGCCGGCGGGCGGGTCCTCGTCGAAGAAGTGCGGGCCGGTCTCCTCGACCGGCGCCGGGGCCTGCGCCGGGCCCGCGCCGGGCGGCGGGGCGAGCCGTTCGCCGTCCTTCGGCGCCGGCCGGCTGGTGCCCGGCACCCAGGAGGCGCCGTTCCAGTACCGGACGTAGCCGGGGATGGACGGGTCCGGGTAGTAGCCCTCGCGGGGCCTGTCGTCACCGGGGGCCGGGGTTGGGGCGCTCATGTCCGTCGTCCCGTATCTGCTCGGGGGTCGTATGGGGGCCTCCACTATCTATCAGACCCGCGCAACCCCCAGCGCCAGTCCCGCCGGACCCACCCCTTTCCGGGCGACCCCGTGCTACGGCTTCACAGGTCCCGCCGCACAGGTTCGAAAAATTCCCCGAACCCGCGTAACGCCCGCGCCCCGGCCGCCTCTCACCTCGTACGGGCCGACTCCCAGCGGCCCCGAGGAGAGAGGAACCGCACGTCATGCAGCACACCGTGGTGGAACGCGAACTGGAGCTCAGGCTCATTCTTTCGCCCGAGCGGAGCATCCCGGTCCCGGCGCGGCTCGGCTACCGCTCGGACGACCCGTACGCCGTCCACATCGCCTTCCACACCACCTCCGAACAGCCCGTGAACTGGACGTTCTCTCGCGGCCTGCTGGTGGAGGGGGTGTTCCGGCCGAGCGGGCAGGGAGACGTCCGGGTGTGGCCGGCGAAGGTGGAGGGGCGCAGCGTCGTGGTGATGGCGCTGAGTTCACCCGACGGTGACGCCCTGCTCCAGGCGCCGGCCGCCCAGCTGTCCGCCTGGCTGGAGCGCACGCTGCGGGTGGTGCCCCCGGGGAGTGAGGGCGGGCAGCTCGGGCTCGACAAGGCGCTCGACCAGCTGCTCGCCCAGTGACCCCAGGGCCTGCGCCGAGGGAGTGTCAGAAGAGCTTGCCGGGGTTGAGGATCCCCAGCGGGTCGAAGACCTGCTTGACCGCGCGCTGCATCTCCAGGCCGACCGGGCCGACCTCGCGGGCGAGCCACTCCTTCTTCAGGACGCCGACGCCGTGCTCACCGGTGATGGTGCCGCCGAGTTCCAGGCCGAGCGCCATGATCTCGTCGAAGGACTCGCGGGCCCGGCGGGACTCGTCGGGGTCCTGGGCGTCGAAGCACACGGTCGGGTGGGTGTTGCCGTCGCCGGCGTGGGCGCACACGCCGATGGTCAGCCGGTACTTCTCCGCGATCCGTTCGACGCCCTCCAGCATCTCGGCGAGCCGCGACCGGGGCACGCACACGTCGTCGATCATCGTCGTGCCCTTGACGGCCTCCAGCGCGACGAGGGACATGCGGCGGGCCTGGAGCAGGAGTTCGGACTCGGCGGCGTCCTCGGCGGGCACCACCTGGGTGGCGCCCGCGGCCTCGCACAGGGCGCCGAGGGAGGCGAGGTCGGCGGCCGGGTCGGGGGTGTCGAAGGCGGCCAGCAGCAGGGCCTCGGTGGTCTCCGGCAGGCCCGTGCGGGCGAGGTCGTTGACCGCCTTCACGGTCGTACGGTCCATCAGTTCCAGGAGGGACGGCACGTGGCCGCCCGCCATGATCCGGCACACGGCGTCGCAGGCGTCGGCGGCGGAGGCGAACTCGGCGGCCAGCACCAGCTGCGGGGGCGGCTTGGGCTTGAGGGCGAGAACGGCCCGTACGACGATGCCGAGCGAGCCCTCGGAGCCGACGAACAGGCGGGTCAGGTCGTAGCCCGCCACACCCTTCGCCGTGCGGCGGCCGGTGGACATCAGGCGGCCGTCGGCGAGGACGACGTCCACGCCGAGGACGTACTCGGCCGTCACCCCGTACTTCACGCAGCACAGGCCGCCCGAGGCGGTGCCGATGTTCCCGCCGATGGTGCACATCTCCCAGCTGGAGGGATCCGGCGGGTAGTACAGGCCGTGTTCCTCGACCGCACGGGAGAGGGCGGCGTTGACCACGCCCGGTTCGACGACCGCGATGCGGTCGACCGGGTTGATCTCCAGGATGCGGTCCATCTTGGTCAGGGACAGCACGATGCAGCCGTCCGAGGCGTTGGCCGCGCCGGACAGGCCCGTGCGGGCACCCTGCGGGACGACCGGGACGCGCAGCTCGGAGGCGACGCGCATGACGTGCTGCACCTCCTCGGCCGTGCGCGGCAGCACCACCGCGGCCGGGGCGCCGGCCGGGCAGAAGCTCGCCATGTCGTTGGCGTAGGAGGCGGTGACGTCGGGGTCGGTGAGAACCGCCTCGGCCGGCAGGCCCGCCAGGAGCCGGTCGGTGAGATTGCCCTGGGCCTCGTCACGCGGCGCTTGGATACGGCTCATGATCACAGCGTCCCACCGGGGGCCATCGGTGTGAACCCCGCACACAGCACCCTTGGGCCACCCGGACGCGCTCGTCGTATTGACGCACAGTAAGCGCCATGGAGAAGCGACAGTCCGGTCCGGGTACATCCCTGGTTGGCGAGCGGCCCCGGCGCCGCCTGCGCGTGCTGCGGCGGGTGCTGGTGGCCTCCGCGACGGGTACCGCGGCGGTCGGCGGGGCGCTGATGCTGCTGCCGGAGGAGCCGCCCAGGACCAGTCCGCCGCCGGCGCCGGGCCCGAGGGTGCAGGCGCCGGCCTCGGTGACCACCGGAGTGCCGGCCGCGCTGCCCGACCTGGCGCTGCTGATCGGGGACCGGGAGAACCATCTGCGGACGCATCCGCAGGACGCGCGCGCGTGGGCGGTGCTGGGCGCCGCCTATGTGGAGCGGGGGCGGCGCACCGCCGACGCCGCGAACTACCCGAAGGCCGAGCGGGCGCTGCGGGCCTCCCTCGAGGTGACGGGCGGCAAGAATCCCGAGGCGCTGGAGGGGCTGGCGGCGCTGGCGAACGCGCGCCGGGACTTCCGGGCGGCCCGCGAGTGGGGCGAGCAGGCGCGCGGGCTCGCGCCGAAGCGCTGGACGGCGTACGCGGTCCTGATCGACGCCTACACCGGGCTCGGCGACTACAAGGCCACCGGGAAGACGCTGGAGAAGCTGACGGGGCTGCGCGCCGGTGCCGCCGCACGCCCGGCCGTGATGGCGCGGGCCTCCGCCGTCTACCGCGACCGGGGCTGGCGCGAGGACGCGGCGGCCCAGCTGTCCGACGCGGCGGCGGCCGCGCGCACGGCCGCCGAGCAGGCCGACTACCTGACCCGGTCCGGGCAGCTGGCCTGGGAGCGCGGCGACCGGAAGGAGGCGCTGCGGCACTTCGAGGCGGCCGTCCGCGTCGACCCCGACCAGCGGGACGCGCTGGCCGGTCAGGGGCGCGTGCTGGCCGCGCTGGGGCGGACGCCGGAGGCGGTGACCGCCTACCAGGCGGCGCTCACCAAGCAGCCCTGTCCCCAGTACGCGCTGGAGCTGGGCGAGTTGTACGAGTCGCTGAGCCTGGAGCAGGCGGCGCAGGTGCAGTACGACCTGCTGCGGGCCCGGGTGGAGCGGGAGGAGGCCGGCGGGGTCGACGAGGAGCTGCTGCTCGGGCGGTTCGAGGCGGACCACGGGGACGCGCAGGAGGCCGTACAGCGGCTCAGGGCCGAGTGGGAGCGGCAGCCTGGCATCGAGGTGGCCGACGCGCTGGGCTGGGCGCTGCACCGGGTCGGCGACGACCAGGAGGCACTGGACTTCGCCCGGATCGCGACGGACAAGGCGCACGGGGGCGGGGTGCGCAGCGCGCTGTACTCGTTCCACCTGGGCATGATCGAGCGGGAGCTGGAACTGGACGGGCCGGCGCGGCGGCACCTGCAGGACGCGCTGCGGATCAACCCGTACTTCTCGCCGTTGCGCGTGCCCGTCGCCCGCGCCGCGCTGGCCCACCTGGGGGAACCGCCCGACGAGGGCGTGCCGGAGGACTGAGCTCCTGCAGCTACTGCTTGTAGTACACCGAGAACCTGCGCGCGCCCGGCTCCCCCGACGCGAAGCCGATGCACAGCCACGGTGTCGGGGACCGGCGCACGGCGAGGCCCTCGGGTTCGCGGAAGTCGAGGGAGTGGCCGGCCTCGGTGCGCCGCTGCTGGAGGAGTTCGCCGGTGCGGATGTGGAGGCAGGAGAGGTAGGCGTTGCCGTGCCGGGCGGGCGGGTTGGTGTCGTCGTCGTAGGCCGTGCCGGCGAGCTGGTAGAGGTGGTCGCCGGACAGGGCGTACCCCTGGAAGGGCACCCCGGGGTCGGGGTGGGCGCCGGTCTGGGCGAGGTCGGCGACGGGGTCGGCGTAGTCGCGGGCGACGAAGGCGTCGAGGTCCCAGACGCGGTAGCGCGGGACGTTGTCCAGGCGGTGGCGGACGGCGATGCGGCGACTGGCCATGCACACGGTGGGCTGGTTGTTCTTCGACCCCTCGACGGGGTAGCGGATCTTGACGTCGGCGGCCGTGCGAGTGGCCCCGTTCACGAAGTGGAAGCGGGTGACGCCCCGGCCGTAGCCGTGCAGCGCGTCGGCCTCGGTCCAGATCCAGGCGGTGCCGTCGGAGTCGTTCTGCACGCCCATGCCGACGCCGTGCCCGAAGCCGCGCAGGTGCATGTGGCCCAGTGCCCTGCCCTTGTAGTCGAGCCGGTTCAGGCACAGGTCGCCGGCTTCGGCGCCGCCCCTGGTGACCTGCAGGACGTACAGGTGCCGGTTCACCTCGTCGAAGGCGAAGGACTGCGGGACCGTCGGCTCGTGGAGGGTGGCGATCCGGTGCAGCCAGCGCTCGGACGGCGTGGCGAGGTCGACGCGCTCGTCCACGGTGTTCACGGTGCCTCCTCACGTCCCGCGGGCGCCGCCCTGGCGCCCACGGGACATGAGAGCGTCAACCGGCGTCCACTGGTTGCGTGTTCACCGGATTCACAGGTTTTCGCGCGTCACAGGTTTCCGCGCCGCTCCTGCTCCCGCTCGATCGCCTCGAACAGGGCCTTGAAGTTGCCCTTGCCGAAGCCCATGGAGCCGTGCCGTTCGATGATCTCGAAGAAGACGGTCGGGCGGTCCTGGACCGGCTTGGTGAAGATCTGCAGCAGGTAGCCGTCCTCGTCGCGGTCGGCGAGGATCTTCAGCTCGCGCAGGGTCTCGACGGGAACCCGGGTGTCGCCGACCCACTCGCCGAGGGTGTCGTAGTAGGTGTCGGGCGTGTCCAGGAACTCCACGCCGGCCGCGCGCATGGTCCGTACGGTCTGCACGATGTCGTTGGTGTTCAGCGCGATGTGCTGGACGCCGGCGCCGCCGTAGAACTCCAGGTACTCGTCGATCTGGGACTTCTTCTTGGCGATCGCGGGCTCGTTGATCGGGAACTTCACCTTCAGGGTGCCGTCGGCGACGACCTTCGACATCAGCGCGCTGTACTCGGTGGCGATGTCGTCGCCCACGAACTCCTTCATGTTCGTGAAGCCCATGACCTTGTTGTAGAACTCCACCCACTCGTTCATGCGGCCGAGTTCGACGTTGCCGACGCAGTGGTCGATGGCCTGGAAGGTGCGCTGGGCGGGCGGTTCTACCATGGGCTTCGCCGCGACGAAGCCGGGCAGGTAGGGGCCGTCGTAGCCGGAGCGGTCGACGAGGGTGTGGCGGGTCTCGCCGTAGGTGGCGATGGCGGCGAGGACGACCGTGCCGTGCTCGTCCTTCAGTTCGTACGGCTCGGCGACCGAGCGGGCGCCGTGCTCGATCGCGTAGGCGTACGCGCGGCGGGCGTCCGGGACCTCGATGGCCAGGTCGATGACGCCGTCGCCGTGCTCGGCCACGTGCTGGGCGAGGAAGTGGCCCCAGGTGGTGGCGGGCTTGATCACCGAGGTGAACACGAACCGGGCGGAGCCGTTCTCGAGGACGTAGCTCGCGGTCTCGCGGCTGCCGTTCTCCGGTCCGGAGTAGGCGGCCAGCCGCATGCCGAAGGCGGTGGAGTAGTAGTGCGCCGCCTGCTTGGCGTTGCCCACGGCGAAGACGACCGCGTCCATTCCCTTGACCGGGAAGGGGTCGGCCTGCCGGGCGGTCGTGGCGGGAGTGTGGTGTGTGGTCTGCGTCATAGCGGAAGGGTGGCCCCGCTCGGCAAGGTGCGCAATAGTTCGCTTGATTGCTGGGCAATCTGCTCAGTGGTACGACGGTTTCAGCGGCCTTCCTGTACAGGATGACCACCCGGGAGGTTGGGCATGGCGATCGATCAGCTGGACGGGCGCATCATCGTGCTGCTGGCCCGGGAGCCCAGGATCGGGGTGCTGGAGATGTCCCGGCGGCTGGGGGTGGCGCGGGGCACGGTGCAGGCGCGGCTGGACCGGCTTCAGTCGAACGGAGTCATCCGCGGATTCGGTCCGCAGGTGGACCCGGCGGCCCTCGGCTACCCGGTCACGGCGTTCGCCACGCTGCAGATCCGGCAGGGCCAAGGAGCCGACGTGCGGGCCCACTTGGCGACCGTGCCGGAGGTGCTGGAGCTGCACACCACCACCGGCAGCGGGGACATGCTGTGCCGTCTGGTGGCCCGCTCGAACGCCGATCTCCAGCGGGTGATCGACCGGGTCGTCGGTTTTGATGGCATCGTCCGGGCAGCCACGGCGATCGTCATGGAGAACCCCGTTCCGCTGCGGATCATCCCGCTGGTGGAGCAGGCGGCGCTCAAGGAGTGAGCGGCAAGGCCCGGGAGAGGACGTCCTAGCCGACCCGGGGTGAGGCCGCGTGAGCTTCTGGGAGTACCTGGCCGACCGCCACCAGCAGCTGCTCACCGACGCCTGCCAGCACGCCGGTGTGGTGTTCCAGTGCATGGTGACGGCGACCGCCTTCGGCGTGCTGATCGGTGTCGTCACCTACCGCAGCGACTGGGCGGGCGACCTGGCGGCCACCGCCACCTCAACCCTGCTGACCGTGCCGTCGCTCGCCATGATCGGCCTGCTGATCCCGGTCGTCGGTCTCGGGGTGCCGCCCACGGTGATCGCGCTGACGCTGTACGGGCTGCTGCCGGTGGTCCGGAACGCGGTCGTGGGACTGCGCGGGGTCGACCCGAGCCTGGTGGACGCGGCCCGGGGCATCGGGATGTCCCGGCCGGCCAGGCTGCTGCGGGTGGAGCTGCCGCTCGCCTGGCCGCCGATCCTGACCGGCATCCGGGTCGCCACGCAGATGCTGATGGGCATCGCGGCCGTCGCCGCCTACGCCTCCGGACCCGGCCTGGGCAACGAGATCTTCCGCGGGATCGCCTCGCTGGGCGGCGCCAACGCCCTGAACCAGGTGCTCGCGGGCACGCTCGGGATCATCGTTCTCGCCCTGCTCTTCGACGCCGCGTACGTCCTGATCGGACGGCTGACCATTCCCAGGGGGATCCGTGCCTGAGACGTCCACGACCGGGGCGGCCATCGAACTGGAGAACATCACCAAGCACTACCCCGGCAGTCCGCGGCCCGTCGTCGACAACGTCACCATGGAGATCAAGGCCGGCGAGACGGTGGTCCTCGTCGGCCCGTCCGGCTGCGGGAAGTCCACGACGCTGAGGATGATCAACCGCCTGACCGAGCCGACCGGCGGGCGGATCCGCATCGACGGCGAGGACGTCACCGGCATGGACCCGGTGGGGCTGCGCCGGAAGACCGGGTACGCGATCCAGTCCTGCGGGCTCTTCCCGCACCTGACCGTCGCCCAGAACATCGCGCTGGTGCCGAGGATGACCGGCTGGCCGAAGCACCGGATCCGGGAGCGGGTCGAGGAGATGCTCGACCTGGTCGGTCTCGACCCCGGCGAGTTCCACGACCGCTATCCGCGCCGGCTCTCCGGCGGTCAGCAGCAGCGCGTCGGCGTGGCGCGGGCGCTGGCGGCCGATCCGCCGGTGCTGCTGATGGACGAGCCGTTCGGCGCGGTCGACCCCGTCACCCGCGACCACCTCCAGGACGAGCTGATCCGGCTCCAGCACGAGCTGCGCAAGACGATCGTCTTCGTCACCCACGACTTCGACGAGGCGATCAAGCTGGGTGACCGGATCGCGGTGCTGCGCGAGCGCTCGCACATCGCCCAGTTCGACACCCCCGAGGCGATCCTCACTCACCCGGCGGACGACTTCGTCTCCGGCTTCGTGGGCGCGGGGGCGGCCCTGAAGCGGCTGAACCTCACCCGCGTACGGGACCTGCGGCTCAGGGACTGTCCGACGGTGACCATCGGCACCCCGCTGCAGGAGATCCTGGGCAGGCTGCGCGGCAGCGGCACGAACGAGATCCTCCTCCTCGACCGGCTCCGCCGCCCCCGCAAGTGGCTCCGGCGCGGCGACCTGATGCGGGCCGGGGGCTCCGTGGCCCGTGCGGGCACACCGGTGCACGCCACGGTGACCCGGGACGCGACGCTGCGGGACGCGCTGGAGGCGGTGCTGACGGACGGCGCGTGTCGGGTCGCGGTGACCGGGCGGCACGGCGTGTACGAGGGCGTGGTCGACATGGAGACGCTGATGAACCGCGTGCACGAGCTGCTGGACGCCGACCGCCAGGAGGCCCTGGAGCACCAGCGCGAGCCGGCGGAGACCCGGGCGGAAGGGGAGCTGACGGCGTGACCACCACTGTCCGGCTGGAGGAGCCGCGGGCGCGGGAGGAGGCCGAGACCGGGCCGCCGAGGCCGGCCGAGAGACGGCTCACCTGGCAGAAGTTGACCCTGCTGCCCGCCCTCCTCGTCGCCGTGCTGCTGGCGACCTGGCTGTGGTTCCGGCAGGCGCGGCTGGATGTGGTTTCCGAGAACGCCCTGTCGAACGGCCAGGTCTCCAAGGCCCTCGGGCAGCACGTCGAGCTGACCGTGATCTCGACCTTCTTCGTCCTGGTCATCGCGGTCCCGCTGGGCGTGCTGCTGACCCGTGGGGCCTTCCGCAAGGCCACCCCGGTGGTGATGGCGGTCGCCGACGCGGGCCAGGCGACCCCCGCGATCGGCCTCCTCGCGCTGCTGGTGATCTGGCTCGGCATCGGCCGGAGGGCGGCCCTGATCGGCATCATCGCCTACGCCGTCCTGCCGGTGCTGTCCAACACCGTCGCGGGGCTGAAGGCCAACGACCCGGTCCTGCTGGAGGCGGCCCACGGCATCGGCATGTCCCCGCTCGGGGTGCTGACCCGGGTCGAACTCCCGCTGGCCGTCCCCCTGATCCTCGCGGGCGTCCGTACGGCCCTGGTCCTGAACGTCGGCACGGCGACCCTGGCCGCCTTCGGCGGAGGCGGCGGCCTGGGCGTGCTGATCACCGCCGGCATCACCAACCAGCGCATGCCGGTGCTGGTACTGGGCTCGGTGCTCACGGTCGTGCTGGCCCTGCTGGTGGACTGGCTGGCCTCGCTGGCGGAAGTGCTGCTGCGACCGCGGGGGCTGGGGGCGTGAAGCGGCGCGCATGTCTGCTGCTCGCCGGAGCGCTGACAGTCGTCCCCGGCTGCGGCCTGTCCAGCGGCTCCCCCATGGTCGACGACGTCGCACCCGGCTCCCTCGGGCAGGGCCAGCCGCTCAGGGGCGCCCGCCTCACCGTGACGTCCAAGGCGGACACGGAGAGCCTCGTCCTCGGCGCGATGATGGGCATCGCCTTCCAGGCGGCCGGCGCACACGTCGTGGACCGGACCGGCATCCAGGGCTCCATCGGCGGCCGGGAGGCGGTCAGGAACGGGGACGCGGACGCCATGTACGAGTACACGGACACCGCCTGGATCACGTACCAGGGCCACAGCGCCCCCGTCCCCGATCCGCGCAAGCAGTGGCAGGCGGTGCGCGACGCCGACCTGGGCAACGGGCTGACCTGGCTGTGACCCAGCTCGCCCAGCAGCACATGACCGAACTCCGCGCCCAGGCCGGCGCCCACCGCCTCGCCACCGAGGCCAGGCGCCCGAGCGAGATCCGTGCCCGCCTGGGCTGGATCCTCGTCGAGGTCGGCCTGCGCCTCGCCGCGGCGCCCAAACCGGCGCCGGCGGTCGCCTAACAGCTCGGTACCGAGCCCTTCCCCTTCTCCAGCGCCACCAGAGAGCTCACCGCGCCCTTCAGCGTGGTCACCGGAACCAGCCGGAGTCCCTTCGGCAGCTCCGACTTCGCGTCGGAGCACTCGGCCTTCGGCACCAGGAACACGGTCGCCCCGTCCCGCCGCGCGGCCTGCGTCTTCAGGGCCACGCCCCCGACCGCGCCCACCTTGCCGTCGGCGCTGATCGTGCCCGTACCGGCGATGGTGCGACCGCCCGTGAGATCGCCCCCGCTGCCGTCACCGTCCAGCTTGTCGATGATCCCGAGGGAGAACAGCAGCCCCGCACTGGGCCCGCCGACGTCGGCGAGCTTCAGCGTGACCTTGACGTCGTCGCTGCTCAGATCCAGGTACCTCAGCGCGGCCTCGGTCGCCGCGTCCTGGGACTGCCGCATCTGCTCGGTGTTGTGCTTCTCGATCTCCTTGACGGTGTCGCCGCTCGGGTAGACCGAGTCGCGCGGCATGACCGCGCGGTCCTTGCGGAACCAGTTGTCGAGCACGTCGCCCAGCGACACGCGCGCCTCCGGGGAGGTCGCCTCGATCGTCGTCATCCGCAGCTGCCCGCTCGTCCCGCGGGCCGGCGCGCCGGAGACGGTGATCACCGCGGCGCCCTTGTTCTCCCCCAGCACATTCGCCGTCATCCCGGGCTGCGCCACCGAGAACGGCAGCGGCGCGAGGACCGCGGTGGCGATCAGGGCCACGACGGGCAGGGCGCAGACGGCGACGGCCTGGGGGCGTGTGAGACGAGAGAGCACGGGATCAATCTACGGGACGACCACGGAGCATTGGCTGCCCCCGCAGTGCCGGCTGCGCGACCCACCGGCGCCGGCCCCGATCAGCAGCCGGGCACAGGGCAACTCAGCCCCCGCACAGTTCAGCGCAGCGCCTCCGCAACCTCCCGTGCGGCGTCCACCACCCGCGGCCCCACCCGCTCCGGCACGGCATCCGCCAGCATCACCACACCCACGCTCCCCTCCACTCCCGTGACCCCGAGCAGAGGAGCCGCCGCCCCGCTGGCCCCGGCCTCCAGCTCCCCGTGCGTCAGCGTGTACCCCGGCTCCGCCGACGGCGACTGCCGCGCGGAGAGGATCGCCTTCCCCGCGGCCCCCCGGTCCAACGGATGCCGGAACCCCGCGCGATACGCCACGTGATAGTCCGTCCACGTCGGCTCGACCACCGCGACGGCCAACGCCTCGCTCCCGTCGACCAACGTCAGATGCGCGGTCGCTCCGATGTCCTCGGCCAGCGACCGCAACGCGGGCAGCGCGGCCTCCCGTACCAGCGGATGCACCTGGCGCCCCAGCCGCAGCACCCCCAGCCCGACCCGGGCTCGGCCGCCCAGATCACGGCGCACGAGCGCATGCTGCTCAAGCGTGGCGAGCAACCGGTACACCACGGTCCGGTTCACGCC
This sequence comes from Streptomyces sp. NPDC051636, assembly GCF_044453765.1. Lineage (NCBI taxonomy): Bacteria > Bacillati > Actinomycetota > Actinomycetes > Kitasatosporales > Streptomycetaceae > Streptomyces > Streptomyces sp. NPDC051636. The sequence continues at coordinate 105,740 of NZ_JBITDA010000009.1, read as the reverse complement.
CAGTTTGGTGGACAGCTCGGTGACGGTCAGCCCGTGGTCCGTGTCGGCCAGCAGCTTGAGGACGCGCAGTCCCCGGTCGAGCGTCTGAGAGGTCTCCGCGGTCACGACGCCCACTCCTTAAGTGGTGAGGTCGGCGACCCCTTCGCGGCGGATGCGTCGCCGAGTCCCGTCAACGACGCGCTTCAGAGGCCGCCGATCGGCAGGACGGCCCGGCGGCTCCGGGTCCTGTCGCTTCACGGCTGCGCTCCGCGGCGGCGCTGCCACGGGGCGTGTGCGTAGCGGGACAGTAGCGAAGGCGGTTCGCTGAGCGGAAGCCTCCGTCCAGAATCCGGGCACCGCCCGAAATGACCTGCGGCCTTCGTCCTGATACGTACGGCGTGTCCTCCTCGTGACGCCCGCCCCCCGACGCAGGCCCCCACGGCGCGCTCCCCCGAACGAACCCGGCGGACGCGTCACCGCATCCGCGTGGCCCACTCCTGCACCTTGGCGATCCGCTGCCGCAGCTGCCCGGCCGTCGCCTCCGCGCTCGGCGGGCCGCCGCACACACGCCGCAGCTCCGTGTGGATCACCCCGTGCGGCTTGCCGCTCTGGTGGACGTACGCGCTGACCATGGTGTTGAGCTGCTTGCGCAGCTCCATCATCTCCTTGTGCGAGACGACCGGCCGCCGCTCCGCGGGCAGCTCCAGCAGGTCCGCCTCCTCGTCCGGCTTCTTGCGGCTGTGCGCGATCTGCCGGGCCTGCCGCTTCTGCAGCAGCAACTGCACCTGGTCGGGTTCGAGGAGCCCGGGAATCCCGAGGTAGTCCTGCTCCTCCTCACTCCCCGGGTGGGCCTGCATGCCGAACTCGGCGCCGTCGTAGAGGACCCGGTCGAAGACGGCGTCGGACTCCAGCGCCTCGAAGGGCAGCACGTCCTGCTCACCGGTGTCCTCGTCCTGCTCCTTGTTCGCCTCCTCCATCTCCTTCTCGGACTCGGCGTACGGGTCCTCCTCGCCCCCCTTCTTCGGCTTGTCGAGGGCGTGGTCGCGCTCGACCTCCATCTCATTGGCGAAGGTGAGCAGGTCGGGGACGGTCGGCAGGAAGACGGACGCGGTCTCGCCGCGCCGCCGGGACCGTACGAAACGGCCGACGGCCTGGGCGAAGAAGAGCGGGGTGGAGATGGTGGTGGCGTACACCCCGACCGCCAGCCGGGGCACGTCGACGCCCTCCGACACCATGCGGACGGCGACCATCCACCGGTCGTGGCCGGCGCTGAACTCGTCGATCTTCTTCGAGGCGCCGGCGTCGTCGGACAGCACGAGGGTGGCCTTGCTGCCCGTGATCTCCCGGATCAGCTTGGCGTACGCGCGCGCCGAGTCCTGGTCGGAGGCGATGACGAGCGCGCCCGCGTCCGGGACGGCCTTCCTGACCTCGGTCAGCCGCTGGTCGGCGGCGCGCAGCACGGCGGGCATCCAGTCACCGCGCGGGTCGAGCGCGGTGCGCCAGGCCTGGCTGACGGCGTCCTTGGTCATCGGCTCGCCGAGCCTGGCCGCGACCTCGTCACCGGCCTTGGTGCGCCAGCGCATGTTGCCGCTGTAGGAGAGGAAGATGACGGGCCGGACGACGCCGTCGGACAGCGCGGACCCGTACCCGTACGTGTAGTCGGCGGCGGACCGCCGGATTCCGTCCGGTCCCTCCTCGTACGTCACGAAGGGGATGGGATTGGTGTCGGACCGGAACGGCGTACCCGTGAGCGCGAGGCGCCGCGTGGCGGGTTCGAAGGCCTCGAGACAGGCCTCGCCCCACGACCTGGAGTCACCGGCGTGGTGGATCTCGTCGAGGATGACGAGGGTCTTGCGCTGCTCTACCCGGTTGCGGTGCAGCATGGGCCGCACGCCGACACCCGCGTAGGTGACGGCGACCCCGTGGTACTCCTTGCCGAGTGGCCCCGCGCTGTACTCCGGGTCGAGCTTGATCCCTATCCGCGCGGCCGCCTCCGCCCACTGCTTCTTCAGATGCTCGGTCGGAGCGACCACGGTCACCTGTTGCACGACGTGGTGGTGCAGCAGCCAGGAGGCCAGTGTCAGCGCGAAGGTCGTCTTGCCGGCGCCCGGCGTGGCGACGGCGAGGAAGTCACGCGGCTGCTCCTGGATGTACTTCTCCATCGCCCCCTGCTGCCAGGCACGCAGCTTGCTGGCGGTGCCCCAGGGGGCGCGGCCGGGGAAGGCGGGCGAGAGGTGGTGGGAGTGGGTGGAGGAAGCGGCGGTAGTAGTCACGGTCTCCGTGGATCCGGGGGTCGGGCGGCTCGGCTGGGTATGACAACCGGGCCACCCTACCGGCGGCCCGGCGATGTCAACGCGCGGACGACCCCGGGTCACTGGTGGGTGGGATCCACGTCACAGCGAGGGTGCCTCGGCTCAGCGCGCGAAGCGCGGCAACTGGGCTGCGATCTTCGGGACGTCCAGAGCGCCCTGGCAGACGTCGAGCACAAAGCGTTCCGCCTCGTCCACGTCGAAGTCCGTGTCCAGGGGATGCCCGTTCAAGTGCAGGAAGACCCAGGTCGCGTACCAGGCGATGCGCTTGTTCCCGTCCACGAGGGCGTGGTTGCGGGCAAGGGACTCCATCAGCGCGGCGGCTTTCTGCCACACGTCCGGATAGGCGTCCTGCCCGAACACGCTGGACTGCGGACGTGCCAGCGCCGAGTCCAGCAGCCCGTAGTCACGCACCTCGTCCGCCCCGAGCCGCTGTGCGAGGTTCAGCAGCTGCGGCAGAGTGAGGTGGTGCATCAGGCGAGCCTCCGGTTCAGCTCGGCGCTGGCCTTCAGCACGTGCTCGGCCGCCTCGTTGAACAGCCGCGAGTGCTCGTTTATGGCGGCGATCACCGCGTCGTGCGCGAATGCCTGCATGCTGCGTCCCTCGGCCGCCGCACGCTCCCGCAACGCGTCGAGCTCCTCATCCGTGAACCGCAGGTTCAGTCCAGCCATACGCCCACGGTACCGCCTGGTACCACTCGGTGTCACGGCGCCGCAAATCCGCGCAGTCCCTCGCCCGAGCGGAACCGTTTCGTGAACGGGGTATGGCAGTCCCGTTGCAACGCCCGCGATTCCCTTGAGGGCCCCGACCGGCCGCCCCTACGGTCGGTACATCGGGTCGGAACGAGTGAATCGTTCCTCACCTGGTCCTGGCCGTGTGCCCGAGTGGTTCAGGGACTCGCCTGCAAAGCGGGTTACGCGGGTTCGATTCCCGCCACGGCCTCTCCCCCGGGCGGTGTGCTTCAGAGCACGCCGCCCGCTTCGTCCTGGAAGAGTTCCGTCCAGTAGTGCCAGTCGGCGTCTGTCGTCGTGGCGGTCGGGTCGACGGTTGCCAGGGTCTGGATCATGGCCGCGGCCAGCTGGTCGTAGGCCTCGGTGGTCAGTTCGTGGTCCAGGTCCTCGTCGACCGTCCGCTCGTGGTGGAGGAGCCAGAGGGTGAAGGCGAGGGTGGAGACGTCCGTGTTCAGAGGGTGGAGGGCCGCCTCGGGTTCGCTGAAGTTCAGGACCGCGCCCGTCGTGCCGTCGACCACCAGGCTGTTGTCCTCGACGAGGTAGCCGAGGCGTATCAGGCGGTCGGCGTGGGCGGGGAGGCTCTCGAGGGTGCAGTCGTCGGCGCGTTCCGAGGTGAAGTACTCCGTCAGCGTCGGCAGGGGTACGTCCGTGTCCAGGTGGAAGAGGACCGCGTCCTCGGGCAGGCCGGTCTCGCGCAGGAAGCGGCGGGTCGGCTCGTGGGTGAGTGCGGCAGGGAAGTCGACCTCCTCGAAGCGGGCCACCCGGCCCGGGCCGAACTCCTGGTCCAGGAGGCGGACGGGCAGGTCCAGGGTGAGGCCGGAGTCGGTGCCGGGGCCCGCGATCAGGGCCAGGGGGCGGATCAGCGCGGCCGCCTTCCAGTACGGCGGGACCTCGCCGCCCGTACCCTCCTCGAAGAGGGCGAGGAGGCGGCGGGACGCCTCGGTCGCCGCCTTGGTGCCGTAGCGGCCCGCGTAGGAGGCGAACTCGCCGCGCAGACCGGCCAGTTCCTCGGTGACCGCGGCGAACCGCACCAGCGCCTGCAGCGAGGGCGCGAAGGGGCGGCTGTCCATCGCCTCGAAGAGGTACGTGGTCGTGATCTCGCCCGTACCGCCGTCGAGGAGGAGCGATTCCGTCTCCATGCCGGCGGGGCTGAGCAGTTCCCCTATCACCAGCCGGTCCCGCAGCTCCTCCGCCGGGTCGTCCGTGGCGTCCGCCAGCGTGCGCAGCCCACCCGTACGCAGCGGCTCGAACGTCAACAGGCCGCCGCCACCCGGCAGTCCTGGACCGGTCAGCCAGTGGCGCGTCGGCGCATGGGTGACGTACGGACCGAGGTCGTCCTCGGTCAGGGTGATCGCCGCGACACCGGCGTCGGTCGTGCTCATCGCTCCCCCGCGATTTCGGTGGTACCTGGTACGTGGCGTGTGGTGCCTGATACGTCGTGCGCGTCCCTGGGCCGGGCGCACAACAGCCGTCCGGCCTCGCGTCGGAGCGGCCGTCCCCCACTGCCCGGAACACTACGCCGCCCCACTGACAACGCCCCCGGAAGAGGACGTCAGGCGACCCCCGCCCGTTCAGTACCCGCGAGGATCGCGTCCACCGTCTCGGTCACCGTCAGCTCCGAGGTCTCCGGCCACAGTCCCGTGCGGGGCGTCCGCGCCCGCAGCGCCGTGTCCAGGTCCGCCACCGGTCCCCGCGCCGTACCCGGTCCTCGGCCGCCCGGCCTCCCGCGCCGCCACCGCCTCTCCGCCGGGGGCCAGGACGGCCCCGCGCCTCACGCGCAGCGGACGCCCGGCAGCTTCCGCTCGGTCACTGGCCCGTCACCACCGCCGCCTGCGGGCGGATCGGGAGGCGGTTGACCGGGCGGCCCGTCGCCGCGCGGACGGCGGAGGCGATGGCCGCCGGGGAGGTGACCACGGGTACCGCGCTGACCGCCTTGGCGCCGAAGGGGGCGACCACGTCGCGCTCCTCGACCAGTTTGACGATGCGGATGTCCGGCGCGTCCAGGGCGGTCGGGAGCGCGTACCCGGTGAGGTCGGGGTGGCGGATCAGGCCGCGCGGCGTGCGCAGGTTCTCGGTGAGCGCGATGCCGACGCCCTGCGTGACGCCCGCCTCGATGCGGGCGGTGAGCTGTGCCGGGTTGAGCACGCGGCCCACGTCCTGGGCGACGGCCAGCTCCACGACCCGTACCGAGCCGAGTTCGATGTCGACGTCCACCACCGCACGGACCGCGCAGAAGGCCAGGCCGACGAAGGCGTCGCCCTGGCCGGCCGCGTTCAGGGGCTCCGTGGGGTGCGGGCGGCACTGGGCCGTCGCCCACAGTTCCTTGCCGTCCAGCGCCTCGGTGACCGTCGTCGACAGCACGCCGTCGTACGACGTGATCTTGCCGTCGGTGATCTGGAGCAGCTCCGTCGACATGCCGAACTTGTGCGCCAGGGGCTGGAGGAGCTGCGTGCGGACCATCTTGGCCGCCCGTTCCACCGCGCCGCCCGACACCCACGTGTGGCGGCCTCGGCAGCCCGCGCCCGCCGGAGGCTGGTCGGTGTCGACCGGTGCCACGTGGACCTCGTCGACGCCTAGCGTCTCCTGGACGATCTGGCGGGCGAGCGTGGTGAAGCCCTGGCCGGTCTCCACCGCCGCGCACAGGACGGTGGCGATGCCGTCGTGGACCTTCACCGTCGCCGTGGAGACCTCGTCCGCGCCCTCCGCGCCGAGCATGTGCACCATGCCCAGGCCGTAGCCGACGCCCCGGCGCACCGCGCTCGGTTCGCCCGCGCCCTCGGGGCCGCCGGGCAGCAGCCACCCCTCCTCGGGCGTGTCCTTGGGCAGCGCCGGAAGCGGGAAGTCCCGTACCGCCTGGAGGAGTTCGGCGACCGGCGCCGGGCAGGTCACCGTCTGGCCGATCGGGAGGACGTCACCCGTCGCGAGCGCGTTGCGCAGGCGCAGTTCGGCCGGGTCCAGGCCGAGCTTCTTGGCGAGCTTGTCCATCTGCGCCTCGTAGGCGGCGCACACCTGCATGGCGCCCTCGCCGCGCACATGGCCGGAGGGCGGGTTGTTGGTGCGCACGGCCCAGCCCTCGATGAAGGCGTTCGGGACGACGTACGGGCCGCAGGCGAAGGAGACGGCGGCGGCCAGGGCCTCGGAGGAGGTGTCGGCGTACGCGCCCGCGTCGAGGAGGATCTGCGCCTCGACCTTGACCAGGTTGCCCTCGGTGTCGGCGTGGTGGCGGTAGCGCAGCAGCGTGGGGTGGCGGTGGGTGTGGCCGAGGAAGGACTCCTCGCGGGTCGCCGTCAGCTTCACCGGGCAGCCGGTCTTCAGGGCCAGCAGGCCGAGCGGGAGCTGGAATCCCTGGTCCTCGCGGTCGGCGGTGGCGCCGGGTACGCCGGTCACGACGACCTTGACGCGCTCGGGGGCCAGACCGAAGACGGCGGCGGCGGTGTTGCGGTCGGTGTGCGGGTCGGTGGAGGCCAGGTAGAGCTCCACGCCGCCGTCGGGGCGGGGCACGGCGAGGCCCGCCTCCGCGCCGATGGGGGCCGGGTCCTGGCGGCCGATGCGGTACAGGCCCTCGACCACGATGTCGCCGTGCGCGTCCGGGTCGCCGTGGCGCAGTGGGATGTGCCGGATCAGGTTGCCGTCGGGGTGCAGCGGTTCGGCCTCGAAGGCCTGCTCGGGGTCGGTCACCGGGTCGAGTACTTCGTACTCGACGATGACGGCCGCCGCGGCCATCCGCGCGGTGTCCGGGTGGTCGGCGGCGACGGCCGCGATGGGTTCGCCGTGGTGGCGTACGACCTCGGAGGCGAACACCGGGCGGTCGGGCGTGCCACGGCCGTGGCGCGGGGTGCCGGGGACGTCCTCGTGGGTGATGACGGCCCGTACGCCGGGCATCTCGCGCGCGTGGGAGGTGTCGATGGACACGATGCGCGCGTGCGCGTGCGGGGAGCGCAGTACGGCCGCCCAGAGCAGGCCCTCGGCCCACAGGTCCGCCGCGTACGGGAAGGTGCCCTCGGTCTTGGCGCGGGCGTCGGCGGCGGGCAGGGAGGCGCCGAGGCCGTGCGGCAGCGGTTCGGCGGCGGGGGCCGGCTCCGCGGCGGTGGTCGCGGTCGCGGCTTCGTTGCTCACGCGTGGCCTCCGTCCTGGCCGTAGTGCTGGTCGTGCGGTCCCGGTGTCCCGAAGGTTCCGGGGGAGTCGAAGGCCGACGCGTTGACGCCGCCGGCTCCCGGGCCCGCCTGGTGCGGAATACGTGCCTCGTCCGCGTCCGTCTCAGCCTCGGCCGCGGAATGCGCTTCGCGTTCGGCGACGACCTCCTGGACGGCGTCCAGGACGCCCCGGTAGCCGGAGCAGCGGCAGAGGTTGCCGCACAGCGCCTGGCGCGCCTCCAGCTCGCTCGGCGCCGGGTTGCCCTCCAGCAGGTCGTGCACGGTCATCGCCATGCCGGGCACGCAGAATCCGCACTGCACCGCACCGCGCTCGGCGAGCGCGCGCTGCACGTCGGAGGGCTGACCGTCCACCGCGAGGCCCTCGACGGTGCGCACCTCGCTGCCGGCGGCGGTGGCGGCGGGCACCAGGCAGGAGGCGACGAGCCGCCCGTCGACCTGGACGTTGCAGGCCCCGCACTCGCCCTGCGAGCAGCCGTCCTTGGCCCCGGCGAGCCCGAGTCGCTCGCGCAGGACGTAGAGCAGCGACTCGCCGATCCAGGCGTCGGTGACGGGGCGGTCGGTGCCGTTGACGCGCAGCACGTAGGAGGCGAGGGGGTGTTCGTCGTGCGCGGGGGGCGGGGGGGCCTCGTCCGGGTCGGCGGGCGCCGTCTCGTCCGCGGGTGTGGCGTCGTCGCCCGTGGCGGCCTCTTCGGCGGCCTCCGGCTCGGGGGCGGCATCGTCGGCCGCCTGGGGCTCCGTCGGGGGCTCAGCGGGCCCCTCAGGGGCCTCCTCGGCCTCTTGTGGGTCCGAGGCCGCCTCGACCGGCTCCGCGCCGTCGGTCTCCCGCGGGTACCCGGCCGGAGGCTCGCCGTACCGCGTGCCGGGCTGGAACCCCTCGTGGGCGGTTGGTTCGGGCGCCGCGTGGGCCGGCTGCTCGGTGGCCGCGTCCGCCTCCGGTCCCTGCTGCCCCCAGGGCTGCCCCGCGGCTTCCGTCGCCCAGGGCGCGGCAGCACCGCCGGGGAGGGTGGCCGGAGGGGTGCCGCCCCACTGCTCGACCAGGGAGGACGTGGTGAACTCGCCCGATTCGTCCGGTAGGTCGCCTCCCGCGACGGGGATGGACCACTGCCCGGTCACGTCGTGACCGGGCACCGGTGCGGCCGGGGGCTCGTCGAAGGTCCACTGCTGCGTGGTGGCGGGGTGGTACGTGAACCGGTCGTCCGTGCCCGCGTCCGTCCCCTGGGGCACGGCGTTCGGGTCGGGCCAGTGGGCGCCCGCGTCCGGCACCGCCCAGGTGCCGCCGGCCGCCGGGTCGGCGCCGGGGTCCACACCGGGGGCCACCGTTATCTGCGGCGGCACATAGCCGTGACCGGGCGCGGCCAGGAGGGCGTCGATGCCGCCCTCGGGGAGCTTGACGAAGGCGGTGGCGCCGTCGTCGTAGTCGCCCTGGGGCAGCGGGTCCCAGCGGCCGCCGCCCTGGGACGTGCCCTCTGCGTGCTGGTCGTCGGTCACGACAGCGCCCTCCCCAGTGCTCGTCGGGCCAGCGCGGCGACGGTGCGCCGCAGGTGCAGTACGGCGGGCGGAAGCTGCGGTACGGAGCCGTCTGGTTCCGGGGCCGGATCGGGGATGCAGGCCGCGGCGACGTACTCGCCGAAGGCGTTCAGCGCCTCCGGGACGACCGCGCGGTCGTTGTCCCAGTCGATGAGCCGGGCGACCCACTGCTCGGCCTCCAGGGGCCGCAGCGGCATCGGCGCTATGGCGCCCACCGCGCACCGCACTCCGCGCCGGGCGGGGTCGAGGACCAGCGCCACGGAGGCGAGCGCGCGGCCGGGGCCGGTGCGGCCGGTGGCCTTCAGGAAGACCTGCGGGGCGTGCAGCAGCGGCACGCGCACGTAGCCGATGAGCTCGCCGCCGCGCAGCATGTCCACCCCGGCCAGCAGGTGCGACACGGGGATCTCCCGGCGGGCTCCGGCCGGGCCCGCGATGATCAGTGTCGCCTCCAGGGCGGCGAGGACCGGCAGCGCGTCGCCGGTGGGCGCGGCCGAGGCGATGTTGCCGCCCAGGGTGCCCGCGTTGCGGATGTGCGGCGGGCCCGCGGCGCGCGCGGCGGCGGCGAGCGCCGGGATGAGGGCCGCGAAGTCGGGGCGGCCCATGCGCGCGTGTGTGAGGCCGGCGCCGAGCAGCGCGTGGCCGTCCTGGTACTGCCAGCCGCGGATCTCGCTGATCCGGCCGAGGCCCACCAGGGCGGCGGGCCTGAGCTGCCCGGAGTTGACGGCGGCCATCAGGTCGGTGCCGCCCGCCACGGGCACGGCGGTGGGCATGGCGCTGAGCGCCACCACGGCCTCGTCCAGTGTCGTGGGCAGCGTGACGGCCTGCGCCGCCTGCGGTGCGTGCGTGGTCAAACCGGCTGCCCCTTCCCGCTGCCCCACCTGGTCCCACCTGTGTTGCCGTACGGTACGTGCTGACAGGGCGGACGTGGCAACTCTGGCACATCTTCGCAGGACCCGAAGACGGGGGTCCGCTAGGAGGCATTGGAGCTCTTTCCCTTAATTTCGCCCACTTGTCCACTTTGGTCTACCTGTTCGGGGGCGGTCCCTCGATCGGCCGCCCGAGCACCCCGGGCCGCCGCTGCCACGGCCGGGGCCCGGCGGGCGGGCGGTAGGCGACGCCCAGGGCGTCGAGCCGCCGGTAGTGGGCGGCCATCCGTCGCTCGAAACCGGCGAAGTCCCGTTCCGCCGGGGCGGGCAGAGCGCTCCAGGCCACCTCGGCGAAGGCGGCGAGCCGCGGGAAGGCCTGGTAGTCCACGCGCGCGGCGTCCTCCATCACCTCCGTCCACACGTTGGCCTGGGTGCCCAGCACACGCCGGGCCTCCTCCCCGGTGAGCTGTTCCGGAACCGGTTCAAAGCGGTAGACGTCCTCCAGGGTGCGCACGAAGCCGATCGGTACGGGTTCGTCGGCGCCGGCGTCCTGACGGTGGTCCAGGTACACGTACTGCTCGGGGCACATGACCACGTCGTGACCGGCCCGCGCGGCGGCGATGCCACCGCCGTACCCGCGCCACGACGACACGGCCGCGCCCTCGGCCAGGCCGCCCTCCAGGATCTCGTCCCAGCCGATGAGCCGGCGCCCGCGCGCGGAAAGCCACTTCGCGAAGTGCCCGACGAACCAGGACTGCAGTTCGTCCTCGTCCGCGAGGCCGAGTTCCCTGATGCGGGCCTGCGCGGCCGGAGACCGCTTCCACTGCTCCTTGGGGCATTCGTCGCCGCCGATGTGAACGAACTCCGACGGGAAGAGAGCGAGCACTTCCTCCAGCACCCCCTCGTAGAAGCGAAGGGTGTTGTCAGTGGGGGCGAGTACGTTGGGACTGATGCCCCAGGTGTCCCAGACGGAAAGGACGGTGGTGTCGATGACGTCGGTGTTGCCGAGCTCCGGATACGCGGCGATGGCGGCCTGCGAGTGGCCCGGTACGTCGATTTCCGGGACGACGGTGATATGCCGCTCGGCGGCGTAGGCGACGATCTCCCGGATGTCGTCGTGGGTGTAGTGGCCACCATGCGGCTTCTCCACCCACAGCGGCGAGGCGCGGTGGCCGAATTTCGTGCGCGCCCGCCAGGAGCCGACCTCGGTCAGCCTCGGGTGACGTTTGATCTCGACGCGCCAGCCCTGGTCGTCCGTCAGATGCAAGTGCAGGACGTTCAGTTTGTGCGCGGCCATCAGGTCCAGGTAGCGCAGCACGCCGTCCTTCGGCATGAAGTGCCGGGCGACGTCGAGCATGAGACCGCGCCAGCGGAAGCGGGGGGAGTCCTGGACGCGGATCAGCGGCAGCCGCCGGTTCCCGCCCGGCAGCGGGGCGCGCCGGAAGACGTCCGGGCCAAGCAGTTGACGCAGCGTCTGGGCGCCCCAGAAGAGACCGGGCGGCCCGCCGCCCACCAGGAGCACGCCCGTGGGCGTGACGGCGAGGCGGTAGCCCTCCTCGCCGAGGTCCTTGGTGACCGCCGGATGGACGGACAGCCGGATGACATCGTCCCCCTCACCCGGCCCAGGGTGGAGCGGGAGGCCGGTGGCCGCGCCGAGCGTGGCCCGCAGCCAGCGTTCCGTGCGCTGCGTGCCGTCGCCCGCGGCCAGCCTCGTTTCCCGGCCCAGTTCGAAGAAGCGGGCTCCGTAGGTCGTCACATGACCGGGCCCGGGAATCACATCCACCACGTCAGTCCTTAACCGCTCCGCCCAGCCCGGAGACCAGCCGTCGCTGTACGAGTACGAAGAAGACCAGCACCGGAATCGTCATCACCGTGGACGCGGCCATCACACCGCCCCAGTCCGGCTCGTCCGGCTTGAAGAACACCAGCAACGCCATCGGCAGCGTCGACTGGGACGTGTCGCTGATGATGAACGACTTGGCGAACAGGAAGTCGTTCCAGGCCGAAATGAAGGAAAACACGCTCGTGGCCACGAGCCCGGGGAAGACGAGCGGGAAAAGGATCTGCCACAGGAAGCGCCCACGGCTCGCTCCGTCCATGTACGCGGCCTCCTCCAGCGCCTCCGGCACGGCTTTCACGAACCCCCGCAGCATCCAGATCGCGAAGGGCAGTGAGAAGGCGATGTGCGGCAGGATCAGCGAGCCCAGCGTGTTGAGTTGGCCGAAGTCCCGCATGAGGAAGAACAAGGGGATCGTGAGGGCCTCCACGGGCACCATCTGGGCCACCAGAAACATGATCAGCAAGGTGGTCCGCAAGCGGAACCGGAAGCGCGTGACGGCGGTCGCCGCGAGAAACGCGACCAGTGCCGAGACGACCACGACAGAGCAAGCCACGACAAGGCTGTTGACGAAGTAGCGTCCGAATTCCTGCTGTCCGAAGACCCGCCGGAAGGAATCGAGGGAGGGCGACGCGGTCCACGGCCGCGGCTCGGCCGACTCGATCTCCCCGGCCGGTTTGAAGGCGCCGAGCACCATCCAGTAGAGGGGGAAGGCGACGACGACCGCGACCAGCAGGGCCGAGGCCTCGGCGGCCAGTCGCCACGGGCGCTGCACACGCCCCCGTACAAGATTCACAGTTCCTCCCCCTGCCGGCGCAGCAGCCGCAGGTACACGAGCGTGACGGCCAGCAGCATCAGCAGCATCACCACGCCGATCGCCGAACCGGCGCCGTACTCGGACGACGCGAACGCCTGCTGGTAGGCGTACACGTTCAGGACGAGGTTCTGGCCCGCGATGCCGCCGCCGTTCGTCATGACGTAGATCTGGGTGAAGACCTTGAAGTCCCAGATCACCGACTGGATGGTGACGACGGTCAGGATCGGCCGCAGCATCGGCGCGAGCACGGACCGCCAGATCCGCCACTGCGAGGCGCCGTCCAGGGCGGCGGCCTCCAGCACCTCGGCGGGTACGGCGCGGATGCCGGCGTACACCGTCACCATCACGAACGGGAAGGAACACCAGACGACTTCGAGCAGGACGAGGAAGAAGGCGCTGTAGCGCCCGTACGTCCACGAGTGGTCACCGAGCCCGAGGATCCGGTTCACCGGTCCGAAGTCGGGGTCGAAGAGGAACAGCCAGACCGTGGAGCCCGTCACCGCCGGGGTGGCCCACGCCCCCAGCGCGGCCAGCATCAGGGCGAGCCGCGGCAGGGCGCGCACGCGCGTGAGGAGCACGGCGAGCGCGCAGCCCACCGCCAGCGTCGACACGACGCACACCGCCGCGAACAGGACCGTCGCCAGCAGTACCTGCCAGAACTGCTCGTCCCCGAACAGCTCGGCGTAGTTCCCGAACCCCTGGAAGGTGGTCGGTGCGCCGCCGCTGACCTGGGCCTGGGTGTACCGGAAGAACGAGATGAGGCCGAGCTGGTAGATGGGATAGACGAGCAGGGCACCGAGGACGGCGAGGGCGGGCGCGAGGTAGAGCCACGGGGTCCAGCCGCTCCGGTTCCGCCTCCTGGGTACCGGGGCCGTGGAGAGCGCGGGCCGCTTCTGCACGGCCACCGTGTTCTGCGCGACCACGGTTCAGCCCACGGAGCGGAACGCGTCGTTCATCTTCTTGGCCGCGTCCCTCGAGGCCGTCGCCACATCCTTCTTGCCGCTGACGATCTCCTGGAACATGGTCGGCAACACCAGCGAGGAGTCGATCTGCGCCCAGGCGGGCGAGGCCGGCACGAACTTGGTGCCCGCGGCGAGCGTCCGAACGAACGGCTTCACAAACGGTTCCTTCTCCGCCGCCTGCTGCCGTACGTCCGCGAAGGTCGGCAGGAAGCCCATCGCGTCGAAGAGCGAGGCCTGCGTCTTCTTCGAGGCGAGCTGTTCCATGAGGTCGACGGCGAGCGTGCGGTGCGACGTGCTCTTGAGGACGCCGATGTTGTTGCCGCCCGCGAAGGCGGGGGCGATCGAGCCGGGCGTCACTCCCGGCAGGGGTACGACCGCGTACTTGCCCTTCACCTTCCCCGCCTCGACGGCGGTGTGGCTGAAGTCGCCGCCGATCGCCATGCCCGCCTTGCCGGCGGCGAACGCCGTGACCGTGTCGTTGCCGCCCATCCCGGCGCACTTGGCGGCAGGACAGTTGTCGTCACCGAAGAGCGAGGTGTACGCCTCGATGCCCTTCTGGGCGGCGGCGCTGTCGATGGCGGACGCGTACGAACCGTTTTTGCCGGTGGCGAGTTCCCCGCCGTCGGCCCACACGAACGGCATCGCGCCGTACGTGTAGGCGCCGCCGACGACCAGGCCGTACAGGTCGTGCCTCGCGGCGTGGATGCTGCGGGCTGTCGACGCCAGCTCGGCCATGGTCTTCGGGACTTCCAGGTGCAGGTCCTCGAAGACGTCGGTGCGGTAGTACAGGGCACGGACGCCTACGTAGAAGGGGGCGCCGTAGACCTTGCCGTCCACGGTGACCGACTCTCTGGCGGTGGCGTCGGTGTCCTTGGCCGCGCTCCAGTCGCCGAACTCCTCGGTCACGTCGAGGAGTCCCCCGTCGTGGACGTAGCCGGCGGTGTCGGTGTTGCCGTACTCCATGACGTCGGGGGCGGACTTCGGGTCGTTGAAGGCGGCCTTCACGCGCTGGGCGCGGGTGTCGATCGGGATGTACTCGACGTCGACCTTCGTGCCCTTGTGGGCCTTCTCGAAGTCAGCGACGACGGAGTCGACGACCTGTTCCTTCGGCTTGTTGCCGACCTCCTGGAAGAGCCAGACGCGCAGGGTGCCCGTCTTCTCGTCCTTGCCGGAGGAGGAGTTGTCGGATGTCTGAGGGGCGCAGGCGGTGACGACCAGGGCGGCGGCCGCGAGCACGGCCAGTCGAGCGGGGAGCTTCATGGAGCGAGCCTCCAAGCGTTGCAACATATGCAATGGCTGTTTTGCCCTGCACAACACTCCGCAGGCTAGGGACTACATGAACACGACGACAAGAGGTCTCAACCACTCTGTGACCGCGTGCAGCACACCGTGCAACGACAGAAACGGCAAAGGCCCCCGAGGCGCGTCAAAACGCGCCCCGAGGGCCTCGCGCATCCCGGGCCGGGAAGAAGGACTACTTGTCGCCGCCCTTACCCTCGTCGCCGCCGGCGCCCATGGAGTCGTAGATCTCCTTGCACATCGGACACACGGGGTACTTCTTCGGGTCGCGGCCCGGCACCCACACCTTGCCGCACAGCGCCACGACGGGGGTGCCGTCGAGGGCGCTCGCCATGATCTTGTCCTTCTGGACGTAGTGGGCGAAGCGCTCGTGGTCGCCGTCGCCGTGGGACACCTGTGGCGTCGGCTCAACGAGGGTCCCCGTACCAGTCCCGCGCTCGGGCTCGAGAGTGCTCATAGGCCCCAGGGTACTGAAAGCCGGCACCCTTCAGTTGAGCGAAGGGTCGTCCGGATACGTGGCCACCATCGCCAGCTCGTTGCGCTGGCGGCGCAGCACCTCGCGCCAGAGTCGCTCCGGGGACGGCGAGGAGACGTCGCCGGGCTCCGACTCGACCACGTACCAGGCGCCCTCAACCAGCTCGTCCTCCAGCTGGCCGGGGCCCCAGCCGGCGTACCCGGCGAAGATTCTCAGGGAGCCGAGGGCCGAGGCGAGCAGCTCCGGCGGGGCCTCCAGGTCGACGAGGCCGATCGCGCCGTGCACCCGGCGCCAGCCGAGCGGAGCGCGGTCGCCGTTCGCGCCGCCGGGGATGACCGCGACGCCGAGGGCCGAGTCCAGCGACACCGGGCCGCCCTGGAAGACCACGCCGGGCTCGCCGGTGAGATCGGCCCAGCCCTCCAGGATGTCACCCACGTCCACCGGGGTGGGACGGTTGAGGACGACGCCGAGCGAGCCCTCCTCGTCGTGGTCGAGAAGGAGCACCACCGCACGGTCGAAGTTCGGGTCCGCCAGGGCGGGCGTTGCCACGAGCAGCCGCCCTGTGAGCGAGGACACCTCGGTCATGCCAGACATGATCCCGCATCTTCCCTTCACGTGGGGAGCCAATCAGGCTCCGGGAGTGAACGCAGCTCGGATCGAGAGGTGCGGCCCGGCAGGGCCTCGTTCGAGGGTGGTGGCGGGAGACGGGCGGGCGCACCGGTGCGTCCCCCGCGCGCACCGCCACGGCGGTGACCCGATGTGCCCGGCGGGGAACCGTTCGTGTTGTGACACAGCTATGACGTAGCTGGGCGGTCCTTGGGCTTACGGCAGGGGGGTGATGGGCGATTACCCTGTCTCTCCGGCCCCTGCCCAAAAGTGATCGGCCGGCCCCTGCCCAACTCCACGGAACGCGAGATTCATGACCGTCAACGACGATGTCCTGCTTGTCCACGGCGGCACCCCGCTGGAGGGCGAGATCCGTGTCCGCGGCGCGAAGAACCTCGTGCCCAAGGCCATGGTCGCCGCCCTGCTGGGCAGTGCGCCGAGTCGACTGCGCAACGTTCCGGACATTCGTGACGTACGCGTCGTACGCGGCCTGCTGCAGCTGCACGGGGTGACGGTCCGTCCGGGTGAGGAGCCGGGCGAGCTGGTGCTCGATCCGACGTACGTGGAGAGCGCGAACGTCGCTGACATCGATGCCCACGCGGGTTCCAGCCGTATCCCGATCCTGTTCTGCGGCCCCCTTCTGCACCGTCTCGGGCACGCCTTCATCCCCGGTCTGGGCGGCTGCGACATCGGCGGCCGGCCCATCGACTTCCACTTCGACGTGCTGCGGCAGTTCGGCGCGGTCATCGAGAAGCGGGCCGACGGGCAGTACCTGGAGGCGCCGCAGCGGCTGCGCGGTACGAAGATCCGGCTGCCGTACCCGTCCGTCGGCGCGACCGAGCAGGTGCTGCTGACGGCCGTACTCGCCGAGGGCGTCACGGAGTTGTCCAACGCGGCCGTCGAGCCGGAGATCGAGGACCTGATCTGCGTTCTGCAGAAGATGGGCGCGATCATCGCGATGGACACCGACCGCACGATCCGCGTCACCGGTGTGGACAAGCTCGGCGGCTACACCCACCGCGCCCTCCCGGACCGCCTGGAGGCCGCCTCCTGGGCGTCGGCGGCACTGGCGACCGAGGGGAACATCTATGTCCGGGGCGCACAGCAGCGCTCGATGATGACGTTCCTGAACACCTACCGGAAGGTGGGCGGCGCCTTCGAGATCGACGACGAGGGCATCCGCTTCTGGCACCCCGGCGGCCAGCTGAAGTCCATCGCGCTGGAGACGGACGTGCACCCCGGCTTCCAGACGGACTGGCAGCAGCCTCTCGTCGTGGCCCTGACCCAGGCCACGGGTCTGTCCATCATCCACGAGACGGTCTACGAGTCCCGCCTGGGCTTCACCTCCGCGCTGAACCAGATGGGCGCCCACATCCAGCTCTACCGCGAGTGCCTGGGCGGCTCCGACTGCCGCTTCGGCCAGCGCAACTTCCTGCACTCCGCGGTCGTCTCCGGCCCCACCAGGCTCCAGGGCGCCGACCTGGTCATCCCGGACCTGAGGGGCGGCTTCTCGTACCTCATCGCGGCCCTGGCGGCCCAGGGCACGTCCCGCGTCCACGGCATCGAACTCATCAACCGCGGCTACGAGAACTTCATGGAGAAGCTCATGAAGCTGGGCGCGAAGGTGGAGCTGCCGGGCAAGGCGCTCGGGTAGGTCCCGCCCGGCCGGCGTTCGAGGCCGTTTGTGGGAGCAACCACGATGGGGCGGCACCCGGAAGTCCGGGTGCCGCCCCATCGGCGTCCTACAGGCCGTACACCGTCCCGTGGTGTACAGGCGGCAAGGTCAGTTGCCCTTGGCGGCTTCCTTGAGCTTGCTGCCCGCGGAGACCTTCACGCTGTAGCCGGCCGGGATGTTGATGGGCTCACCGGTCTGCGGGTTACGCGCGGTACGAGCGGCACGGTGGGTGCGCTCGAAGGTCAGGAAGCCAGGGATGGTGACCTTCTCGTCGCCCTTGGCGACGACCTCGCCGACGGTCTCGGCGAACGCGGCCAGCACGGCGTCGGCGTCCTTGCGGGTCACCTCGGCGCGGTCGGCCAGCGCGGCCACCAGCTCACTGCGGTTCATGTTCTTACTCCCGTGTTCTTCTTACCGTTGAGGCGTGCCACGCGGCGGAGCCGCATGTTGGGCACAGCGAAGCCGATGCTGCCAGGGTCCTCGGTGAGTCCCCGGACCCGGGTCCGTCGCCAGACCCACGCGCCCAGGGACGCATCCTGCCCCTACCTGCGGCGCGAAAGCCAATCCGGCACCCGTAGGAGTCGTGAGAACACCCTTGGGAGTCACACGAAGAGAGTGCCTGAGCGTGGCCGACACCCTAGATGGCCACTCACGGTTCCGGGTTCCACGACGCGCCGGTACGACGCCCGGCCGTGGCGATGCTCACAGGCTACGACGCCGCACCGACCGCCCTGGCCGCCTCCCGCACCGCGCCGGCCACGGCACCCGCGACCTTGTCGTTGAACACGCTGGGGATGATGTAGTTCGGGTTCAGCTCGTCCTCGGTCACCACGTCGGACAGCGCCTGCGCGGCGGCGAGCATCATCTCGGTGTTCACCGTGCGGGACTGCGCGTCCAGCAGGCCGCGGAAGACGCCCGGGAACACCAGCACGTTGTTGATCTGGTTGGGGAAGTCCGAGCGGCCGGTGGCCACAACTGCGGCCGTCTGCCGGGCGATTGCCGGGTCCACTTCGGGGTCCGGGTTCGCGAGCGCGAACACGATCGCGCCCTCGGCCATGGCGGCCACGTCGTCGCCGTCGAGGACGTTCGGGGCGGAGACGCCGATGAAGACGTCCGCGCCGCGCACGGCCTCCCTCAGCGTGCCGGTGAGGCCCTCGGGGTTGGTGTTGTCGGCGATCCAGCGCAGCGCCGAGCCGGCCGGGGCGTCCACGAGGTCCTCTCGGTCGGCGTGCACGACACCGTGGATGTCGGCGACGACGGCGTTCTTCACGCCCGCCGCGATGAGCAGCTTCAGGATGGCCGTACCGGCCGCGCCGGCGCCGGACATGACGACGCGAATGTCGTCAATCGCCTTGCCGGTGACGCGAAGTGCGTTCTTCAGGGCGGCGAGGACGACGATCGCCGTGCCGTGCTGGTCGTCGTGGAAGACGGGGATGTCGAGGGCCTCGCGCAGCCGGGCCTCGATCTCGAAGCAGCGGGGCGCGGAGATGTCCTCGAGGTTGATGCCGGCGAACCCGGGGGCGATCGCCTTGACGATCTCGACGATCGCGTCGGAGTCCTGGGTGTCGAGGCAGATCGGCCAGGCGTCGATGCCGGCGAAGCGCTTGAAGAGGGCCGCCTTGCCCTCCATGACCGGCAGCGCGGCCTTCGGGCCGATATTGCCCAGGCCCAGCACGGCAGAGCCGTCCGTCACGACCGCAACGGAGTTGCGCTTGATGGTCAGGCGGCGGGCGTCCTCGGGGTTCTCGGCGATCGCCATGCAGACGCGGGCCACACCCGGCGTGTAGACCATGGAGAGGTCGTCACGGTTGCGGATGGGGTGTTTCGACGCCATCTCGATCTTGCCGCCGAGGTGCATGAGGAAGGTACGGTCCGAGACCTTGCCCAGCGTGACACCCTCGATGCCGCGGAGCTGCTCGACGATCTCGTCGGCGTGCGCGGTCGACGTGGCCGCGATGGTGACGTCGATACGGAGCTTCTCGTGACCGGACGCGGTGACGTCGAGGCCGGTCACCGAGCCTCCGGAGGACTCCACGGCGGTGGTGAGCTGCGAGACGGCCGTTCCGCTCGCGGGCACCTCCAGCCGGATGGTCATCGAGTAGGAGACGCTGGGCGCCGTTGCCATGGCCGACTTCCTCTGCTTTCACCGTGTAGCGGGCAATGCCGTCCGATCGTCGCACCTACCGCCCAGTAGGAGTTAGCCAGGCTGAATTGCGAACGTTGTGTTCTCAACAAAAGAGGTCCACGTCACATCGGACGTGGACCTCTGGGAAGTTCAGTGGCACCGACCCGCCATGCTCGCCTCGCGGCAAGTGGTCGCTCGTAGCGACGAAGGTTGGGCCCGGGGGCTTGGATCGGGCCGGTGCCACACCCAGGCTAACAAACGGATCCCGTAAGACCATTCCCCTGCGGACAGTTCACAGGAAACGCCCCACGGCAACTCAGTCCCTGAGCAGATCCGGCACCCCGTTCGCGTCCGGCTCGTCCCGCTCCCCGGAGACCACCGTCAGCTGCTGGGTGGCCCGGGTCAGCGCGACGTACAGCACGCGCAGCCCGGCCGGCGACTCGTCGGCGATCTCCGCCGGTGAGACGACCACCGTCGCGTCGTACTCCAGGCCCTTCGCCTCCAGGCTGCCCAGCGCCACCACCCGGTCACCGAGTCCGGCGAGCCAGCGCGCGGCCTCCGCGCGCCGGTGCATGGCGACGACCACGCCGACCGTGCCGTCCACCAGGTCCAGCAACCGCCCGGCCTCCGCGCGCACGGTCTTCGCCAGCGAGTCCCGGGCGGTGCTGAAACGGGGCTCGATGCCGGTGGACCGTACGGCCGAGGGGGCCTGGGAGCCGGGCATGGCGAGGGCGAGCACCTTCGCGGCCAGCTCGGCGATCTCCGCCGGGTTGCGGTAGTTCACGGTGAGCTGGAAGCGGCGGCGCGGGCGGGTGCCCAGGGCCTCGTCGCGGGCCTCGGCCGCCTCGTCCGGGTCGGACCAGGAGGACTGGGCGGGGTCGCCGACGACCGTCCAGGTGGCGTGCCGGCCCCGGCGGCCGACCATCCGCCACTGCATCGGCGTCAGGTCCTGCGCCTCGTCCACGATGACGTGCGCGTACTCGGTGCGCTCCTGCGCCAGCCGCTCGGCCCGCTCGCGCTGCGACTCCTCGCGGACCGGCATCAGCTCCTCCAGGCCGGTGAGCTGGTCCAGCGGGTCCGGCTCGCGCTTCTTCCTCGGGCGGGCGGGGGCGCCGAGGATCGCCTGGAGCTCGTCGAGCATCGCGATGTCGTGCACGGAGTATCCGTGCCGCTTCAGGGAGCGGGCGACCCGGCGGACCTCGCCCGGGTTCAGGATCCGGCGGGCCCAGCGGCCGAGGCGCTTCTCGTCCGCCATGGCCGCGAGGACGGCCTTCGGGGTCAGCTCGGGCCACCACGCGTCGAGGAACGTGAGGAAACTGTCCTCCGAGCTGACGTCCTCGTCGAACGACGACCGCAGCTCGGCGGCCAGCTCCGGGTCCGTGTGGCGGCCGGCCGCGCCGGACCGGGCCCAGAGGGCGTCGAGGAGCAGCTTGCGGGCGCGGGGGCGGAGCAGGTTGACGGGCGCGGTGCCGCCCAGGGCGGTGCGGCGGACGCGTTCCACCTCGTCCGCCGCCAGTTCCAGCCGCCGCCCGAAGGCGACGACGCGGAGGCGGGTGGGCGGATCGGCGGAGGCCGTCCCGGGTACGCCGGTGTCGTCGTCGCCGGAGGCCGGCCGGCCGGGGGCCGCGGAACGCGCGGCACCCGGCCCCAGCTCCAGCGCGCCCCGGGCCGCCTTCCGCAGCACCTTCAGCATCCGGTACGACCCCTTGGCGCGGGCCACGGACGGGGAGTCGTACAGCGTGGCCTCGGCACCGTCGACGAGCGAGCCGATCGCGCGGATGGCGACCTGCCCCTCCTCGCCGAGGGAGGGCAGCACGCCCTCGGTGTAGGCCACCAGCAGCGGGGTCGGCGAGACGATCAGGATGCCGCCCGCGTACCGGCGCCGGTCCTGGTAGAGGAGGTAGGCGGCCCGGTGCAGCGCGACGGCGGTCTTGCCCGTCCCCGGGCCGCCCTCGACGTACGTCACGGAGGCGGCGGGAGCGCGGATGACCAGGTCCTGCTCGGCCTGGATGGAGGCGACGATGTCCCGCATGGTGTGCGTGCGGGCCTGTCCGAGGGCGGCCATCAGGGCGCCGTCGCCGATCACGGGCAGCTCGTCGCCGTGCAGGAAGGCCTTCAGCTCCGGGCGCATCAGGTCGTCCTCGACGCCGAGGACCCTGCGTCCCTTGGAGCGGATGACCCGTCGGCGGACCACCCGGCCGGGGTCGACCGGGGTGGAGCGGTAGAAGGGGGCCGCGGCGGGGGCCCGCCAGTCGATGACCAGGGGCGCGTAGTCCTGGTCGAGGACGCCGATGCGGCCGATGTGCAGGGTCTCGGCGATGTCGGCCGTGCCGTCCTCGCGTACGGCGCCTTCGGCGGGCTCGACCGCGGTGTACGCGCCGTCGGGGCCCTTCTTGCCGTCCTTGCCGTGGAGCAGGTCGATCCGCCCGAAGAGGAAGTCCTCGAACTCGTTGTTCAGCCGGTTCAGGTGGACGCCTGCCCGGAAGACCTGCGCGTCCCGCTCGGCGAGCGCGCCGGGGGTGCCGACCTGGCCGCGCTTGGCCGCGTCGCGCATGAGGAACTCCGCCTCGTGGATCTTCTCCTCGAGGCGGCGGTACACCCGGTCCAGGTGTACCTGTTCCACGCTGATCTCCCGGTCCCGCACGGAGTCGTGTCCTGTGTCGTGAACCGAGCCGACCGCGGTTTTCTGCTGAGCCTGAGCGGCCACCGGGCCCCCTTCTGACGTGCTGGGCAGCCGTCAACCGTACGCGAAGGGGGCCCGTCGAAGCGAGAGGCCTGCCCGGCGGACGTCGCCGGGCCGGCCTTTGCTCGCCTGTGCTGGCCGGAAGCCCTGTCATCCGCCGGCCGAACCTGCCTGCCAGGCGTTACACGTCGACCTCGACCAGCTTCTTGCCGTCGAAGGTCATGACCTCGAAGTGGTCGATCTCGTTCGGGGTGAGGGCCGCGCCGCCCTGGGCGTAGAGCGGCTGCTTCGCCTCTTCCGTCTTGGCATTGGCGATGCCGTAGCCCCACTCCGGAACCGACCAGGAGGTCATCGTCTCGCGCTCGCCGTTCTTGCCGACGGCGATGAGCGAGCACTTCAGCGGACCCTTGACGTTGCTGAGCTGCACGACCCCCGAGGTGCCCCAGTCCTTCTTCGCCATCGCCACGGTCGCGGTGACCTTGGTGCTCGCGTCCGTGGCCGTGACCTTGTCGGTCATCTTGTTGAAGGTGTCCCTGGCGGTGGCCGCCAGCGGCGTGGCGGTCCGGCCGCCCGAGTCGCCGCCGCCGTTCACCGCCATCACGGCCACCGGGCCGGTGATGATCAGCGCGGCCGCGGCGGCCAGCATGAAGAAGGTGCGGCGGCGCTTCTGGGCGCGGCGCTCGGCGACCTCGTCGACGAGTCTGTCCATCAGCCGCGGGGTGGGCTTGGCGGAAAGGGACTCGCTGATCGCGGGTGTCCCGGTGCCGGGCAGGTCCGCCAGGGCGGCCAGCATCGGCTCCATCCCGGCGAGCTCGTCGAGCTGCTGGGCGCACCACTCGCAGGTGGCGAGGTGTGCCTCGAAAGCGGTTGCTTCGGCGTCGTCGAGGATCCCGAGGGCATAGGCGCCGACGGTCTCGTGCTCGTTGGGCACCGGAGAACCCTGCCTGGGGGTCATGGGTCCAGACATACCCGGACCACCCGCTCCGAATCCACCGTAGACACTCATCACGCCGTCACCCCCCGCTCCTCCAGTGCCAGCTTCATCGACCGCAGGGCGTAGAACACCCGAGACCGCACCGTGCCGCTGGGAATGCCCAGCGTCTCGGCCGCCTCGTTGACGGTACGCCCCTTGAAGTACGTCTCGACGAGAACCTCCCGGTGGGCAGGGGTCAGGTCGTCGAGCGCGTCCGACAGCGTCATCAGCCACAGCGCCTTGTCGATCTCGTCCTCCGCGGGGATGACCTCCAGCGGCGACGGATCGACCTCCTGCGGCCGGGCCTGCCGGCTGCGGTGGCCGTCGATGACGATGCGGCGTGCGACCGTCACCAGCCAGGGGCGTACCGATCCGGTCGCTCGATTGAGCTGACCGGCGTTCTTCCAGGCACGGATGAGCGTCTCCTGCACGACGTCCTCAGCACGCTGCCGGTCTCCGGCAACCAGGCGCAGGACATACGCAAGCAGGGGTCCGGCGTGCTCTCTGTACAGAGCACGCATCAGCTCCTCGTCAGGTTCCGAGGGCTGGGACATGCGATGTCGGGCCCTCGATCCACGTTCATTGGCCACGGCCGCATCCTTGCGCACGCCCACCTCCGGTGTCCGGGGGTTCCCCCAGTCGGTCGCTCGCCCACCGGTACGGATGTGGGCCGCGACGTGTTCAAACGGGGGTGACAGTTTTTCCTGGAGTGACGTGACGAGCGGGACATGGGAGCACATTCCCACCGCATGATCTTTACATTTGCGACACATCACCGAGGGGGCCGGAGCTGCCCGGGCGGCGACGGAGGCAAACGCGGTGTTGTCGAAATCACTTCGACGCCAGACCGGGGCCCAGTACGCGGAAGTAATGTAACGGACAATCACCCTCGGGCGACAGCCGCCCTCCGACGGTGCCGTGCCACCCGCTCCCGGTTCCCGCAGACCTCGCTCGAACACCATCGCCTGCGCCGTCCGCGGGAGGTGTCCAGGTACAGGATCGGGCAGTTGTCGCCCTCGCACTCCCGCACGGCCGCCCGCGCGACCGGATCGGTCAGCAGCTCCACGGCGTCCCGGGCGACGGCCGCGAGCAGCGCCGCGCAGCGCGGCGGGCCGTCCAACTCGCGTACGAATGCGCCACTTTCGTCGCGCACCGCGCGCGGGGCCGGGGGCGCGGGCCGGGCGGTCTCGTTGAGGCGGGCGAGCACGAGGTCGTACGGCCGCGCGTCGTCCGCGGAACCGCCGCGCACCAACTGTTCTATGTCCCCGCGCAGTTCGCGAAAGCCCGCGAGCCAGGAGGCGTCGGCGTGCGCCAGCGGGGTGCCGGGCGGAACGAGGCCCGAGCCGATGATCCAGGCGCGCAGCGGTGCTACGGAGGCGAGCCGTTCCCCAGGGTGGGCGGTGGAGAGGAGATCCAGGCAGATCCGCCCCGCGTCGAACCGCAGCTCGTACCGGACCGTGGCCGTACCCAGTGCCATGCGCCTGTCACCGCCCTTGGGCTGGGGAACCGTTCCCCCTCCCACAGTGCCTGCCCGCTTGCGGAGCCGGAACCCCTCATACCGGCGGTGTCTCGGCGGCTCTTCTCCCTTACCGGTGGGATGTCCGTCACACGTCCGCGTACTTCGCGTCCGACGCCGGGTCCAGCGCCAGCCGGTACCCGCGCTTGACCACGGTCTGGATCAGCTTCGGCGCCCCGAGTGCCGTACGCAGCCGGGCCATGGCCGTCTCCACCGCGTGCTCGTCACGGCCCGCGCCCGGCAGAGCCCGCAGCAGCTCCGACCGGGCCACCACCCAACCCGGCCGCCGCGACAGCGCCCGCAGCAGTGACATCCCGGCCGGCGGTACGGGCTTCAGGTCGCCGTCCACCAGCACCGCATGCCCGCGGATCTCCACCCGGTGCCCGGCGATCGGCAACGCCCGCGCCCGGGCGGGCAGTTCCTGGCACAGCAGCTGCACGAGGGGCCCGAGCCGGAAGCGCTCCGGCTGGACCGTGTCGATGCCGTGCGCCTGGAGCGGCAGCGCGGTGACCGGTCCGACGCACGCGGGCAGTACGTCGTGGCCGAGGGCGGCGAGCAGCTCGCCCAGCAGCCCCCGGTCCTCGGCCCGGGACAGCAGCGACGCGGCGGCGGGCGCGCTGGTGAAGGTCAGCGCGTCCAGGCCGCGCGAGACGGCCGCGTCCAGCAGCCGGTCGACGGGCCCGATGTCCTCCGGCGGCATCCACCGGTACACCGGCACGCCGACCACCTCCGCTCCCCCGGCCCGCAGCGCCTCCACGAACCCGGGCAGCGGCTCACCGTGCAGCTGTACGGCGATCCGGCGTCCGTCGACGCCCTCCTCCAGCAACCGGTCCAGCACCTCGGCCATGGACTCGCTGGACGGCGACCACTCCTCGGTGAGCCCGGCGGCCCGTATCGCGCCCTTGACCTTGGGCCCGCGCGCCAGCAGCTCCACCCCGCGCAGCCGCCCGAGCAGGCTCTCGCCGAGACCCCACCCGTCGGCGGCCTCGATCCACCCCCGGAAGCCGATCGCGGTGGTGGCGACCACCACGTCCGGCACCTGGTCGATGATCTCCTTGGTGGCGGCGAGGAGTTCCCCGTCGTCGGAAAGCGGCACGATGCGCAGGGCAGGCGCGTGCACCACCGCCGCACCGCGCCGCTGGAGCAGCGCTCCGAGCTCTTCGGCCCGGCGCGCGGCCGTCACACCCACGGTGAACCCGGCGAGGGGGCCGTGCTGGCCGGGGTCCGGTCGCTGCTTTTCGTCGTACATGGCTCTCCTAGCTGACCTGCATGCCGAACGAGCCTGTCAACGGTGCGTGACAGGCTCGGTTCGGGTTGATGTCGCTGGTGTTACGTCACACCTCGGCGTAGCTGAGCTGCGGCTTCGCCTCGGCGGCTGCCGCAGCCCGGGTCCGGCCGGCCGAGCGGCGAAGGTATACGGCCCAAGTGACCGCGAAGCAGAGGCCGTAGTAGGCGAGGAAGGCGACGAACGCGCCGGTGCCGGAGCCGTAGGAGAGGAAGGACTGCCGGAAGGCGAGGTTGATGCCCACACCGCCGAGCGCGCCGACGGCGCCGATGAGGCCCATGGAGGCCCCGGACAGCCGCCGCCCGTAGGCCGCCGCCGCCTCGCCCTCCAGCCCCTTGGCGAGTGCCTTGGTCTGGAAGATGCCGGGGATCATCTTGAACGTCGACCCGTTGCCGAGCCCGCTGAGCACGAACAGCACCACGAACACGGCCACGAACAGCGGCAGCGACTTCTGCATGCTGGCCCCGACCAGGACGGCGGTGGCGGCGGCCATGGCGACGTAGTTCCACAGGGTGATCTTCGCGCCGCCGTACCGGTCGGCGAGCCAGCCGCCGACGGGCCGGATGAGCGAGCCGAGCAGCGGGCCGATGAAGGTGAGGTAGGCGGCCTGCAGCGGGGTCCGCCCGAACTGGTTGGTGAGCACCTGCCCGAAGGCGAAGCTGTAGCCGATGAACGACCCGAACGTCCCGATGTAGAGGACGGACATGATCCAGGTGTGGGCGTCCTTCGCGGCGTCCTTGGCGGCGCCGGTGTCGTTCTTCACGGAGGCGAGGTTGTCCATGAAGAGCGCGGCGAGGGTCGCGGCGACGACGATCAGCGGGATGTAGATCCCGAGCAGCACGCGCGGCCCGCCGCTCGCGCCGATGATCGCGAGGGCGGCCAGCTGGATGACCGGCACACCGATATTGCCGCCACCGGCGTTCAGCCCGAGCGCCCACCCCTTCTTCCTGAGCGGGAAGAACGCGTTGATGTTGGTCATGGACGAGGCGAAGTTACCGCCGCCGATACCCGCGAGCAGACCGACCAGGAGGAAAGTATCGAACGACGTCCCCGGCTTCATCACGGTGAACGCTGCGATGGTCGGGATGAGCAGCAGGCTCGCCGAGATGATCGTCCAGTTCCGCCCGCCGAAGACGGCGACGGCGAAGGTGTAGGGCACGCGGACGACGGCACCGACGAGCGTGACCATGGACGTCAGCAGGAATTTGTCGGCCGGGGTCAGCCCGTACTCGGGGCCCATGAACAGGACGAGCACGGACCACAGGGTCCAGACCGAGAACCCGATGTGCTCGGACAGGACGGAGAAGAAGAGGTTCCGCCGGGCGATCTTCTCCCCGCCCTCCTTCCAGAACGTCTCGTCCTCCGGGTCCCACTGTTCGATCCAACGGCCGCCCCTGCCGCGCGGGGCGGGGGCTGTACCAGTGGCTGTCATGACGCCTCCACGGTGCTCCGGGTGCTCGCTCTGCAACTACTCACTGAGCCCGAAGGTAGGGAGGGCGCGTTTCCGCCCTGTGGCTGTGGGTGACCGGAAGGGAACGTTGCTCTCACTCTGCCGGAAGACCGCCGGTGAGGGAGATTCCGGGGGCTGCTCAGGACTGAGACTGGGACCTGACCGAACCCCGATCGAGAAGTGACCGTAGGGGCCACTCGCTTCTTGGTCATTGTCGTGCTTCCACGGCCCGCCTCAAGGGCGCTACGCGACGCCTTCGGCGATCGGCCTGCGGCCGACCCTTGACCCGGGCCGCTCCAGCACGGGGGAGAAGCGAGCGAGCGGCCCGGGAAAGCGGGGGGCCGAGGCAGGCCTTCCCTTGCGTGGGCTGCGTCGCCGGTCAGGGATGGGGGCGCGGGCGCACCTCGCCTGCACGCCGGGGGAGTTTGGCGGCCAACGGTGCATGAGTGGTGCGGTGCGCGCTGGGTGAGCGGCGGCACGCAGCATGAGTGGTGCGGTGCGCGCTGGGTGACTGGCAGCACGCCGGGGAGCTTGGCGGCCAACGGTGCATGAGTGGTGCGGTGCGCGCTGGGTGAGTGGCAGCACGCCGGGGAGCTTGGCGGCCAACGGTGCATGAGTGGTGCGCAGCGGGCTGGGGCGGCACGCCGGGGGGCTTGGCGGCCAACGGTGCATGAGTGGTGCGGTGCGCGCTGGGTGACTGGCAGCACGCCGGGGAGCTTGGCGGCCAACGGTGCATGAGTGGTGCGCAGCGGGCTGGGGCGGCACGCCAGGTGAGGATGGCGGATTGCACCGGGGTCCCCCGCAATTGGAAGATATGGGCCACACCCGAACCCGCCGACCTGCGCTTTTGCCACCCCCCTGGTCCATATCTTCCAATTGCTCGCCAACCGTGGCTGATGAGGCCGGTGAGGCTGATGTGACGCCCCTGGCCCCCTCCACCCCCACCCGCCCACCGGCCGTCAGCCGTCAGCCGCTAAGCCTTCCTGGCGTGCCCCCACCCACCCAGCGCGCACCCAACCCCAAGCCCCACCCCCACTCAGCGCTCGCCGCCAAGCCGACCCGGCGTGCAGGCGAGACGCGACCGCGCCCCCAAGCCCTTCAGCATCGCAGCTCACCCAAGGGAAGACCTGCCCCGGCCCCCCGCTCTCCCCGGGCCGCCCGCTCGCTTCTCCCCCGTGCTGGAGCGAGCCGAGTCAAGGGTGGCCCGAAGGGCCATCGGCGAAGCCGACGCGAGAGCGCAGCGCAGCGGAGCGGAAGCGCCCTTTACTCGGCTCGCGCAAGCACGACAATCGACGAGAAGCGGGCGGCCCTCACGGCAACGTGGAACCGCCCTGAGGGCAGCGCGCCCCTGCTCAGCGATTGACCGCCTGGATCTCCTGCACCACGACATCCTGGGTTGCGCCGAAGGTTCCGTCGGGCAGGTTGCCGCCTGTGTTGCCCGTGCCCGTCCAGTGGATCTTCCAGGTGATGGTGGCCTTGAGCGGGTAGGAGCCGGTGCCCGATGAGCGCAGGTACTTCACTCCGCAGGGTGGGGTCTCGTCGGACCTGCCCTTGGCGTAGGCCTCTCCGATGGTGCCGCCCTTGATCTCGCAAACACCCGACGCCGGGTACGTCTCCGCGTCCGGCGTCCCCGGATCGATCTTCAGGGAGACCGGTTCGGCGGTCGTCGTCGCAGAGATACCCAGCACCGGGATCGAGGCAGTGACGGAGACCGGCTTGAACTTGGCACCGTCGAGCCAGGCCCAGGTCGGGAGGTTGACCTTCGTCTTGTCGGCGGGTGCCAGCGTCACCTTCGTGCCGGGGACGCGGACCTCGTTGTAGGCGAGTTCGGCGAGGATCTTCGGGGTGACGGCGTTCTCGATGTTCGCCGGCGGGGGGTCACCCTTGTCGACCCAGAAGATGGGTTTGTCGCACTTGTCCCAGCCGGGCGGGAAGTCCTCGTTGACGTAGGAGCTCCACCAATAGCCCTCGCCGGCCTTGTCCTCATTGAAGTCCTTGTACGGGTGACCGTTTACGTACCGGTCCCGCTGCTCGGCGTCCCACTGGTAACCCGTCGAATCCGCTTCCCAGATCGGCTCGAGGGTTGCCTTGAGCTGGGCAGGGGTGTACTTCGGCGCGTACCAGCAGGCCGGCGGGGTCCGGGAGGTGCTGGACGTGACTGGGCCCACCGAGTCGCCGGAGCCGTTCTTGGAGCGGTCGTAGACGATGACGCCGACGGTCGAGTTCAGGGTGCTGTCGTTGACTCCGCCTGAGGTCTTTTGACCGGGCGGAGGAGGAGTCTGCGCGCCGCCGCCGATCTTGTTGTCAGCCATGGCAGGCGCGGCGCCCGTAAGGATCGAGCCGACCAGCGACAACACGATCAGCGATCGTGAACTGGCACTCAGGGCAGGCACTTGGAGCTCCCCCTCACTGAAAGAAGCTTCTCGACGACCCAGACGCCCTTGTCGTTCTTGTGAAGCTGGGTGCTATACAGGACATAGCTGTTCTTGGTGACCGGTGTCTTGTCGACCTTCTTGGTCTTCAAGTAGAGGTCATAGGCCTTGCTCTGGTCCTCGCAGTACACGAGTGACGCACTGCTGGAACCACTGACGTTCACGACCGGGTCGTAATAGCGGTAGCTACCAGTCGTCCGAGCCTTCGCCTTGACGTACGCCTGGATGAACTGCTGCGTCTGGGCCGCTGCCTCACCCTCGTAGTAGAACCGGTACGCCTTGTCGAGCGGATCCTGCTTCACGATCGCGAGGTCCACCGCCTTGATGGACTGCTCGCTGTCCGCCAGAACCGCGTCCTTGTCCTTTTCACCCGTTTGAGGCCAGTCAAAGGTGTACGACAAGTCGGACGGCAACTCGATCTTCGGCCGCCCCTCCTCAGCCCTCCCGCTCGCACTCGGCGAAGCCGACGCCGAGCCCCCCGTATCCGCCCCCGCGATCTTGTCGTTCGGCTTCGAGCCGCCGCCCCCACCCCCACCGCAACCAGCAAGGAGAAGCACGGCCATCGCACCGGCGGCGGCTGTCGTGAGCAGGCGGGGGCGGGGGGTCACGGTGGGCTCCTGGTGGGGCGTTCGGGGTCTGTGAAGCAGCCGATACGGTATCGAGGTCTCCGGTGGGCACACCAGAGCGAACTGCTCCGATCCGCCATCGCAGCAGTCCTGTGACATTGCAACACGCGCAGAGACAAGGCGCGTTGGCCCTGCAAAGCCCTTGAGGGTGCCGGCCCTACTCCCCCACATACGCCAACGTGTCACTCCCCCCGTCATCCCACTCGATGTCCACGCTGCCCCCCGACCGCGTCAGCGTCGCCGCGACGTAGTCGTCCTCCTTGGCGCTCTTGGTGCTCATCGGGCTGAGGACGAGGCGGAAGGTGCCGTCGCCGCGGTCCACGCCCAGGCCGGTGAGGATGCCCTTGCCGCCGGCGTCGATGTAGGAGAGGGGGTGTTTGCCCTTGTAGTCCCCGGCCGTGTACTCCTCGCCGATGGTGAGGGTCTTGTTGTCGTCGTCCTGCCACTGTCCCTGGAAGCCCGTGGCGGGGGCCGTGGCGGTTGCGTCGTCGGATGCGGGGGAGGACTCCTCCTCGCTCGGGTCCTCCGGGCCCTCCGTGGCGTCCGTGGGTGACGAGGACGCGCTGGGGTCGACGGACTCGCTCACGTGGGCCAGCGGCTTGTTGTTGCCGTTGCTGCCGCCATCGCTCGTGGCGAGGTAGATGCCGCCGCCGATCAGCGCCACGGCCGCGACGGCGCCGGCCACGACGAGGGCCGGCTTTCGCTTGTTGCGGCCGCCGCTCTCCGGCGGTGGGGGCGGGTACGCGCCGTACTGGCCCCC
Organism: Streptomyces sp. NPDC051636; assembly: GCF_044453765.1. Classification (NCBI taxonomy): domain Bacteria; kingdom Bacillati; phylum Actinomycetota; class Actinomycetes; order Kitasatosporales; family Streptomycetaceae; genus Streptomyces; species Streptomyces sp. NPDC051636. The sequence continues at coordinate 74,653 of NZ_JBITDA010000009.1, read as the reverse complement.
GCCGTACGCGGGCTGGGCCGCGTACGGGTTGGGGACCTGCCCGGGGACCTGCCCGGGGGCCTGGGCGGGGGGCTGCGGCGCGTACGGGCCCGGGTACGGCGGCTGCTGCGGCTGCTGCGGGGCTCCGTAACCGCCCTGCGGCGGCCAGCCGGGAGGCTGCGTCATCTGCGGTTGTCACTCCTTGGGTCGCGTCGGCGGGCGGACAGCGGATGCCGTGCATCACCCGCCCCACACGTCCCCAACATTCACCACCCCGCCCGCCACACGCAAGCGCGTTCCCATTCCCGCGCACGCCAACTGCCGCCCCGTGTCAGGGCCTTCGCCGACATCCCGCCCGCCGCGCACCGTTCGGCCACAACCTCGGGCTCCGCTTCGCCGCGATGTCCTCGACCCAGCCGAAGGCGACGATCGTCAGGCCGATCAACGGCCAGACCAGGAGGAACATCCAGAGCATTACGTGGCGTCCAGCACCGCCACCGCGTGGTCGCTCCGCATGAACGGGAGGTCGTACGCCTGGCCGATGACCGGCACCGTCGCCGTGATCAGCATGTTGTGCCACAGGTAGACGGTGACCGCGCGCTTGTTGGACAGGGTCACCAGCTTGCCCCAGCGGGCCGGTCGGCCCGGGAGTTCCCGCCAGGACGGGGAGTACTGGAGAAGGATCACCACGAACCGGCACACAGCGCACCGCACCGGGCTCGCCGGTCCTGGGCATCGGCTTCCCCATGACCCGGGCCCGCAACGCAGCCCACGGCAGGGCCCGCCCTGAGGGCAGCGCGCCCCGGCTCAGCGATTGACCGCCTGGATCTCCTGCACCACGACATCCTGGGTTGCGCCGAAGGTTCCGTCGGGCAGGTTGCCGCCTGTGTTGCCCGTGCCCGTCCAGTGGATCTTCCAGGTGATGGTGGCCTTGAGCGGGTAGGAGCCGGTGCCCGAGGAACGCAGGTACTTCACTCCGCAGGGTGGGGTCTCGTCGGACCTGCCCTTGGCGTAGGGCTCGCCGATGGAACCGTTCTTGATCTCGCAGACGCCGGACGCCGGATAGGTCGTCGCGTCCGTCGTGCCAGGGTCGATCTTGAGGGAGACCGGTTCGGCGGTGGTCGTCGCGGAGATGCCTAGCACCGGGATCGAGGCAGTGACGGAGACCGGCTTGAACTTGGCTCCGTCGAGCCAGGCCCAGGTCGGGAGGTTGACCTTCGTCTTGTCGGCGGGTGCCAGCGTCACCTTCGTGCCGGGGACGCGGATCTCCTTGTAGGCGAGTTCGGCGAGGATCTTCGGGGTGACGGCGTTCTCGATGTTCGCCGGCGGGGGGTCACCCTTGTCGACCCAGAAGATGGGTTTGTCGCACTTGTCCCAGCCGGGCGGGAAGTCCTCGTTGACGTAGGAGCTCCACCAATAGCCCTCGCCGGCCTTGTCCTCGTTGAAGTCCTTGTACGGGTGACCGTTTACGTACCGGTCCCGCTGCTCGGCGTCCCACTGGGCACCGGTGGAATCCGCCTCCCAGATCGGCTCCAGGTATGCCTTGAGCTGGGCAGGGGTGTACTTCGGCGCGTACCAGCAGGCCGGCGGGGTCCAGGAGGTGCTGGAGGTGACTGGGCCCACCGAGTCGCCGGAGCCGTTCTTGGAGCGGTCGTAGACAATGACGCCGACGGTCGAGTTCAGGGTGCTGTCGTTGACTCCGCCTGAGGTCTTTTGACCGGGCGGAGGAGGAGTCTGCGCGCCGCCGCCGATCTTGTTGTCAGCCATGGCAGGCGCGGCGCCCGTAAGGATTGAGCCGACCAGCGACAACACGATGAGCGATCGTGAACTGGCAATCAGGGCTGACACTTGGAGCTCCCCCTCACTGAAAGAAGCTTCTCGACGACCCAGACGCCCTTGTCGTTCTTGTGAAGCTGGGTGCTATACAGGACATAGCTGTTCTTGGTGACCGGTGTCTTGTCGACCTTCTTGCTCTTCAAGTAGAGGTCATAGGCCTTGCTCTGGTCCTCGCAGTACACGAGTGACGCACTGCTGGAACCACTGACGTTCACGACCGGGTCGTAATAGCGGTAGCTACCAGTCGTCCGAGCCTTCGCCTTGACGTACGCCTGGATGAACTGCTGCGTCTGGGCCGCTGCCTCACCCTCGTAGTAGAACCGGTACGCCTTGTCGAGCGGATCCTGCTTCACGATCGCGAGGTCCACCGCCTTGATGGACTGCTCGCTGTCCGCCAGAACCGCGTCCTTGTCCTTTTCACCCGCCTGAGGCCAGTCAAAGGTGTACGACAAGTCGGACGGCAACTCGATCTTCGGCCGCCCCTCCTCAGCCCTCCCGCTCGCACTCGGCGAAGCCGACGCCGAGCCCCCCGTATCCGCCCCCGCGATCTTGTCGTTCGGCTTCGAGCCGCCGCCCCCACCCCCACCGCAACCAGCAAGGAGAAGCACGGCCATCGCACCGGCGGCGGCTGTCGTGAGCAGGCGGGGGCGGGGGGTCACGGTGGGCTCCTGGTGGGGCGTTCGGGGTCTGTGAAGCAGCCGATACGGTATCGAGGTCTCCGGTGGGCACACCAGAGCGAACTGCTCCGATCCGCCATCGCAGCAGTCCTGTGACATTGCAACACGCGCAGAGACAAGGCGCGTTGGCCCTGCAAAGCGTCCGTCCCCCTCTGTCTCACCGTGCTCGGCGGCCCCGGACGTAGCGCCCGCGCGGGTTCGGAACTTCCGAAGTTTCAATGGTGAACAGAATTGACCGAGTCATCGATGGCGGGAATCCATGCCCTTTCGGGTCGGCGCAACCACCCCTGTTCCACGGCGAGTTCCGCCGCGGCTCGCCGAACCGCGTCGAACGCGGGGTGCGCCAGTCCGCTGCGCCACACCAGCGACACGGGTGACAGCGGGACGGGATCGACGAGCGGCCGCACCACCGTCCGCGGCAGCGCCGGGAAGTCGGTCACCGCGAGGACCGGGTTCCCGGTCTTGGCCATGAGCCGCTCGAACTCCTCCACCCCCACGGCCAGCGGCGCGGGTGGCGCGACCTCGATGCCGCGTCCGTCGAAGAGGCGGTGCGCGAGGTCGGTCCACTCCGGCGTGCGCGGGTTTCCCGCACCGGCGTACACGGTCTCGCCCGCCAGCGCGTCCAGCGGCACCGCCTCCAGCGACGCCAGCCGGTGGTCCTCGGGCAGCACGAGCGCCATCGGCTCGTACCGCACGAGCTGGTGCTCCAGCCCGGCCCGCAGCGCCGGGTCCAGCCCCGCGAACCTGCCGAACGACGCGTCCAGGCGCCCGGCGAGCAGTTCGGCCGCCGCTCCCGTGAGTCCGCTCTCGTAGCGGGCCATCAGCTCGCAGTCGGGGGCGAGTTCCCGGGCCCGGTGGAGCACGCGGCGGCCGGTGACCAGACCCGGGGAGTTGAGGTCGACCAGGAGGGGGCGGGCTTGCCCGAAGGCGGCGAGCAGGTCGTCCTGTGCGGCGAGGACGCGGCGGGCGTGCGGCAGCAGGCGCTCGCCGTCGGCGCTCAGCGCGACCTGCCGGGTGGTCCGGACGAGCAGCTCGGCGCCCAGCTCCCGCTCCAGCCGCCGCACGTCCCGGCTGAGGGCCTGCTGGGCGACGTACAGGCGGGCCGCGGCGCGGGTGAAGTGCAGTTCCTCGGCGACGGTGACGAATGCGCGGAGGAGACGGGGGTCGAGGTGGGCGGGAGTGGGCACCGTGTGAACTTACAACGGCGGTGCGTGAATCGGTACGGAGAAGGTGTTGGACCCCTTGATCCACTTCGGGTGACGGTAGGGCCATGCCGCAGCCAACCGTTGAAGAAGCTCCCGCGTCCGCTCGACTCGGCCCCTACCGTCGTCTCTTCGCCCGCCCCGGCACCCGCGCCTTCACCGCCGGCAACCTGATCGCCCGCCTGCCGGTGGGCATGTTCGGCGTGAGCGCGGTCGTCATGATCGCCGGGTCGCGGGGCTCGTACGCGCTTGCCGGCGCCGTCACCGCGACCGGCCTGGCGGCGACGGCGCTGGCCGGACCCTGGGTCGCCCGGCTCGTCGACCGGTACGGGCAGGCCCGGGTCGCCGTACCGGCCACGGTGACCGCCGTGCTGGGCGGCCTCGCCCTGCTGCTGTGCGTGCGCCTGGGCGCCCCGGACTGGACCCTGTTCGCCGCGTACGCCGCCACCGCGACCACTCCCAACATCGGCGGCATGTCCCGGGCCCGCTGGGCCCACCTGTTGCGGGACGACCCGGCCGCCCTGCACACCGCGAACTCCTTCGAGCAGGCCGCCGACGAGCTGTGCTTCATGCTCGGCCCGGTCCTGGCGTCCTTCCTGACCGGCACACTCTTCCCGGAGGCGGGCACGCTGGCCGGTGCGGGGCTGCTGCTCGCCGGGATGCTGCTGTTCACCGCGCAGCGGGCGACCGAGCCGCCGCCCCGGGCGCGTTCGAAGGCCGCTTCGCCGCTGCGTACCCGCGGCATTCCGCCGCTGCTGGCCTGCTTCGTCGCCACCGGCGCGGTGTTCGGCTCGATGGAGGTCGTCACGATCGCGTACGCCGACGCGCAGGGCCACCGTTCGGCGGCCGGAGCCGTCCTCGCGCTCCAGGCGGCGGGATCGTGCGCGGCGGGCCTGCTGTACGGGGCGCGGAAGCCGGACGGGCCTGCGGACCGCCGGCTGCCGTGGTGCCTGCTGGCCATGGCCGCGCTGATGTCCCTGCCGCTGCTCGCCGCATGTACGGCAGGATCCCTCTGGGCGCTGGCGGCGGCCCTGCTCGCGGCGGGCATGGCGACCGCTCCGACGATGGTGACCGCGATGACGCTGGTCCAGGACCGTACCCCCGAGGACCGCCTCAACGAGGGCATGAGCCTCGTCGTCACCGCCCTGCTCACCGGCATAGCCGGCGGCTCGGCGGCCGGCGGCTGGGCCGCGGAGCACACCTCACCCGCGACCGCCTTCGCGGCGCCGGTCGCGGCGGCCGGCACGGCCCTGCTGATCAACTCCGCCGCGAACGGCGTCCGTTGGTCCTGGTCACTCCGTCGAACCGCTTGCCGCAATTCCCGTCAGACCCATTGACGCGCTCAAAGCCCTCACCCGCTTTCCCCGTCGACGCGCTTCGGCGTCACGTATTGAATCGATTCGATCAGCGCTGCGTGACCCCCCGAGAACCATGCGACTCCGACTTCCCTGGAGGCACTGGACGTGGGCACGACGGCGTGTGGCGGCCGCGGCGGTGATCCTCTCCGGATCACTGCTCCTGACGTCCTGCGGCGACTCGGACAGCGGTGCGCCCGACGGCAGGACGCTCCGGCTCCGGCACTACCAGGCGCCCGACAGCGCGATGGGCCAGGCCTGGAACGAGGCCGTCAGGGAGTTCGCGGCCACGCACCCGGGCGTAAGGGTGAAGTCCGAGGAGAAGGGCTGAGAGCAGATCCAGAAGACGGCGCCCCTGGTCGTGAAATCCTCGGACGGGCCGGACCTCATGGAGTACCACAACCCCGTACGACGAAGGCCCCGCCGCACGAACGCGACGAGGCCTTGCCCACATGGGATGAAGTGGAGATGGCGGGAATCGAACCCGCGTCCAACGGTGTGGAACCAGGGCTTCTCCGTGTGCAGTCCGCTTCGCTTTTCTCGGCCCCGGAGATCACGCGGACAAGTCTCCGACGGGCTCAGTCACTGTTTGGTTTCCCTCTTCACCCCGTGACCGGGATCGAGGTTTAGTCCCCTAGCTGATGCCAGGATCCGGGTCGGGAACAGCCCCGGGCTGACACTCCCGTGAGAGCTTCGCTAGCTGCTTATCAGGCAGCGAGAGCGAAGTGGGAGGAATCGCGCTTGGTGTTGGCGATTATTGTTTTCGGCCTGTGGTTTACGAGATCATGGCCGCTTCCTCGACACGCTTCCCCTGCTTCGACATCCGCTGTCGAAACCGATCATCCCCATGTTGATTTTTCAATCTGCGCACCTGCTGTGCGGTGCAGGTGCCATCGTACGTGACCAACGCGGGTCGATGCCAGCCTATTCCCGCCCGGCCGGCGGCCCGGGCCTGTCCTAGCCGCGCTGCTTGCGCCGCACCGCCGCCATCGCGCGGTCCGTCTCCCGCCGGTCCTGCTTCTCCCGCAGGGTCTGCCGCTTGTCGTACTCCTTCTTGCCCTTCGCCAGCGCGATCTCGATCTTGGCGCGGCCGTCCTTGAAGTACAGCGAGAGGGGCACGATCGTGTGACCCGTCTCCTGGGACTTGGACTCCAGCTTCTCGATCTCCTCCCGGTGCAGCAGGAGCTTGCGCTTGCGGCGGGCGCTGTGGTTGGTCCAGGTGCCCTGGCTGTACTCGGGCACGTGCACGTTGTGCAGCCACGCCTCGTGACCGTCCAGCTGCACGAAGCCGTCGACCAGCGAGGCCCGTCCCTGGCGCAGCGACTTCACCTCTGTCCCCATGAGCACCAGACCGGCCTCGTAGGTGTCGATGATGAGGTAGTCGTGCCGCGCCTTCTTGTTCTGCGCGATCAGCTTGCGCCCTTTTTCCTTAGCCATAGTGCCGTCCATTTTCGCACTACGGAGGGGGTCCGCGGGAAGCGGTTTACGACGGGTCGCCCAGGCCGCTGAGCACCGTCTCCGCGCGCTGGACCGCGTCCTGCCCCGCCTCCAGGTCGGGCGTGACACCCCGGCCGTCGACGGCGCGGCCGGAGGGGGTGCGGTAGTGGCCGACGGTCAGCTCGGCGACGGAGCCGTCGGGCAGCTCGCTCGGCATCTGGACCGAGCCCTTGCCGAAGGTGCGGGAGCCGATGACGACCGCGCGGCCGCGGTCCTGGAGGGCGCCGGTGAGCATCTCGGCCGCGCTCATCGTGCCGCCGTCGACGAGGGCGACCAGGGGCCGGGCGGTGCCGCCGCCGGGCTCGGCATGCAGGGCGCGCTGCTCACCGTCGACGTCGTAGGTGGCGACCAGGCCGCCGTCGAGGAACGCGGAGGCCGCGGTGACGGCCTCGGCGACCAGGCCGCCGGAGTTGCCGCGCAGGTCGAGGATGATCCCGCCGTCGGCCGGGGCCTGACGCACGGCGGTACGAACGGCGTCGCCGGAGCCCTTGGTGAAGGCGGCGATCCTGATGACGGTGGCTCCGTCGGCGAGCCGGCGGACGGTGACGGAGTCGGTGGAGAGGCGGGCCCGGCGCAGTGTCTCGCTCCACGCGCGTGCGCCGCGCTCCAGGCCGAGCCGGACGGTGGTGCCGGCCGGCGCGTCCTGGGCGTCGCCGCGCAGCAAGGAGACCACCTCGGTGACCGGACGCCCGTCGACCTTCCGCCCGTCGACGCTGCACAGCCGGTCGCCCTTGCGGATCCCGGCGGCGGCCGCGGGCGAACCCGACTGGACCTTGGTGATCTCGATCCGCCCGTCGCGCTCGCGTCGCGCCCACAGGCCGACGCCGGTGTACTCGCCGTCGAGGGCTTCCCGGAACTCCTCGTACTCGCCCTCCGAGTAGACGGCGCCCCAGCGGTCCCCGCTGCGGCTGACGGCCCGCTCGGCGGCCTCCATGGGGGACTTGCCGTCGGCCATGGCCTCGGCGGCGGCTTTCTGGACATCCTCGTGGTGGATGGCCGTACGGGCCGTGCCCTGTGCGGACCTGCGGCCGGAGTGATCGCCGTCGGAGAGGGCGCCGGTGGCGGCGCCGGCGACCAGCACACCGGCGAAGACCAATGTCAGGGCGGCCCCGCGGCCGATGCGGCGGGGCTGGCAGAACAGGTCGCGGCCTGACATGCGGGTGAGTCTAGGACAACGCGAAGGGCCGTACGGTCCGTTGACCGCACGGCCCTCTTGGTGTACGTCACACCTTCAGGTACTTGCGCAGCGCGAAGAACGCGGCCAGCGACGGCATCAGCAGGCTCGTGGCGAGAATGAGCGGGAGTTTCGTCAGTACGGCGTCCCAGCCGATGAAGTTGATCAGGTTCAGCTTCTGCGACAGGGCCAGGCCGTGGTCGATGATGAAGTACCGGGCGACGACCAGGAACCCGCAGGCCACCGTGCCGCCGATCAGTCCGGCGACCGCGGCCTCGGCGATGAACGGCGCCTGGATGTAGAAGCCGGAGGCGCCGACGAGCCGCATGATCCCGGTCTCACGGCGACGGCTGAACGCGGACACGCGCACGGTGTTGACGATCAGCATCAGCGCGACCACCAGCATCAGCGCCATCACCATCCGGGCGGCCCAGTTCATGCCGTTCAGCAGCCCGAACAGATTATCCAGAATGCCCTTTTGATCCTGCACCGACTGCACGCCCTCGCGCCCGTCGAAGGCGGTCGCGATGACCTGGTACTTCTGCGGGTCCTTGAGCTTGATCCGGTACGACTCCTGCATCTGGTCCGGGGTGAGCGAACTGGCCAGCGGGGAGTCGCCGAACTGCTCCTTGTAGTGCTTGTAGGCCTGGTCCTGCGACTCGTACGTCACCGTCTCGACGACCGACATCTTCTTCAGGTCGGCGAGGATCTGCTTCTTCTGGTCCTCGGTCACCGCGCCCTTGGCGCAGTTGGGGTCGGACTCGGCGTCGCTCTTGTTGCAGAGGAAGATCGAGACGTTGACCTTGTCGTACCAGTAGCCCTTCATGGTGCTGACCTGGTCGCTCATCAGCAGCGAGCCGCCGAACAGGGCCAGGGACAGGGCGACGGAGACGATGACGGCGAAGGTCATCGTGAGGTTGCGGCGGAGACCCACACCGATCTCCGACAGTACGAACTGGGCGCGCATGGCGTCTGGTTAAGCCTTTCCGTGGATCCAGGACCCTGGGGATCGTCAGTGCTGGTAGCCGTAGACGCCGCGTGCCTGGTCGCGGACGAGGCGGCCCTTCTCCAGCTCGATGACGCGCTTGCGCATCTGGTCCACGATGTTCTGGTCGTGCGTGGCCATCAGGACGGTCGTGCCGGTGCGGTTGATCCGGTCGAGCAGCTTCATGATGCCGACGGAGGTCTGCGGGTCGAGGTTGCCGGTGGGCTCGTCGGCGATCAGCAGCTTGGGCCGGTTGACGAAGGCCCGGGCGATGGCCACGCGCTGCTGCTCACCGCCGGACAGCTCACCCGGCATGCGGTCCTCCTTGCCGCCGAGCCCGACCAGGTCGAGCACCTGCGGCACGGACTTGCGGATCTCGCCGCGCGACTTGCCGATGACCTCCTGCGCGAAGGCCACGTTCTCCGCGACCGTCTTGTTCGGCAGGAGCCGGAAGTCCTGGAACACCGTCCCCAACTGGCGCCGCATGTGCGGGACCTTCCAGTTGGAGAGGCGCGCGAGGTCCTTGCCCAGGACGTGCACCTGGCCGTGACTGGCCCGCTCCTCGCGGAGGATCAGCCGCAGGAAGGTGGACTTTCCGGAGCCGGAGGACCCCACGAGGAACACGAACTCGCCCTTCTCCACCTCGAGAGAGACATCCCTGAGGGCGGGGCGGGTCTGCTTGGGGTAGACCTTGGAGACGTTGTCGAATCGGATCACGGATGCACCACGGGTCGCCGGGGGTAGATGAGCGTGACCATACGCGAACCGGGTGTGGAAGCGCAGTCGCCGGTCGAGGTTGTGAGAGGCTTGTGCCTTTTTGTGCCGGGTGATGTTTCCCCGGGTCATCAGCCGGGCCTTCGCTCCGGCCCCGCAGGAATCGCCGGAACCTGGCACAGTGGAGGGGGAACGTTCTCGGTTCCGCAGACGTTGTACTCGTGATGGCCGGTGCAAGGAGGGCGAGCGCATGACGTACGACCGGTTGGTGTGCGCGAACTGCGCGGCGCCCGTGAACGAGGGCCGGTGCCCTGTGTGCCGCGCCAACCGCGAGCGACTGCAGCAGGACAACTTCTTCGCGGGACTGAACCCGATGGCGCTGATCGCGCTGCTGGCGGTGCTGATCGCCGCGGTGGCGCTGCTGGCGCACCAGACCGCGTAAGGCCTGCCGAGTACGCCTGAAGGGCCCGGAGCGACACGCTCCGGGCCCTTCAGCGTACGGGATGAGTACGCTCGGCACTCATACGGCTACCGTCAGGCAGCCGCACCGCCCCGGCCGCCCACGAGGCGCGGCAGGACGCGGAAGCCGACGCCACCGGCGATCATGGTGGCGGCGCCGACGATCAGGAACGCGGTCTGGCCGGCACCGGTCTCGGCGAGCTCGTCACCGCTGCCCTGGGCCTGGGCACCGGAGGACGCGGTGTCCGAGCCGGTGTCGGTGAGGGTGGAGGAGCCCTCCTCCTGGGCGGAGGTGCCGGAGCCGCCGTCCGGGTCGGCGTTGTTGCCGCCGTGGCCGCTGCCGCCGCCCTGGGTGGGGTCCGAGGTGGCGGTGGGGTCGGAGGGCTGAGCCGTCGTCGGGTCCGGGTCCTCGGTGGGCTCGGTCGGCTCCTCGGTCGGGTCCGTCGGTTCGTCGGTCGGAATCACCGTCGGCGTGGCCGGGTCGGTCGGGAGCTGGGTCGGGACCGGCGGCGTCGTCGCCGGGTCGGTCGGGTCCGGGGTCGGGCTCTCGTCGGCGCACAGAACGCCGAGCACGCAGTCGTCGGACTCCGTGGCGGAGGCGGCGCCCGCGGCGGTCAGCGAGGCACCGGCGGCGATCACGGCACCGGCGGCGATCCGCGCGATCCGGATCCGCGTCTTCTTGGTCATATGGTTGCTACCCCCAGTAGCTGATCGTCATGAGGCGGCGCTCGGGGCCGTGATCGACGGAGACAGCTGTGGTGTAGCCCCCCGGTTCACATGCGCCCCAGAGATTACGCATGCCACGCTTCACCCTTCCCATTTTTCAAAGCAACGTCAAGGCCGTTGCGTACGCAATGTCCCATGGTGGGTTGTATGCCGGGAGTTGCAGCGTGTGAGTGTGATGTATAACCCAGACAAAACAGCAACTGCCGCCTCGTGGGCGGCAGTTGTCATGTCGACAAAGTTACTTCTCTTGCTGCTTGCGCCAGCGAATGCCGGCCTCGAGGAACCCGTCGATCTCACCGTTGAACACGGCCTCCGGGTTGCCGACCTCGTAGTCCGTCCGCAGGTCCTTGACCATCTGGTACGGGTGCAGCACGTACGACCGCATCTGGTTGCCCCAGGAGTTGCCGCCGTCGCCCTTGAGGGCGTCCATCTTGGCCTGCTCCTCCTGCCGGCGCCGCTCGAGCAGCTTGGCCTGGAGGACGTTCATCGCGGTGGCCTTGTTCTGGATCTGCGACCGCTCGTTCTGGCAGGAGACGACGATGCCGGTGGGGAGGTGTGTGATGCGGACGGCGGAGTCGGTGGTGTTGACGCCCTGACCGCCGGGCCCGGAGGACCGGTAGACGTCGATCCGCAGCTCGGACTCGTCGATCTCGACGTGGTCGGACTGCTCGACGACGGGAAGCACTTCCACACCCGCGAAGGAGGTCTGGCGGCGCCCCTGGTTGTCGTAGGGCGAGATGCGCACGAGCCGGTGCGTGCCCTGCTCGACGGAGAGGGTGCCGTAGGCGTAGGGAACCTGCACGGCGAAGGTGGTGGACTTGATGCCCGCCTCTTCGGCGTACGACGTCTCGTAGACCTCGGTCTTGTACCCACGCTGCTCGGCCCAGCGCAGGTACATGCGCTGGAGCTTCTCGGCGAAGTCGGCGGCGTCCACGCCACCGGCCTCGGCGCGGATGTTGACCAGCGCCTCACGGGAGTCGTACTCACCGCTGAGCAGCGTCCGGACCTCCATCTCGTCCAGCGCCTTCTTGACGGCGGCGAGCTCGGACTCGGCCTCGGCGCGGGTGTCCGGGTCGTCCTCCTCCTCGGCCATCTCGAACAGCACGGCGAGATCGTCGATCCGCCCGCGCAGCGCCTCCGCCTTCCTGACCTCGGCCTGGAGGTGGGAGAGCTTGCTGGTGATCTTCTGCGCCTCGTCCGGGTTGTCCCACAGGGACGGCGCGGCCGCCTGCTCCTCGAGCACGGCGATGTCTGCCCTCAGCTTGTCGAGGTCCAGAACGGCCTCGATCGACTCCATGGTCGAGGAGAGGGACTTGAGCTCTTCGGATACATCGACGACTGCCACGCCTCCAGCGTAACGGCTCCGCCAACGGGGGAGTGCCGAGGGCGCAGGGGCGGAGCCCCGCGAGGGGTGCAGGCGACGCGGTCCCCGCCGGGGCCTGGGGCGGAGCCCCCGGGTGGGCTCACTTCTTGGTCCACCGGTTCGGTGGGCGAGCGGGGTCCAGCCGGCAGCGGGGCTCCTGGCGGCGCCCCGGGTCACGCGTCAGGGCGTGCCCGAGCTGTGGGTCTCGCGCGGAGTCGCCCCCGCGTCGTCCCCCGACGTCGCCAGCCACGCCCCGACCCCGACCGCCGCCGCGACCGCCACCCCCACGACCCCCAGCGTCACCTTCCGCCGCCGCGCAGCGGCACGATGCCGCGCCGACCCGGGCCTGGGGGCCCCGGCCGCGCGCGGCGCCCGGGCCGTCCCCCGCGCACCCCCGGCCAGCTCGTCGGGCCCCGGCACCCGCATCGACGTGTGCGTGTCCCGGTTGGAGTCCGGCTTGGCCCCGGGGACCAGCGACACCGCCCCCCGCCGCCGCACGTGCTCCCCGTTCCCGGCCGCCACCGGCGCCGACGGCTCGTCCTCCGCGTCCTCGGCCGGCTCCGCGTCCGGCTCGTCCACCTCCAGCGGCGGCATCCCGGCCAGCACCGGAAGCTGCTCCCGCAGCCGGGCCGCCAGCTCCGAGGCCCGCAGCCGCGAGGCCGGCGCCTTGGCCAGGCACTGCACGAGCAGCTGCCACAGCTCCTCGGGGATCCCGGGCAGCGGGACGACCGTCTCGGTCACGTGCCGTCGCAGTACGGCCCCGGGATGTCCGCCCCCGAAGGGGGTGAAGCCCGCCAGCAGCTCGTACAGCACCGTCGCGAGGGCGTAGATGTCGACCGAGGCGCGCGGCGGCAGGCCCTCCACGATCTCCGGGGCCAGATAGTCCGGCGTCCCGATGATCTTCGTGGCCCGGCTCCGCTTCGGCGAGTCGATCAGCTTGGCCACGCCGAAGTCCGTCAGCAGCGCCGGATGCGCACCGCCGGGGCCGAGCGGCCCCTGCATGTCCAGCAGCACGTTCTCCGGCTTGACGTCCCGGTGCACGATCCCGGCCGCGTGCGCCGCGGCCAGCCCGTCCGCGACGTCGGCCACGATGGCCACGGCCGCTTCGGGCGCCAGCCGCCGCTCACGCTCCAGCCGGGTGCGCAGGTCCGTGCCCCGGACCAGGTCCATGACGAGCGCGAGGTCGTTGCCGTCGACCACGAGGTCGCGCACCGACACGACGTTCGGGTGCTCCAGGCCGAGCAGGGCCGTGCGCTCCTGGACGAAGCGGCCGACGAGTTCCTGGTCGGACGCGAGATCCTCGCGCAGCAGCTTGATGGCGACGGGCCCGTCCGGACCCTCACCCAGCCACACCGTGCCGGCGCTGCCCCGCCCCAGGATCTGGTGGGCGGTGTACCGGCTGCCGATCTTCCGTGCCAAGGCTGCTCCTACAGACGCGTGTTGTCGTTAAAACTACGCGTCCGGGGAGCCAACCTTCACCGCGGAGACGGAAATCACCCGCCAGATGTCGACAAATCCCCAACATGACGACCCACCCGGCGATCGGTCCGGCGCTCAGTTACCGGCGGAACCGCCCCCGAGCTCCTTGACCCACTTGCTCGCCGTGCCGACCCAGTGGCTCAGCTCCTGCCAGTAGCCCCGGCCCGTCCCGATCCAGTCCTGCAGGGGGCTGAGCTCCCAGATCAGCCAGCCCGCGACGAACAGGATGACGATCGTGAACAGGCACCCCTTGAGGCAGCCGAGCCCGGGGATCTTCATCGGGTTGGCGCTGCGCTGCCGCGGCTCCCGCGCGGGCCGCTGGGGCTGTGCCGGGGCGGGCGGCGCGTACCGCTGCGGCTGCTGGTGCTGCGGCGGGGCGTACTGCTGCGGCTGTTGCTGCTGCGGATGGCCGTACCCGGGCGGCGGCCCCTGCTGCGGACGCTGCCGGGCCGGGCGCTGCTGCGGCTGCTGCTGACGGGGCTGCTGCTGGCGCGGCTGCTGCTGCGGCCGGGCCACCTGGCGCTGCGGGCGGCGGCGCAGCGGGTCCTCGTTCGGGTCCAGGTACTGGACCTGCGTCTGCTCGTTGCGGTCACGGGCGGCGCGCAGCTGGGTCTGCCAGGGGTGCGGCTGCTCGGGCGGCTGCTGGCCGGGCGGCACCGGCGGCATGACGGCGGTCGGGTCGGCGGCCCCGGTGTTCGGCAGGACGGCGGTGGGGTCGGCCGCGCCCGCCGGGCCGCCGGTGTGGGGCAGGACGCTGGTCGCCGCGTTCGGGTCGTACGCTCCGGGCGCCGAGCCCGTGGGCAGCACCTGCGTGGGGTCGGCGGCCCCGGGCGCGCCCGGTACGGCGGCCGGTGCCGGGTCGGGGACGAGCAGGGCCCCGACGCCCTCGGCGGCGGCGATCTGCGCGCTGTTGGCGTGCACGCCGATGCCCTCGGCGACGACGCGCAGGCCGCGCGCGAGGTTCTCGGCGCTGGGCCGTTCGTCCGGGTTCTTGCGCAGGCAGCGTTCTATGACCGTCCAGAGCGGGTCGGGGACCGTGGACGGGCGGCGCGGCTCGGCGCTGAGGTGCTGGTGCAGGACCTCCAGGGCGGAGCCGCCGGAGAACGGCGGGTGGCCGGTGACCAGCTCGTAGAGCAGGATGCCGGCGCCGTAGATGTCGACGGCGGAGGTCTGCGGGCGGCCCTCGGCGCTCTCGGGGGCGACGTACGCGGGCGTGCCGACGAACTCGTGGGTGCGGGTCAGGCCCGGGGAGTCGGCCAGGCGGGCGATGCCGAAGTCGGTCAGCAGCGGGTGCATCTGTCCTTCGTACTGCTGGAGCAGCACGTTGGCGGGCTTGAGGTCGCGGTGGACGACCCCGTCGGCGTGGCTGGCGGCGAGCGCGTCGGCGATCTGCGCGGTCAGCAGCGCGGCGGCGACGGGTGTGAAGGGGCCGTTCTCGCGCAGGTAGCGGTGCAGGTCGGGGCCTTCGACGAGGTCCATGACCAGCGCCAGCAGATCGCCCTCGACCACCAGGTCGCGCACCCGCACGATGTTCGGGTGGGTGAGCCGGAGCAGGACGGACCGCTCCCTGAGGAACCGCATGACGACGTCGGGGTCGCCGGCCAGCTCCTCCTTGAGGACCTTGATCGCGACGGTCTCACCGGGCTGGCCGGGCACGGCCGCCTCGGCGCCCGCGGTCTCACGCTGGCGGGCTCGCCAGACGGTGCCCGTGGCGCCGCGTCCGAGCGGCTCCTCGAGCAGGTACTTGCTGCCTACCGGCCGCACGTCATGCGCTCCCTGCTGCTTGCTTACCTGGTACCGACCCACTGTAGTGCCGTCCCCGAAGGCACTACGTAAGCGTTCCCGAGCATGTTCGAAGGAAAGACGCTCGCCTCGGTCCGCTGGTTGCCCGGTCCGGACGTGACCGATCTCAAGTGATCGCCGGCACGTTACTGGTCAGGCATTTTTAGGGGCAGAGGTGACCAATCAAGATCACTTGGTGCCGGGATGCGGGCGCGTTGTCAGTGGCAGGTGCGAGGATGCCTGCAGTACTGGCCGACGTGCTCGTGTGGGGTGGGGGAAGTCCGCGCCGCCCGCGCAGAAGGGACCGCTGACGGCGATGCAGATCCGGCTGACCGTCGTAGATCCGCTGGGCCCGTCCCCGCAGCGGGGCCGCGCCGCGAGCCGCGACGTGCTGGTCACGGCGCCCGCGGGCACGGCACTGGCCGCGGTGGCGTCGGCGCTGGCCTCGGCGGTCGCGGGCGACGGGGGCCGGGAGGCCGGCAGCGCCCCGGTGGTGCTGTACGCCGGAGCGGAGCGGCTGGACGCCGGCCGCAGCACTCTGGGCGAGCCCCCGCTGGTCGACGGCGCCGTGCTGTCCCTGGGCGCCCCCGCCGAACCCGAATCGCGCCCGGAACTCGACGACGCCCCGACCCAGTTGCACGTGGTCGCGGGCCCGGACGCGGGCGGAGTCCACCTGCTGCACGGCGGCCAGGTCACCATAGGCCGCTCCGCCGACGCCGACGTCCCCCTCGACGACCCCGACGTCTCCCGCCTGCACTGCGCGGTCACGGTCGCCGCCGACGGCCGCGTCTCGGTCGCCGACCTGGGCTCCACCAACGGCACCGCGCTGGACGGCGCGCCCGTGGGCGACCGGCCGGTGCGGCTGTCTCCGGGAGCGCTGCTGAGGATCGGCGAATCGGCCCTGCGGCTTACTCCGTCCGGGGGAGCCGGGGCGCGAGTGGAGACGGTGCCCGACGGGGAGGGCTGCGTGCGGGTCGCCCCCGGGGGTACGGCGGCTCACGCGCGCGTGGAACACACCGGGCCGTCCTCGGGGGCCACGCACCATGCCTACGGCCCGGCGGACTGGGGAGCCTCGGGCGCCCAGGGACAGCGGCCCCTTGAGCCGGTCGTCCCGGGACAGGGCGGGGCGCCCGCGATCGAGGGCCGGGACGGCGAGGCCACGCACGCCGGTCCCTTCGGCGTCGGCGGTGTGGGCGGGACCTTCGCGGCGCAGGGCACGGCCGGCGATGCCGCCGCACAGGACCCGCCCCCCGGGGCACGCAAAGGCACCCCCCTGCGCGGCACCGAGGTCCCGCCCGGCGTCCGCAAGCGGGGAGGTCTCGGCGCGTGGGCGCGGCGGCTGACCGGCGGACGCGGCGAACCGTCGGCCGGTCCGCGGGCGTACGAGGAGGAGGGCGCCGAGGAGACCGCCCTCCCCCCGGCCGGTGTCCCGCAGCAGCCGGAGACCTGGCCGGACCCGGCGGCCCTGCTGCTGACCGCGCTGGGCCCCGGCCCCCGGCTGTGGGAACGCGGGCCGGGGCATCCGGAGACGCTCACGGTCCGGCTCGGCACGGCCGACCGGGCCGCGCCCGACGGCTCGGGCCTGCTGCCCGTCGTACCGGTGACCGCCGACCTGCGGGAGGCCGGGGCGCTGGGCCTGGCCGGGCCGCGCGCGCGGCTGTCCGGGCTGGCCCGCGCGGTGCTGGCCCAGCTGGCCGCGCTGCACTCCCCAGACCTGCTGGAAATCGTCCTGATCAGCCCGGACCGCGCCCGCCCGCTGGAGGAGCGCACCGCCGAGTGGTCCTGGCTCGGCTGGCTGCCGCACGTACGCCCCGGGCACGGCCAGGACTGCCGTCTGCTGCTGGCCTACGACCGCGAGCAGGCGGCGGCCCGCACCGAGGAGCTCCTGCGCCGCCTGGACGACCCGTCGGCCCGGCAGGAGGCCGGCAGGAGGCCGTCGGTCCCGGCAAGCCGCCCCGGACCGACGGCGTCCGCCGACCGCCCGCACCCGGAGGCAGCGAGCCCGGCAGGTCCGTCCGCCCAGGCCCCGGCCACCGACCCCCGCCGCCCGGCCCGGCGCCCCTCCTGGGCGCGGGGCGACGACGGCGCGGACCGGACCGGCGGCTTCCCGGGGCCGTACACCGTGGTCGTCGTGGACGGCGATCCCGGGGGTGCCGCGCTGCGCGAGGCGGTGGCACGGCTGGCGCTGGAGGGGCCGCGGGCCGGGATCCACGTGGTGTGCCTGGCCGAGACGGCACCGGCCTCGCCCGCCTCGCCGGTGACGGAGACCTACGAGGCGGCGTGCTCGGCGGCGCCCACGTTCCGCGCCTGCGGGGCGGTCGCGCTGCTCAGCGGCGATGTCGCCACGGCCCTGCGGCTGATGCGTGTCGCGCGGACCGACACCCCGGCCGCGCCTGCCGGACCGGTGGGCCCCGGCACCGTCGCCGCCGTCGACGCCGTCTCCCTCGCCTGGGCGGAACGGTTCGCGCGGGCGCTGGCGCCGCTGCGGACGGACGGCATCATCGGCGAGGGGCACGCACGCGTGGCGGCACCGCTGCCCCAGTCGGCGCGGCTGCTGGACGAACTGGGCCTCGCCCGGGCCACCCCGGCCTCCCTGATGGCGCGCTGGGCGGACGCGGCCGACGACACCGAGTCGCTCGGCGGGCGGGCCTGGGCCGTGCTCGGTGCCGGGCCACGCGGCCCGCTCACCGCCGACCTGGTCGCCGACGGACCGCACCTGCTGATCGAGGGGCCGGCCGGCAGCGGCCGTACGGAACTGCTGCGCGCGGTCGTCGCCTCGCTCGCCGCGGCCGAGCGCCCCGACCGGCTGGGCATCGTCCTGATCGACGGCCGGGACGGCGTCGGCGCCGGCGGCGCGCACGGCGAGGGCCTGCGGGTCTGCACGGACATACCGCACGTCACCACCCACCTCACCGCCAACGACCCCGTCCGCATGCGGGAGTTCGCCCAGTCCCTGAGCGCCGAACTGAAGCGGCGGGCCGAGTTGCTCGGGCGGGCCGACTTCGCCGAGTGGCACGCGCACCGCGCGGTGTCGGGCCGCATCGTCGCGCAGCGCACGCCCGCCGGGCGGCCCGCCGCGTCCGGGGCCGGGGACCTGGAGACACCGCCCAGTTCGACGCTGCGGCTGCGGCCGGCGGCATCCTCCCGGCAGCAGACCGAGGCGGCGCCGCCGCTGCCCCGGCTGGTGGTGGTCGCCGACGACCTCGACGCGCTGGTCTCCCCCGCGCTCGGCTCCCCGGGGCGGCCCGCCGCCGGGTCGGTCATACGCGCGCTGGAGGCGGTGGCCAAGGAGGGCGAGCGGCTCGGCGTCCACCTGGTGGCGGCGACCGGCCCCGGCGGCCGCACTGCGGAGACGGAACCGTCCCGCCGGGCCACCCTGCGCGTCACCCTGGACGCGCCGTCCTCCGGCCCCGACGAACCGGCCCCCGGGCGCGGGCGGCTGGCTTGCGCCGACGGCCGCATATCCCCCTTCCAGGGGGGCCGGGTGACCGGCCGCATCCCCCGCACCGCCACCCAGCGCCCCACGGTGGTCCCCCTCGACTGGCACCGCATGGGTGACCCCCCGACCCGCCGTCCCGTCCGCGAACTGGGCAACGGCCCCACGGACCTGGCCCTGCTGGCCAGCGCGGTGGAGAGGGCGGCGCGAGAGGTGGCGGCCGCGGAGGTCCCCTCGCTGCTGTAGCTCGAAGTAGTGCGCATACGCGCCTGGTCACGAGCCGGTCACGATCCCCCGGTTGACAGCGGTGGCGCTCTTGCCTGGTTCAAGTACCCCGGCGTAGACCGGACCGCACGGGACAGCGCTCGGACGTTCAACGAAGAACGAAGAACGGGGCAGTGATGCGTAGCAACAGCAACACCATCCGGACAAACAGGGCCGTCACCACCATCGCCGCCCTCCTCGCGGGAGCCCTCGCGCTCACCGCCTGTAGTGGCAGTGACGACAAGAAGGACGACGGCGGCAGCAGCGGCGGGGCCACCGAGAGCGGCTCCACCGTCTCCCTCCCGAAGCTGAACGGCGCGAGCCTGGAGGTCGCCGCCGTCTGGACCGGCACCGAGCAGAAGAACTTCAAGAAGGTCCTCGCGGAGTTCGAGAAGCGCACGGGCGCCAAGGTGACGTTCGTACCCGCCCAGGACCCGATCATCAACTTCCTCGGTTCGAAGATCGCCGGTGGTCAGCCGCCGGACATCGCGCTGCTGCCGCAGCCCGGCGCCATCAAGCAGGCCGTGGACAAGAAGTGGGCCAAGCCGCTCGGCGCCGACGCCGTCAAGGAACTGCAGAAGAACTACGCGCAGGGCTGGCAGGACATCGGCAAGGTCGACGGCAAGCAGTACGGCGTCTACTACAAGGCCGCCAACAAGTCGCTGATCTGGTACAACGTCAAGGCCTTCGAGGGCGCGGGCGCCAAGGAGCCCAAGAACTGGCAGGAGTTGCTGACCACCGCGCAGGCCGTGTACGACTCCGGGATCACCCCGTTCTCGATCGGCGGCGCCGACGGCTGGACCCTCACCGACTGGTTCGAGAACGTCTACCTCTCCCAGGCGGGCCCGGAGAAGTACGACCAGCTCGCCCAGCACAAGATCAAGTGGACCGACCCCTCGGTGAAGCAGGCGCTCACCACGCTCGCCCATATCTGGGGCAAGAAGGACTACGTGGCGGGCGGCGCGAACGGCGCGCTGCAGACCGAGTTCCCGGCCTCCGTCACCCAGACCTTCACCGGCGGCGACCAGCCGAAGGCGGCCATGGTCTACGAGGGTGACTTCGCGCAGGTCAACATCGGGGACACCAAGGCGAAGGTGGGCACGGACGCGAAGGTGTTCCCGTTCCCGGCGGTGGGCTCCTCCGCGCCGGTGGTCTCCGGCGGTGACGCGGCCGTCATCCTGAAGGACTCCAAGGCGGCCCAGGCGCTGGCCACCTTCCTGGCCTCCTCGGACGCGGCGACGATCCAGGCGAAGCTCGGCGGCTACCTGTCCCCGAACAAGAACGTGCCGAACTCGGCGTATCCGAACACGGTGCAGCAGACGATCGCCAAGGCGCTGATCGCCTCCGGTGACGACTTCCGCTTCGACATGTCCGACCAGGCCCCGCAGGCCTTCGGCGGCACCCCCGGCAAGGGCGAGTGGAAGGACCTGCAGGACTTCCTGAAGAACCCGAAGGACGTCGCGGGCGCCCAGGCGAAGCTGGAGAAGGACGCGGCGGCCGCGTACGGGAACGGGAGCTGATCCGGCCATGGCGTCGGCAGCGGCGGCCGGGGCCCCACCGGGCCCCGCCGCGCCCAAGAGCCGCAAGAGCGTGACCGGCACCCGCAGGACCGTGGCAGCTCTCTTCCTGCTGCCCGCCCTGGTGCTGCTCGGCGCGCTCGTGGTCTACCCGATCGGGTACTCGGTCGTCCGCAGCTTCTACAACGCCGACGGCGACGGCTTCGCCGGAGTCGACAACTACAAGGCGCTGTTCACCGACGACGGCATCCGCACCGCCCTGAAGAACAACATCATCTGGGTGGTGTTCGCGCCGACCGTCTCCACCGCGCTCGGTCTGATCTTCGCGGTGCTGACCGAACGGGTGCGCTGGGGCACGGCGTTCAAGCTGGTCGTCTTCATGCCGATGGCGATCTCGATGCTGGCCGCCGGCATCATCTTCCGGCTGGTGTACGACCAGGACCCCGACAAGGGCGTCGCCAACGCGGTGTGGGTCGGCGTCCACGACACCTTCGCCCAGTCGTCGGCGTTCCCGAAGGCGCACCCGGGCCGTGAGTCGCCGCTCAAGCCGGACGGGGGCGGTTTCCTCACCTCGGCGCCCGTGCGCACCGGTCAGGTCGTCACCCTGCCGCTCGTCGGCGTGGCCCCCGACCAGATGCCCGACAGCGCGAAGAAGGCGGTGGCGGCGAAACCGGAGCCGGGGAAGATCACCGGCACGACCTGGCAGGACTTCACCCGTGGCAAGGGCGTCGGCAAGCTGGGCGCCCCCGACCCGTCCGAGCTGGGCTACTCGGGGATGCGGATCGAGGCGGTGCAGGACGGCAAGGTGGTGGCCTCCACGGAGGCCGCCGACGACGGCACCTTCACCCTCCCGGCGAAGGCCGACGGGGCCCGGCTCCGCCTCCCGGCGAGCAACTTCAAGGAGCCGTACAACGGCCTCGACTGGCTCGGCCCGTCGCTGGTCACGCCGGCCATCATCGGGTCGTACGTATGGATGTGGGCGGGCTTCGCGATGGTACTGATCGCGGCCGGGCTCGCGGGGGTGCCCCGGGAGCTGCTGGAGGCAGCGCGCGTCGACGGGGCCAACGAGTGGCAGGTGTTCCGCAAGGTCACCGTCCCGCTGCTCGCGCCGGTCCTCGCGGTCGTCGTCGTCACCCTGATGATCAATGTGCTGAAGGTCTTCGATCTGGTCTTCATCATCGCGCCGGGCTCCTCCCAGGACGACGCGAACGTGCTGGCGCTGGAGCTGTACCGCAAGGGCTTCGCGGAGAGCCAGCCGGGCATCGCGAGCGCGATCGCGGTGTTCCTGCTGTTGCTGGTGATCCCCGTGATGCTGTTCAACATCCGACGGCTCAGGCGGGAGGTGCGGCGATGACCACGCACGCCGGAAGCATCGGCAAGGTGGCGCCCGTCGAGACCGTGAAGGCCAGGCAGTCGCTGGGCTCGAAGATCGTGGAGAAACTCGGCGGCGGACTGGTCCGCGTCTTCCTCATCGTCGTCGGCCTGTTCTGGCTGGTGCCGACCATCGGTCTGCTCGTCTCCTCCCTGCGCACACCGGAGGACATGAGCGCGTCCGGCTGGTGGAAGGTGTTCGCCAAGCCCTCCCGACTCACCTTCGACAGCTACCAGAAGCTGCTGGAGAACAGCGACATCACCAACTCGCTGTGGAACACCGTCCTGATCACGGTCCCGGCGACCGTCCTGGTCGTGGTCATCGGCTCCCTCGCGGGCTACGCCTTCGCGTGGATGGAGTTCCCAGGCCGCGACTGGTGGTTCCTGGGCGTGGTCGGCCTGCTGGTGGTGCCGGTGCAGGTGGCGCTGATCCCGATCGCCGAACTGTTCGGCAAGATCGGCCTGTTCGGGACGATCCTCGGGGTGGTCCTGTTCCACGTGGGCTTCGGCCTGCCCTTCGCGGTGTTCCTGCTGCGGAACTTCTTCGCGGAGATCCCCCGCGAGTTGCTGGAGGCGGCCCGGCTGGACGGCGCGGGCGAACTGCGCCTGTTCGCCCGGGTGGTGATGCCGCTGGGCGGGCCGGCGATCGCGAGCCTGGGCATCTTCCAGTTCCTGTGGGTGTGGAACGACATGCTGGTCGCGCTGGTGTTCACCAAGTCGGGCAGCCAGCCGATCACGGTCGCGCTGCAGACGCAGGTCCGCCAGTTCGGCAACAACATCGACGTCCTGGCACCCGGCGCGTTCATCTCCATGGTGATCCCGCTGGCCGTGTTCTTCGCGTTCCAGCGGCAGTTCGTGACGGGCGTGATGGCGGGGGCGGTCAAGTAGGCGGCTGCACCACGCTTTTGGAGGGGCGGGCCGGACACCGGCCCGCCCCTCGGCGTTCACCGGCATGTCCCCCACATGCAGTACGAACCGTAACCAATTCACTCCATCGGCCGTTCCCGGGCAGAACGCCCGCGCCGACCGACCCATGGATGTCCCTTGCCCAGGTTCAGTGTCATTGTCCCCGCGTACAAGGTCCAGGCGTACCTGCCCGAGTGCCTGGACTCGGTGCTCTCGCAGTCCTACCCCGATCTGGAACTGATCACCGTCGACGACTGCTCGCCGGACGCCTGCGGGGCGGTCATCGACGAGTACGCGGCCCGTGACGGGCGCGTACGGGCGGTGCACCTGCCGGAGAACCAGGGTCTGGGCCGCGCCCGCAACACGGGACTGGAGCATGCCACGGGCGACTACCTGGTCTTCCTGGACAGCGACGACACCCTCACCCCGGACGCGCTGCGGGCGATCGCCGACCGGATCAAGGAGACCGGCGAACCGGACGTCCTGGTCTACGACTATGCGCGCACGTACTGGACCGGCGAGGCCGTCCGCAACAAGGTCGCGCTCCAGCTGACCGAGCAGGGCCCGGCCCCGTTCCGTCTGGAGGACCGCCCGGGCCTGCTGAAGGTGCTGATGGTGGCCTGGAACAAGGCCTACCGGCGGGAGTTCGTCGAACGCGAGGCCTTCCGGTTCCCGCCGGGCTACTACGAGGACACCCCCTGGACGTTCCCCGTCCTGATGACGGCCGAGTCGATCGCGACGCTCGACCGGGTGTGCGTGCACTACCGGCAGCGCCGGCAGGGCAGCATCCTGCGCACCACCAGCCGCAAGCACTTCGACGTCTTCGAGCAGTACGACCGGGTGTTCGCGTACGTCGCGGAGCGGCCCGAGCTGGCCAGATGGCGGCCGGTGCTGTTCCGCCGCATGGTCGACCACCTCTCGACGGTGTTCACCCGCCGCGACCGGCTGCCGCGCGGCACCCGCGCCGAGTTCCTGCGCCTGGCCCGCGCCCACTACCGCCGCTACCGCGCCCCCGGCACCCCTGTGCCGCTGCGCGCCCGCCTCCACCACACCCTGGTGCGCCTGGGCCTGCACCGCACCTACCGCGCCCTCCAGCTGGCGGCGTCCGCGGCCCGCCGCACGCGGAAGCTGGCCGCCAAGCTGGCCCGCGCCGTCCGGGCCGCCGCCCTCCGGCTGCACTACCGCGTCCAGCTGCGCCTGCCGCTGCGCGCCGACCGCGCGGTGTTCGCCGCCCACGGGGGCCGCGGTCACGGCTGCAACCCGGGCGCTCTGGAGGCCGCGTTCCGCGCGCACGCCCCGCACATCCGCACCGCCTGGATCGCCCGCCCCGAGCACCAGCACACCGTCCCGCCGGGCCCGCGCCGCCTGCGCCCCGGCACCGCCGCCTACTGGACGGCGCTGGCCCGCTCGAAGTACCTGGTCAACAACGTCAACTTCGACCGCCGGCTGCGCAAGCGCCCCGGTCAGGTCTTCGTGCAGACCGAGCACGGCACACCGCTGGGGCACATGGGCCTCGACCTGCAGGAACGCCCGGCTGCCGCCCGGGACACGGACTTCGAGGAGCTCCTCGAGAGCGTCGACAAGTGGGACTACGTCCTGTCCGCCAACCGCCACACCACCCTGACCTGGGAGCGCGTCTACCCCGGCCGCTACACCACCCTGGAGTACGGCTACCCGCGCAACGACGTCTTCCAGCGGGCCACCTCCGCCGACGTGACCCGGCTGCGCGAGTCGCTCGGCGTCTCTCAGGGCGCGGTCGCGATCCTGTACGCCCCCGCCCACCGCGACTACCGCCGCACCCAGCGCCCCGCCCTCGACCTGGACCGCATCCTGCGCCGCCTGGGCCCGCGCTACGTGATCCTGGCCCGCGCCCCCCACGGGCGGCGCGGCCTGTTCACCGAGGGCGGCCGGGTCATCGACGTCAGCGACCACCCGAGCGTCGAGCAGCTCTGCCTCGCCTCGGACGCGCTGCTCACGGACTACTCGTCGATCATGTTCGACTACGCCAACCTCGACCGGCCGATCGTCGTGCACGCCGGTGACTGGGACGCCTACGAGGCGGCCCGCGGCACCTACTTCGACCTGCGCTCCTTCCCGCCGGGCGCGGTCGCGCGCAGCGAGGACGAGCTGATCGACATCTTCGCCACCGGGCACTGGCGCGGCTCCCGCTCCACCCAGCTGCGCACCGCGTTCCGGGAGCGTTTCTGCCCGTACGACGACGGACGCGCGGCCGAACGGGTCGTACGGCACGTCGTGCTGGGCGAGCCGGCGGGGCTGCCGAAGGTCGTGTCACTCGACCGGCGGCACCCGGTTCCGTCGGCGGCGTCAGGGCTCGCGCGCTCCCCGCTCGCCACCGTGCCGCAACCTTCCGGCCCGCTCCCCGTCACCGAGAGCCGCTGAACGACGTTTGCCCTTCCGGGAGTTCCCATGCCCCTCAGCACCTCGCGGCCCACTCCGTCCCGGCCGTCCACCTGGCGGCCGGCCGGGCGGCCCGGCCGCGTCCGTACGGCCTGAGCCCAGGACGGCAAGGACTGGCGCCAGGACAGACAACAGGAAGAGCAGAATGCCCCGCTTCAGCATCATCGTCCCGTCCCACGGGGTCGCTGGCAGGCTGTCCCAGGCGCTGGACTCGGTCCTCGCCCAGTCCTTCCGCGACCTGGAGCTGATCCCGGTCTGCGACGGGCCCGACGCCCCGGCCGCCGACGTCGCCGCCGGTTACGCCGAGCGGGACTCCCGGGTGGCACCGGTCCACTCGCCGCCCTCGGCCGGTCCGGGCGGGGCGCGCAACGCCGGGATGCGAGCGGCGACCGGCGCGTACCTGCTGTTCCTCGACGGCGACGACGTCCTCGTACCGGGGGCGCTGGCCACGCTCGACGCGCGGCTCACCGAGACGGGTGACGTGGACGTGCTGTACTTCGAGCACCAGCGGATCCCGTGGTGGGAGGGCGAGCCGACCAATCCGGCGCAGCCGCTGCTGGCGAAGGCCCCACAGGGGGCGTTCGCCCCGGTCCGGGCGCCGCAGCTCACCGGGGTGCAGCTGCCGGCGTGGAGCGCCGCCTACCGCCGTTCCTTCGTCACCGGGCACGAACTCGCCTTTCTTGGAACCCACTTCGCGGACCTCGGCTGGGGCGGCCGGACCACGATCGCGGCCCAGCGGATCGCCGTACTGCGCTCGGTGCTGGTCCGGCACCGGCTGCGGCGGCAGGGCAGCCGGCTCAATCTGCCGGGGGCGCACCAGCACGAGCTCCTCGACCAGGTCGAGGAGGTGCTGACCCGGGCCGCGGAGCGGGAGCTGCCCGGTGAACGGCTGGGGCCGCTGTTCGAGCAGCTGTTCGCGTTCGTGCTGAAGACGGCGTCCCGGCCCGAGCGGCTGCCCTCCGGGCACCGGGCCTTCTTCCGCCGGGCGGCCCGTCTGTACCGGCGCCACCGCCCGGCCGGGTTCCGGCTGCCGGGCGGCAGTCTGGGCGTGCAGCACCGGCTGCTGGCGGCGGGGGCGTACACGGCGTTCCGTGCGCTGCGGGGCGCCAACCAGGCGGCGGTGCGGGTCGCCGAGGGCGTCCCGCGCCCGCACGCGCTGCGCACCCGCCTGAGGTACGCCAGTGATCTGCGCCGCCCCCTCGACCCCGACCTCGCCGTGTACTGCGCCT
Source organism: Streptomyces sp. NPDC051636 (assembly GCF_044453765.1). Taxonomy (NCBI): domain Bacteria; kingdom Bacillati; phylum Actinomycetota; class Actinomycetes; order Kitasatosporales; family Streptomycetaceae; genus Streptomyces; species Streptomyces sp. NPDC051636. Next base: position 48,284 of record NZ_JBITDA010000009.1, on the reverse strand, counting down.
ACTGGGGCCGCGGCTACGCCTGCAACCCGGCCGCGATCCACGCCAAGGCCCGCGAACTCGCCCCGCACATCCGCTCGGTGTTCCTGGTCGAGCCCGACCAGGCGCACGCCATGCCGAAGGGCGTCGACTACGCGGTGATCGGCAGCCGTCGCTACTGGGAGGTGCTGGCCCGGGCCAAGTTCCTGGTGAACAACGCCAACTTCGCCGAGGGCGTCGTCAAGCGACCGGGCAGCGTGCACGTGCAGACCCAGCACGGCACGCCGCTGAAGAAGATGGGCGTGGACCAGTCGACGTACCCGGTGGTGGCCGCGCAGACCGGCAGCTTCGCCAAGCTGCTCGGGAGGGTGGACCGCTGGGACTTCAACCTCTCCTCCAACCGCCACTCCACCCAGATGTGGGAGCGGGCCTTCCCCGGTGCGTACGAGGCGCTGGAGTACGGCTATCCGCGCAATGACGTCTACTACACGGCGACCGGCGAGGACGTCTGCCGTATCCGGCGCGAACTCGGCGTGCCGGAGGGGAAGACCGCCGTCCTGTACGCCCCGACCCACCGCGACCACCACACCGGCTTCGAGACCGGTCTCGATCTGGAGGCCTTCTGCGACGCGGCCGGCGAGGACGTGGTCGTGCTGCTGCGCGCCCACTACTTCTACGACCGGGGGCTCGGCAGGAGCAGCGGCCGGATCATCGACGTCACCGCGCACCGCTCCTCGGAGGAGGTGTGCCTGGCCGCGGACGCGCTGGTCACCGACTACTCGTCGATCATGTTCGACTACGCCAACCTCGACCGGCCGATCGTGGTGTACGCCGACGACTGGGAGGTCTACCAGGAGACCCGGGGCGTCTACTTCGACCTGATGGCCGCACCGCCCGGCCCGGTCGCCCGCACGCCGGAGGAGCTGGCCCGCGTCTTCCGCGACGGCTCCTACACGGGGCCCGAGTCCAGGGAACTGCGGGCCGCGTTCCGGGAGCGGTTCTGCGAGTTCGACGACGGCCGGGCCGCCGAGCGCGTCGTACGGCGGGTGCTGCTCGGCCAGCCACCGGAGGCGATCCCGCCCGTGATCCCGCTCGCGGAGCGCATCCCCGCCCCCGCCGCCGCGACCCTCGTGAGGAGCTGACCCGCCGTGCCCCGCTTCAGCGTCATCGTCCCCTGTTTCAAGGTGCAGGGCTTCCTGCGCGAGTGCCTCGACTCGGTTCTGGAGCAGTCCTTCCGGGATCTGGAGCTGATCGCCGTGAACGACTGCTCGCCGGACGGCTGCGGCGCCATCCTCGACGAGTACGCGGCCCGCGACCCGCGCGTGAAGGTGCTGCACCTGCCGGAGAACGTCGGCCTCGGCCGCGCCCGCAACGCCGGAATGCCGTACGCCACCGGCGACTTCCTCTTCTTCCTCGACAGCGACGACACCCTCACCCCCGGCGCCCTGCTCGCCATCGCCGACCGCCTGGAGGAGGCCGGCGACCCGGACGTGCTGGTCTTCGACTACGCGCGCACCTACTGGTGGGGCGGAATGCGGCGCAACGTCCTGGCGCACCTGCTCCCGGAGGCCGGGGAAGGCACCTTCACGGTGGCCGAGTACCCGCAGATCCTCGATCTGCTGATGGTGGTGTGGAACAAGGTCTACCGGCGGGACTTCGTCGAGGAGAACGGTTTCGAGTTCCCGCCCGGCTACTACGAGGACACCCCCTGGACCTTCCCGGTGATGCTCAGCGCCGGGCGGATCGCCGCCCTGGACCGGATCTGCCTGAACTACCGCCAGCGCCGTCAGGGCAACATCCTGTCCACCACCAGCCGCAAGCACTTCGACATCCACGACCAGTACGAGCGGGTCTTCGCCTTCGTCGACTCCCGTCCGCAGCTGTGGACCTGGCGGCCCTACCTGCACCGCAAGATGGGCGAGCACTGCCTCGACATCCTGGCCAAGCCGGACCGGCTGCCGCCCGCCGACAAGGCGGAGTTCTTCCGGCGCACGGCCGAGATGTTCCGCAGGCACAAACCGGAGGGCGCCTCGGTCGACGGTGAGGTGCGGGTGCTGGAGGGCACCTACGCCATGTACCGGGTCGTGAGGCAGACCGGACGGGCCGGACGGGAGCTCGGGCGGCGGGCGCTCCAGGCCCGCAAGGCGGTTGCCGGACGGGCGAAGCGGGGCCTGGCCGGGCTGCACGCGCGCCGTCCGATGGATCCCGGCCTCGCCGTGTACTCGGCGTTCTCGCACAGGGGCGTGCTCGGCGACCCGGCGGCCGTGTACCGCAAGGCGCGCGAGATCGCGCCGCACATCCGGGGGGTGTGGGTGGTGCGGGACGAGAAGGAGGCGGCCGAGGCGCGGTGCCTGCCCCCGGACGTCGAGTACGTGCTCCTCGACTCCCCGCGCTATCTGGACGTCACCGCACGCGCGAAGTTCTTCGTCAACAACGTCAACTGGCCCGGCACCCTGGTCAAGCGTCGCGGCAGCGTGCACATCCACACCCATCAGGGCACCCCCCTCAAGTACATGGGCGCCGACCTGCTGGGCAAGCCGGGCGCCCGGCACGGCTTCGACGTGCCGCAGATGCTGCGCCGGGCCGACCGCTGGGATTACAGCCTGGTCGCCAACCGCCACTCCGAGCTGGTGTGGGAGCGGGCCTACCCCTGCCACTTCACCTCGGTCCGCACCGGCAGCCCGCGCAACGACGTCCTCGTCGGGGGAACGGACGACGCCGGGGCCGAGTTCCGGTTGCGGCACGGCATCCCCGAGGAGCACACGGTCGTGCTGTACGCGCCGACCCGCCGCGACTACCGCCGGGGCGGCCACGTCGACCGCCTGGACCTGGCCCGGTTCGCCGCCGACCTGGGCGAGGGCCACACCCTCGTCGTCCGGCTGCACCCCGCCCTGGCGACCGGTCCCGCGCGCGGGCTGGGCCTGGCCGAACTGGACCGGCGAGGGGTGCTGGTGGACGCGACGGACGATCCCCACGTGGAGGAGGTCATGCTCGCCTCGGACGTGCTGGTCACCGACTACTCGGCCCTGATGTTCGACTACGCCAATCTCGACCGGCCGATCGTCGTGCACGCCGACGACTGGGCGGCGTACGTGGCGAGCCGGGGCGCCTACCTGGACGTCACGGCCGAGGCGCCGGGGCATGTGTCGCGTTCCTACCGGGAGCTGGCGTGGCTGTTCGCGTCCGGGGCGTGGCGGGACGAGGAGTCGGCGCGGGTACGGGCGCAGTTCCGGGCCCGGTTCTGCGAGTTCGACGACGGGCGGGCCGCCGAGCGGGTCGTACGGACGTTGATGCTGGGTGAGCCGATGCCGGAGCCGGAGGCCGCCCGGGTGCCTGGTCCGGCCGCCGGTCACGACCTGCTCGCCTCGACGTGAGACCGCGCACCTGGGTCCTGCTCATCGGGGCCGTGTTCGCACTGTGCCAGCTCGCAGGTGTCACCGGCCGGGACACACCCGACTCGAAGAACTACCTCTCGTACGCGCTGAGTCTGCGCGGCGAAGACAAGCGGGCGGCGGCCGCCGCCACCATCGAGTGGGCCTGCGCGGGCCAGGCGTCCCTCGCCCTCCGCGCGCAGGACGTGGACGTGGTGCGCTTCCACGGGCCGGATCCCACCTCGCGGGTGCTCGCTCGGTGCCGGGCCGAGGAGTGGCGGCGGGTGGACCGGCGGCTGCGGGCCGGGCAGACGGACGGGCACGTCGTGCCGTTCGTGGGTCCGCGCCTGCGGCGCATCTTCGAGGTGCGGCCCGGTTATCCGGTGTTCCTGGTGCCGTTCGTGACGGTGTTCGGGGCGACCTGGGGGGTGTGGGCGGCGAGCGTCGTCGTCACGGTCGCCGGCGGGGCGCTCGCCTTTCTGGTCCTGCGCACCCTGTCCCTGCCCGTGCCGCCGGCGCTGACCGGCCAGGTGCTGTTCTACGTGCTGCCCTGCGGCACGACCGCGATGCGTCCGATGGCCGAGGGCCTCATGCTGGCGCTGACCCTGACCGCGCTGTGGGGCTGCGCGCTGGCCCTGACCCGCCGGGCGCGGGCCGGGACGGCGCTGACCGCCGGTGCCCTGCTCGCGCTGTTCGCGGTGAAGCACTCGCAGGCACTGTTCCTCGGGGTGTGCCTGGCCGTGGCGGGCGCGACGGTCGCGGTACGGCGCCGGCGGCGCGGGCGGCCTCCGGGGCGCGGGGTGACGGCGGTCGCGGCGGTGGGCTGCTGCGCCGCTGTGGGGACGGTGCTGCTGGCCAGGCTGCTGCACTACCCGTCCGAGTCGGAGAGTCTGCAGGACCTGCTCACCGGCCACTTCGCGCGCCCGGACCGGGCCCACCCCTGGCCGGAGTTCATGGACCTGGAGGGCAGGTTCTGGCTGGAGTGGGTCCGGCGGCAGCTGTGGGAGCCGCTGTTCGTGGCGGCGCTGGCGGCCGGGGTGTGGGGTGCGCTGCGGCGGCCCGCGTTCGGGTGCTTTCTGCTGGCGGCGGCGGGCACCGGGATCCTCACCCAGGCCGCGCACCCCGACATCGGCATCTGGGGCGGCCGACTGATCGTGCTGGCCTGGCTGCTGCCGGTGGTCGGGGTGCCGCTGCTGCTGGAGCCTCTCGGCCGGCGTCCGCTGCCGGTGCCCGCGCAGGGGCACGCCGGCCGACAGGTTCACTCGATGCGGTGAGCAGGACAGGTCCTGGGCCGGGGGTTACTCGATGACGAGGTCGACCTCGATGTTGCCGCGGGTGGCGTTGGAGTACGGGCAGACCTGGTGGGCGCTCTCGACCAGCTTGCGGCCGGTCGCCTCGTCCACGGTGCCGGGCAGCTCGATGCGCAGCGTCACCTTCAGGCCGAAGCCCTCGCCCTGCTTGCCTATGCCGACCTCGGCGGTCACCGCGGCGTCGCTGACGTCGACCTTCGCCTGGCGGCCGACCAGGCCGAGGGCGCTGCCGAAACAGGCGGCGTAACCGGCGGCGAAGAGCTGCTCCGGGTTGGTGCCCTGGCCGTTGCCGCCCAGCTCCACCGGCATGGCCAGGGGAAGGTCGATCTTGCCGTCGGAGGAGACGGCGCGGCCCTCACGGCCGTGGGTGGCGGTGGCGACAGCGGTGTAGAGCGCGTCCATGGATGACCATCCCTCTCGGAGTCCCGAATCCGGCGGCCCTTCTGGCGACCGCCTCATGGCCACAAGTAGAGCACACAATTCAGTTGCGTACAACTAAATGGCCCGCTGGAGCTATCCTGGGGTCATGACCGCCACTCCGTCCCCCGCCGTCCCCGCGCCCGAGGCCGACTGGCTCCGCCTGGACCGCCAGATCTGCTTCTCCCTGCACGCCGCGTCCCGCGCCTTCAACGGCGTCTACCGCGTGATCCTCAAGGACCTCGGCCTCACCTACCCGCAGTACCTGGTGATGCTGGTGCTGTGGGAGCAGGGCGACCTGCCGGTCAAGAAGCTGGGCGAGCATCTGCGCCTGGACTCCGGCACGCTCTCGCCGCTGGTCAAGCGGCTGGAGGGGGCCGGCCTGGTCCGCCGGGAGCGCAGCGCCCGCGACGAGCGCTCGGTGCAGGTGCGGCTGACCGAGGAGGGGGCCGCACTGCGCGAGCGGGCCCTTCAGGTGCCCCGCCGCATCGTCGAGGCGACCGGCTTCGACCTGGACGAGATCAGCGAGCTGCGCAGCCGCCTCGACCAGCTCACCTCCGCCCTGGACGCAGCAGCACTGGACGCAGCAGCACTGGACGCACCGGGCTACCCGTGACGAGGTTCCTGCGGACGTAGAGCCGCAGGACCACACCGTCGTGCACGAACTCCTCCCGCAGCGCGAACCGGTCCTGCACCACGGCCAGTTTGGCCCGGTCGGTAGGGTTGCCGGGGTACCAGGGCGCGCGGACGGCGCGCCGGTCGGCGACGACCCACACCCGGTCCAGCCCGGCCAGCCTGCGACGCAGCAGGCCCGGCTCCACCTCGCGCCCGTACAGGGTGCCGGACGCGGGCGCACCCGCCGCCAGCGCCACGTCCCGGGTGCCGCGGAACCCCGCCGGGTAGGCCAGCGCCGTACTCCGCGCGTGGGACGGGAGGAACAGCACCGGGTCGCCGGGGCGCAGTGCGCGGGCGGCGTCGGTGGACATCGCGGCGAGGTTGTCGGGGCGGTGGTCCGGGGAGCGGTCCTGGCGCAGGACGGGGAGCTGGTGGACGAAGGCGACGGTGACGGCGAGGACGCCGGTGAGGGTGAGCAGGGGTGAGCGCAGCGGGGCGGCGGGCCGCAGGCGCCCCACCGGTTCGGTCAGCCGGTCGGCGCCAGCCGCCACCAGCAGCGGCGCCCCCGCGAGCGCGTACAGCACGTACCGGTCGACGTACAACGGCGTGAGCAGCGAGGCCAGCATCAAGGCCACGGGCGGCACCACCGCCAGCGGCAGCGCCACCCCCGCGCACGTCACCTCCCCGCGCCGGCCCACGAGCCGCGTCAGGCCCAGCACCGCCAGGGCCAGGCACGCCCAGTACACCTCCGAGGTCGGTCCCACGAACTGCCGCAGCAGCCCCGAGGCGGTGTCCAGCGTCGGCTCCCGCAGCCAGGCCACCTGTGCCGACTGGGCGTGCGAGACCACGACCATCGGCAGCAGCGCGAGCACCACGGCCCCGGCCGCGCAGCCCCATCCCCGCCACACCCTCGCCGGCACCCGGGCCAGCGCGAGCGTCCCGGCGTGGGCGAGCAGGAGCAGGACCGCGAGTTCGTGCAGCCAGCAGGTGACGCCGAGGACCGTGCCGTACGCCCACCAGGACCGGCCGCCGAGCGGCACCGCGCGCACGAGCAGCAGGGTCGCCCCGGCCGCGCCGGCCGCGACCATGGCGTAGGAGCGGCCCTCCTGCGCGTAGTGCCCGACCATCGGGGTGACCGCGTAGAGCAGCCCGGCCCACAGCCCGACCCGGGGCCCGGCCAGCCGGGTGCCGAGCGCGGCGACCAGGCCCGCGGCCAGCGCCGCCGCGCATACCGACGGAAGCCGCAGAAGGACCTCGCCGGGGTGCGGGGCGAGCACGGCGTGCATGAGCAGGTAGTACAGGCCGTGCACCGCGTCGACCCCGTGCAGCAGCCGCCAGATCTGCGGCACCGTGCGCCGCGCCACCTGGAAGGTGACCGCCTCGTCACGCCACATGCCGCCGCGGTCGAGGCCCCACAGTCCGAGCACGAGCATCACGGCCGCGGGGACCGCCATCGCCGCCCCGCGACGGACACGACTCGACTTCGGGTTGACCAGGGGACGGATGCTCACCACGGCCCGATCTTTTGCTATTAGCCAACGTTTCGTGTGTATTGACGGCGTATCGGCATGAATACACCATCCTCGCGGCTTACGCTCCAGGTGATGAACCGCCGTGTGCTCCTCCTCGCCGTCGCCTGGCTGACCATCCGTGCCGCGATGCTGTGGCTGCTCGTCCACGACTCCGTGCCCCTGCTGGGCCGGGGTGCGGTGGCGCGTGAGGTGTGGCGGCTGTACTTCCACTGGTTCGGCGTCCTGTCCCGGGGCGCCTTCCCGGCGCACGACACGCTGTGGCAGTACCCGCCGGGCGCGGGCGCGGTGCTGCTGGCGCCGGGGCTGCTGCCCTGGCTGACGTACTTCCAGGCGTTCGTGACCCTCACGCTCGCCGCCGACGCGGTGATCGGGCTGGTGCTGGCCCGCTCGGGCACGCTGCCCGGCCGCAGCCTGCGCGGGGCCGCCCTGTGGGTCGGTGCCCTGCCGCTGCTGCTGCACCTGCCGCTCGCCCGGTACGACGTGCAGGTCACGGCGTTCGCCGTCATCTCCTTGTTGACGTTGTCGCGCTCCCCGCGCGCGTGCGGGGTGTTCGCGGCGGTGGGCGGGCTGGTGAAGGTGTGGCCGGCGCTGGTGCTGCTGGGCGTGCCGAGGGGGCGGGCGACGCGGTCGGCGTGGACGTGGGCGGCGGGGGCGGGGATGCTCGTCCTCGGGACACTCACCGGATTGTTCAACAATCCCCTGGCCTTTCTGCGTCAGCAGGGAAGCCGGGGCGTGCAGATCGAGTCCCTCGGCGGGACGGCGCTCAGCCTCGCCCGGCACGCGGGCTGGACCGGCCGGGCCCGCTACCGGTACGGGGCGGTCGAGCTCGTCGGCCCGCACGTCTCCGCCGTCGCCACCGCCTCCCTCGCGCTGACGGCGGTCGCCTGCGCGCTCCTGGTGCTGTGGCGCGTGCGAGCCCGGCGCTGGACCGAGGCGACGCCCTACGACGCCGCGCTGTGCGCCGTACTGCTGTTCACCGTCACCAGCCGGGTCATCAGCCCCCAGTACATGATCTGGCTGCTCGGCCTGGCCGCCGTCTGCCTGACCTCCCGACACACGGTCCAGCGCGGCGTGACCGCGCTGGTGGTGGCGGCGAGCGCGGTCAGCGCCGTCGCCTATCCCGCGCTGTACCGCGAGGTCGTGGGGTGCACCTGGACGGGCTGCCTGCTGATGCTGCTGCGCAACGGGCTCCTCGCGACGGCCGCCGTGCTGTCCCTCGTCCGGCTGTGGCGCGCCACGCGGCCCGCGGCCGGAAAGACCGCGCCCGTGAACGAACCGCCCTCGGGCTCCGACCGTCTTCCGCATCGAGCGCTGAGCACCCGTCGGCGGGCGGTTACCCATCATTCCTACGATTCCGGTACGTGGACGCCATGCACCCAGCCCTCCCGCAGCCTCCGCACGTCGGCGTGGTCGTCATCGGGTACAACGACGCCGCCCATGTGACGGACGCGGTGCGCTCGGCGCTCGCGCAGGGGGCGGCGGTCCGTGAGGTCGTGGCCGTCGACGACTGCTCGACGGACGGCAGCGCCGAGGCGCTCGCCCGGCTGGCGGCCGGCGAGCCGCGGCTGAAGGTGCTGCGCCGCCCGGTCAACAGCGGCGGGTGCGGCAGCCCGCGCAACACGGGGATGGACGCGGTGACGGCGCCGTACGTGATGTTCCTCGACAGCGACGACGTCCTGCCGCCCGGCGCGGTGGACGCGCTGCTCGCGGCGGCGACCGGGGTGCGCGCGGAGGTCGCGGGCGGGCTGTGCGTGCGCCGGGAGCTGCCCTCGGGGCGCGAGCAGCCATGGCAGGCGCCCCTGTACAAGACGCACGCCGTCCTCGCGCGCCCCTCCCAGCGCCCCCGTCTGGTCCACGACACGCTCTGCGTGAACAAGCTCTACCGCACCGACTTCCTGCGCGAGCACGGCATCCGCTTTCCCGAGGGCCGCTTCCTCTACGAGGACTTCGTCTTCACCGCGCGCGTGCTGGCCGCCGGACCGCGCATCGCCCTGGTGCCGGACCCGGTGTACGTGTGGCACGTGCGCCGCTCGGCCGACCGGCTGTCGCTGTCGCTGGACCGGGCCCGCATCGACAACTGGCGGGCGCGGACTCAGGCGTGCGCGCTGGCGTACGAGATCCTGCTGAGCGCCGGGCAGAAGGAGCTGGCCCGGGCGGCCCGCACCAAGTTCCTCGACCACGAGCTGCGCATATACGTGCGCGAACTCGAAGAGCGGGACGCGCACTACCGGCGCGCGTGGTGGGCGCACACGCGGGCGTACCTCGCGGCGTACGACGCGGCCGACTGGGAGCGCGACCCGGCCACGCCCGGTCGTCTCATCGCGCGGGTCGTCCTGGAGTCGCCCGAACCCCGCGACCTGCCCCGCCTCAGGGAGCTCGCCGCCCTCCCGGCCCGCCTGCTGCCTCCCTATGCCCGCGCCCCGGACGGCACCCCGGTCTGGTCCGCCGACCTGCCCCAGGTCACCCTGGCCCCCTTCCGCACCCGCCCGGTCCGCGTCCTCCCCCTCGCCGTCGAGGCGGAACTGCGCCCCCGCGCGCGGGGGACGCGTGTGCGGCTGCGTCTGCACGAGCTGTACGGCCGGGTGGCGCGGGCCGGGCCGGAGCTGGTGGAGGTGGAGTGGCGGCGCCGGGAGGGCGGACCCCCGGCCCAGCGCCGTACGGCCGCGCTCCTCAGGGCCGCCGGCGGCGACTGCTGGACGGCGGAGGCGTCCGTCGATCCCGGCGCGCTCGGCGCCGGCACGTGGGACCTGCGGCTGCGCGTGCGCTTCGCCGGCGGCGCGCACCGCGACGTGACGGCGCACGCGGTCGCGGGCGCCGGTCTGCTGCGCCCTCGCGCCGTGCTGAGCGCCCGGCACGGCGTGCTGCTGGTCCGGCCGTACGCCACACGCTCCGGGGCATTGGCACTGCGCGTGGTCGTGGGGATACGAGGAGTTGTCCAGCTTGCACGCGGAAGGCTGCGCCGCCTGCTTCACTGAGAGACGGCACCGGCAGATGACCGACGCACCACCACGCGCCACGGGACGAGGGGACGGCCGTACATGACCTGGTTGATCACCGGCGGCGCCGGCTACATCGGCGCGCACGTCGTGCGGGCGATGACCGAGGCGGGCGAACCGGCCGTGGTGTACGACGACCTGTCGACCGGCATCGCCGACCGCGTGCCGGAGGGGGTCCCGCTGGTGGTGGGCTCCACGCTGGACGGCGTCCGGCTGGCACGCACACTGGCCGAGCACTCCGTCACCGGCGTCGTGCACCTGGCGGCGAGGAAGCAGGTGGGCGAGTCGGTGGAGCGCCCGCTGCTCTACTACCGGGAGAACGTGGAGGGCCTGCGCGTCCTGCTGGAGGCGGTGACGGCGGCCGGGGTCCCGTCCTTCGTGTTCTCGTCCTCGGCGGCCGTGTACGGCATGCCGGACGCCGCGCGTCACGGGGACCTGGTGACGGAGGAGACGCCGTGCGCGCCGATGTCCCCGTACGGCGAGACGAAGCTGGCCGGTGAGTGGCTGGTGCGGGCGACGGGCCGGGCCACGAGGCTGTCGACGGCGTCGCTGCGCTACTTCAACGTGGCCGGCGCGGCCACCCCGGAGCTGGCGGACGCGGGCGTCTTCAACCTCATCCCCATGGTCTTCGAGAAGCTCACGGAGAACGCCCCGCCGCGCATCTTCGGCGACGACTACCCGACCCCGGACGGCACCTGCGTCCGGGACTACATCCACGTGGTGGACCTGGCCGAGGCCCACGTGGCCACCGCCCGCGCCCTGCAGTCCTCCCCCGGCGCCGACTTCACCTTCAACATCGGCCGCGGCGAGGGCGTGTCGGTCCGCGAGATGATCGACCGCATCAACGCGATCACCGGCTACAACCGCCCCCCGACGGTCACCCCCCGCCGCCCCGGCGACCCGGCCCGCGTCGTCGCCTCCGCCGACCGCATCGCCACCGAACTCGGCTGGAAGGCCAAGCACGACGTCCAGGACATGATCACGTCGGCCTGGGAGGGCTGGGTGCGCCTGCACCCGGAGGCGGCCCGCTCCTGACCGGCGGCTGCCGGGACGATCCCCTTACGCTGCCCGGGTGACCGATCCACCCGATCCCCTCCGCGTCGAGCGAGCCGAAGCGCGCCGTCGGGGCTGTCGTGGGCGCCGCCGTCGGCGATGCCCTGGGCGCACCCTTCGAGTTCGGTCCGGAGGGCGCCTTCTCCGCGCGCTTCCCGCGGCCCGGGCAGGGCGGCGAGATGTGCGGGGGCGGCGGCTGGGACCCCGGCGAGGCGACCGACGACACACAGCTGGCCGTCCTGGTCGCCGAGTCGCTGCTGGAGCGCGGCGGACTGGACCTGCCGGACGTCTTCCGGCGGTTCCAGCGGTGGGCCGCAGCCGACCCGAAGGACATCGGCCTGCAGACGGAGGCGGTACTGAGCAGCGCCGACCCCTGGGACCTGGCGGCGGCGCTGCACTTCCAGCGCAGCCAACGCGCCGCCGGGAACGGGGCGTTGATGCGCGCGGCCCCTTCCGCCGTCCACTTCGCGGGCCTCGGACGGGAGGGCACCATGGACGCCGCCCGCCGCCTCTCCGCACTCACCCACGGGGACCGGGCGGCCTGGGAGGGAACGGCCGTCTTCCACGAGTTGGTACGAGTCGCCCTGGACGGCGCCGATCCGCTCACCGCCCTACCGGGCGCGCTGCGGGCCGTCCACCCCCATCACCGAGACCGCTACGCCACCGTCCTCACCCCCGACTGGCACCCCGACCTCGCCACGGAGTTCAACGGCGCTGTCTGGCCCTGCCCGGGCTCCGCCGTCTGGGCGCTGCGGACCGGAAGCGGTACGCGCGGCCGTCGACCTGGGCGGCGACACGGACACGGTGGCGGCCGTCACCGGGGGTCTGGCCGGGGCCGTGTACGGCATCGACGCCGTGCCGCCGCGCTGGACCGAGGCGCTGCATGTGCCGTTGCCGGGGTTCGGGGGCCGGGTGCTGCAGTCGGCGGACTTGGCGGGGCTGGCCCGGAGGCTGGCGGGCCAGTAGGGCCTGTCCGGCTCGCGGCCGTCCGCGGGGGCGTGGGACCCGGCCCGCGTCTCGCCCTCAGAGCGCCTTCAGCGCCGCCGTCGTCGCCTTCGCCAGGGACGCCAGGTAGCCCTTGGGCAGCTTCGGGCTGCGGATCACCACCGAGCGCCAGTACAGGGGGCCGGAGATGAGGTCGAGGGCCAGTTCCCCGTCGATGCCCGTGCGGAGCTCACCGCGTTGCCCGGCCGCCGCGATGATCTTGCTGGCGACGCCCTCCTGCCCGTCCCGCAGGGCTTTCTGCATGGCCTCTGCGATCTCGGGGTTGCGGGCCGCCTCGGCCTGGAGGTCGGGGATGACCTGCGAGGCGACGGGGTGGCGCAGCGCGCGGGAGGTCACCTCGTACAGCAGCCGCAGGTCGCCCTCCAGGGAGCCGGTGTCCGGGACGGGCAGGCCCATCACCGCGAGCGCCGAGACGACGTCGAGGACGAGGTGCAGTTTGGAGCGCCAGCGGCGGTAGACGGCGGTCTTGCCGACGCCCGCGCGGCGCGCGATGCCCTCGATGGACATGCGCGCGTACCCGCTGGCCGCGAGTTCCTCGAAGACGGCCGCCCGGATGGCCTCGGTCACGTCCTCCCGGAGCACGGCCGCCCCGGCGGGGGTCCGTCGGCGCGGACGCGTCTGGGGCTCCTCGGCGTTCGTCGTCATGCGGTCCAGCATAGGGCGTCGCGACGAAACGGTTGCGTTCCGACGACGATTGGGCCTACGCTCCCGTTGCGACGATACGGTCCCGTTCCGACGTAAGAAAACGTGAAGAGAAGCGCAAGGAAACGCCGGGTGACGCGGCCCGGCGGCAGCCCCGGACGCACACAGCCCCCTCCCCCGAGCGAAAGCAGCGGATGTGAGCCAGGTTCTCCACACACCGCCTACGACCCCGGCCCCGGCCGACGACGACCTCGCGGCCCTGGCCGCCCGGCACGGCCTCGCGGTCAGCGGCGCCCGCCCCTCCCTGCCCGAGTACGTCCGCCAACTGTGGGCGCGGCGCCACTTCATCAGCGCCTTCGCCACCGCCAAGCTCACCGCCCAGTACAGCCAGGCGAAGCTGGGCCAGGTCTGGCAGATCATGAACCCGCTGCTCAACGCGGCGGTCTACTACTTCATCTTCGGCGTACTGCTGGGCACCAAGCACGGCGTCCCGGACTACATCCCGTTCCTGGTCACGGGCGTGTTCATCTGGACGTTCACGCAGAGCTCGATCATGTCGGGCACCCGGGCGATCTCCGGCAACCTCGGCCTCGTACGGGCGCTGCACTTCCCGCGGGCCGCCCTGCCGATCTCCTTCTGCCTGCAGCAGCTCCAGCAGCTGCTGTTCTCGATGGCCGCGCTGCTCGTGATCCTGCTGTGCTTCGGTGTCCCGGTCGCCGCCTCCTGGCTGCTGGCGCTCCCGGCGCTGGGCCTGCAGTTCACGTTCAACGCGGGCATGTCGATGATCATGGCCCGGATGGGGGCGAAGACCCCGGACATCGCGCAGCTGATGCCGTTCGTGCTGCGCACCTGGATGTACGTCTCCGGCGTGATGTGGAGCATCGACAAGCTCACCGCGAAGGACCACCTGCCGCACCTCGTGACGGTCCTGCTGGAGACCAACCCGGCCGCGGTCTACATCGACCTGATGCGCTTCGCGCTGATCGACAGCTTCCACGCCCACCAACTGCCCCCGCACGTGTGGGTGGCGGCCACGGGCTGGGCCCTGCTCGCCGGGGTCGGCGGCTTCATCTACTTCTGGAAGGCTGAGGAGACGTACGGCCGTGGCTGACACCGTGTACCAGAACACCATCCCCACCGTCATCGCCGACAACGTCGACATCGTCTACCGGGTCAACGGCACCGGCGCCGGACGCGGCACCGCCACCGCCGCCCTCAACCGCATGCTGCGCCGCAAGCAGGCCGAGAAGGCGGCGGGCGTGCGCAAGGTGCACGCGGTCAAGAAGGTCTCGTTCGTCGCGTACAGGGGCGAGGCGATCGGACTGATCGGCACCAACGGCTCCGGCAAGTCGACGCTGCTGAAGGCGGTCGCCGGCCTGCTCCCGGTGGAGAGCGGCCAGATCTGCACCGACGGCCAGCCCTCCCTGCTCGGCGTCAACGCGGCCCTGATGAGCGACCTGACCGGCGAGCGCAACGTCTACCTCGGCGGCCTCGCCATGGGCATGACCCGCGAGCAGATCAAGGAGCGCTACGAGGACATCGTCGACTTCTCCGGCATCAACGAGAAGGGCGACTTCATCACCCTGCCGATGCGCACCTACTCCTCCGGCATGGCGGCCCGCCTGCGCTTCTCCATCGCCGCCGCGAAGGACCACGACGTCCTGCTGATCGACGAGGCGCTGGCGACCGGTGACCGCTCCTTCCAGAAGCGCTCCGAGCAGCGGATCCGCGAGCTGCGCAAGCACGCGGGCACGGTGTTCCTGGTCAGCCACAACAACAAGTCGATCCGCGACACGTGCGACCGGGTGCTGTGGCTGGAGCGCGGTGAACTGCGCATGGACGGGCCGACGGAGGACGTCCTGAAGGAGTACGAGGCGTTCACCGGCGACAAGGGACCCAAGGCCACGCCGAAACCCCAGAAGAAGATGCAAACGGAACCAAAGGCGACGAAGGCCGCTCTTCCCTCCTGAGCCGGGACCCCACCCGACCGGCGCAACCGGGCCCGCGCCGTTCATCCCATCGGTGGCACTATGACCTGAAAGGTGCGACCCGGCGACGACAGGCGAAGGAGTCCCCCGCGATGCCCGAGCTCAGTGTCATCGTCTACGGGCCGAACACCCAGGGAAACCTGACCGAACTCCTCGACTCCCTGGACGCCCATCCCCTCCCCGATGCCGAGGTGATCGTGGCCGCGGTCGGCGACTGGGCCCGGGAGACCGCCGAGGGGCACGCCCCGGAGACGGTGGTGCTGCCCCTGCCGGCCGGAACCGGCGACGCGGCGGCCCGGGCCGCGGGTGCCGCGCGGGCGTCCGGGCGCTGGCTGCACTTCGTCCACGCCAAGGACGGCCTGCCCGCCGGCGCCCCCCGCGTGGTCGCCGAACGCGCCGCCGAACTGCCGGACGAGGTCGACGTCCTCCTCTTCGACCACGTCACCAGCACCTGGGAGACCTCCGGCACCCCCTCCCGCGACGGCCGCCTCCTGGCCCGCGCCGGCCGCCCCGTCCTCACCCTGGACGACGCCCCCCACCTGCTGCGCCTGACCCCGCTGCTCGGCAACCGCGCCCTGCGCGCGGACTTCTGGCGGACGCGTCAGGAGCGGTTCGCCACCGACGACGAGCCCCGCGCGGCGTACGCGGCGCTGCTGCACGCCGACCGGATCGCCTGCCTGAACCAGGTCGCGTACGAGGACCGCCGGCTGCGCCCCGAGAGCCTCCCGCCGATCGCACCCGAGGACCGCTACTCCCTCGTCGACCGCTACGAGACGCTCCTGCCCCTGGCCAAGGACCGCCCCGCACCGCGCGCGGTCCTCTACGACCTCATGGTCCGCGACCTGCTGCGCACCTTCGCCCGCGAGGACCTGCCGGAGCCGGTGGCCCGGGAGTTCTTCCGCCGGGCCTCGCTGGCGGCGGTCCGCTGGCGCCCGGTGGACCACCGCCGCCCGGCCGGCCTGGAGGGCATCCGCCGCGGCCTCCTCGAAGAGGGCGCGTACACCCGCTACCGCGCCTTCCAGGCCGCCAACCGCACCCGCCGCGCGGCGAAGTCGACGCTGCGGACCCGCCGCCGACGGCTCGGTGCCAGGCTGCGCGCGCAGCAGTACCGCCACGCCCTCGGCCGCCCGGTCGACCCCAACCTGGCGGTCTTCGCCGCCTACTGGGACCGCGGGGTCGCCTGCAACCCGGCCGCGATCGCCGCCAAACTCGCCGAACTCGCCCCGCACATCCACCCGGTGTGGGTGGTGACCAGGGACAACGCTCCGCTCCTGCCGCCCGGCACCGACCACGTCGTCCCCGGCACCCGCCGCTACTGGGAGGTGCTGGCGACGGCCAAGTACCTCACCAACAACGTCAACTTCCCCAACGCGGTGGTCAAACGCCCCGACGCGATCCACCTCCAGACCCACCACGGCACCCCGCTCAAGCGCATGGGCCTGGACCAGATGGACCGCCCGGCCGCCGCCAAGGGCATGGATTTCGCCGCCCTGCTGGCCCGCATCGACAAGTGGGACTACAGCGTCTCCGCCAACAGCCACTCCACCCGCATGTGGGAGCGCGCCTACCCCTCCCGCTACACCTCGCTCGACTACGGCTATCCGCGCAACGACGTGTTCTACTCGTGCGACGCCCAGGGGGTACGCGCCATCCGCGACCGTCTGGGCATCGCCCCCGGCCGCAGGGCCGTCCTGTACGCCCCCACCCACCGCGACTACGAGGCCGGCTGGACCCCTCGCCTCGACCTCGCCACCCTGGCCGACCGGCTCGGCGAGGACACCGTCCTGCTGGTGCGCGGCCACTACTTCTACGGCGGCGCGGCCTCCCCCCTGGCCGGCCTGCGCCGCACCGGAAGGGTCGTCGACGTCTCGTCGTACGCCCCGGTCGAGGACCTGTGTCTGGCGGCGGACGCCCTGGTCACGGACTACTCGTCCATCATGTTCGACTACGCCAACCTCGACCGCCCGATCGTGATCTACGCCGACGACTGGGAGACCTACGCGACGACCCGCGGCGTCTACTTCGACCTGATGGCCGAACCACCGGGTCAGGTGGCCCGCACCCAGGAGGAACTGGCGGAGGTCCTCACCACGGGCGCCTGGCGGGACGAGGGCGCGGTGAAGGCGCGGGCCGTCTTCCGGCGCCGTTTCTGCGAGTACGACGACGGGCGCGCCGCCGAGCGGGTCGTACGGCGGGTCTTCCTCGGTGAGAGCGAGGAGTCACTGCCGCCGGTGATCCCCGTCGAGGAGCGCACACCGGCGCCGAACCCCGAGGAGGCCGACGCATGACCCCCGACGTCACCGTCACCGTGATCGTCCACAACGACGCGGCCCGCCTGCCCCGGGCGGTCGCCTCGGTCCGCCGGCAGACCCACGCCGGCATCGAGATCATCATCAGCGACGACCACTCCACGGACGACACCCCGGCCGTGGCACGGCGGCTGGCCGCCGAGGACCCCCGCATCCGCTGCCTCCGCCTGCCGGAGAACAGCGGTGGGTGCAGCGCCCCGCGCAACCGCGCCCTGGAGATCGCCCGGGCACCGTACGTGATGTTCCTGGACAGCGACGACGAGCTGCCCGCGAACGCCGTCGCGTTGCTCCTGTCCGCGCACCGCGAGCGCGAGGTCGACTTCACGATGGGCGCGGTGCGGCGCATACGGGTGGACAACGGCCGCCGCTCCACCTGGATGCCGCACCTGGTGGCCGAGCGCCGCACGGTGGAGGGCATAGCGGCGGACCCCCGCCTGCTGTTCGAGCACCTGTCGACCAGCAAGATGTACGCCCGGTCCTTCCTCGACCGCCACGACCTGCGTTTCCCCGAGGGCATCCACTACGAGGACCAGCTGTTCTCGGCCCAGGCGTACTGCCTGGCGAAGGCGTTCACGATCATCCCGGAGCCGGTCTACCACTGGTACATAGAGCCGTACGCGGCCGCCGGCTCGGCCTCGATCTCCAACCAGCGCCACAAGCTCAGCAACGTCCGCGACCGCATACACGTGCAGCGCCTGATCGACGAGTTCCTGGCGGAGAGCGGGCACGAGTCGCTGCGGGAGGACAAGGACTACAAGTTCCTCAAGCACGACTTCCGCATGTACGCCGGGGACCTGCCCTACCGCGACGAGGAGTGGCTGGCGTCCTTCGCGGAGACCGTCACCCCGTACCTCGACACGCTCGCACCCGGCGCGTACGCCCGCCTCCCCCGCCCGGAACGCGTCGTCCTCCAGCTCGTCCGCGACGGCCGCCTGCCCGAGGCCCGCCAGGCGGCACGCGGCCTGGGCCACGGCGTCGCACCGCGCCAGGTGACGGCGGATCCCGAGGGCGGGGGCACGTACTGGGGCGACCGCGTCCCCGAGACGGTCTGGGCCCGCCGCGAACTGGACGTCACTGACCTCGAACTGGACGCGCGCCCCTTCCCCAGCGCCCTGTTCCGCCACGAGATCACGGAACTCACCCCCGGCCCCGGCGCCTCCCTGGACCTGACGATCCGCACCTACGACCCCGGCCTGCGCCTCCCCGTCGGCCCGCAGCGTGCCGCCCTCCTCCTCACCCCCGGCCGGCGCCGCCTCACCCTCCCCTTCCGCCTGGACCCCGTCCGCCCCGGCGTCTTCGAGGGCCACGTCCACCTGGACCTCACCGCCGCGCCGCTCCCCCTCCACGGCTTCGACGGCATCCGCCACCCGGTGCTCCGCATCGGACAGCAGGGCCTCGCGCACACGGGCATCCTCCTGGCCCCGCCGGCCTTCCCCGCCCTGACCACCCGCGTCGCCCACCACCGGGTGACGGTCGGGCCGGAGGGCCGCAACCCGGGCCGTCTGCAGGTGCGCTGGGAGCCGCAGGGCGTCACCGCCCACCTGATCCGCCCGGTGGCCCGCCGGGTGGCCCGGCCGAGGGTGCGACGCGCGGCACGATTGGTGGCCAGCGCGTTGAAGTGACGCGTGCTGCTCAGTACGGAGGGCAGATCCCAGAGGCCGGGGAACTCTCAGGGGCCGGAGAACTCAGCGCACGACCCGGTACAGCACCTGTCCGCCCGGCCCCCGAGCCACCGCCCGCAACCCGGCATCCCGGACCCCGGTCCCGCGGTCCACCACCCACCGCACCCCGTACTCCCGCACGATCCCCCGCCGCACACCCCCCGCCGTCCCCGCCGCGAAGTACCGCCGAACCGCCGCGTCCCGCCGCCCCGCATCCGCCAGGAACACATCGGGATACCCGGGGGCCACGGTGTACGCCCCGTACGCCGGGATCTGCCGCGCCGGAGCCGTCCGCGCCATGACCACCTCCCCGTACTTCACCCACGGCGTGATCCACTGATACCCGGCCCACGGCGCCCGGTACTTCGCCGCGACCACCCCCGGCAAGGCACTCCGCCCCACGACGTACCCCACCGTCCCCGCCTGCGTCCACGCCCCCAGGACCAGCGCGGCGCCCAGCGCACTCGCCCACCCCGCCCGCACAACCCCCCGCCGCCCGCCGCCCGACACCGCCTCCAGCCCGGCCGCGAGCTGCGCCGGAATCAACGCGGCCGGCAGCACCCGCCCCCACGAGTAGTGACCGCTCACCCCGCCCGCGGCGAACACGACCGCCCCCAGCAAGAAGAAGACCACCAGCGGATCCCACCGGTCACGCCGCCACCGCACCCCCAGCGCGACCACCCCGAGCAGCACCAGCCCGAACCGCCCGAGCAGATGCTGGTACAGCGGCCGGTGGATCGCCTCGAGATCCGCACCGGCCGGGAGGAGCGCGAAGAAGTCGTAGTACGGCCACCCCCACAACACCGCCACTCCGGCCGCCGCCGCCGCTCCCGACCGCAGCAGCAGCCTCCTCCCGGGCCGCGCCGCGACCACCGTGGCCAGCGCCCCCAGCGTCGCCACGACCCCCGTGAACTGGTGACACAGCAGGATCACCGCCCACAGCGCTCCGAGCCCCGGCCACACCCCCCACCCCTGGCCGGCCCCGCCCTCACCGCGCAGTGCCCTCGCCAGCCAGGCCCAGAAGTGAAAGGAGAGCCCGAGCGCGAAGACACTCGGATACGACACCGTCAACGCCAGGGAGTTGAGTCCGAGAAACCCGCTCCACTCGAACAGACTCGGCCCCCACAGCAACAGCAGGCACAGCAGCGCCACCGGCGGCGCCGTCCGGGCCGCGCTGAGCGTCCGCACGTACCGCCACACCCCGCTGACGAGCAGCCCCAGCCCCACGACCGCGGCGATCCGCAGCACGACGAACACCGACAGCCCGCTGACCCGGGCCAGGCAGCCGAGCAGCAGCATCCACGGCGAGTAGTACGGGCTCGGCGTGTCCGCGTCGACCAGCGGATTACCGGGGTGCAGCAGGTTGTGCCGCAGGCGTTCGATCGTCGCCGCGTGCATGCCGAGATCGCCCACCCATGGGAGGCGGACGATCACGAGCAGCATCAGGACCAGGACGAGCGCGACCGCGGCCCGCGGAAGGACTCCGCCAGGCAGTGCGGCGCGCATCCGGCTGGAACTCACACGGCGGACTTTATCCGAAATGCGCCTTTTGAAAAGATCATTGGGAAGGGCGTGGGGGAGGGCAAGCGCATGGCGCCCCGAGCCGTGAGGCCCGGGGCGCCGTCATCGCCGTACGCCCTACGAATGCGTCCGCAGCAGCGTGCGCATCGTCCGCATCGCCACCGACAGGTTGGCGAGGTCGAAGGTCTCCGAGCTCCGGATCTCCTCCAGGGTGGTACGCGCCCGGCTCAGGATCGCGGCGTTCTTCTCCTCCCAGGCCTTGAAGCGCTGCTCGGGCGTCGAGGTGCCGTTGCCGACGGCGAGGACGTCCGCGGTGAGGGCCGCGTGCGCCGCGTACAGGTCCTCGCGGATGGAGGCGCGGGCCATGGACTGCCAGCGGTCGGCGCGGGGCAGCTCGATGATGCGGTCCATGAGCTGGGTGATGTGCAGCCGGTCGGCGAGGTCGTAGTACACCTCGGCGACGTCCAGCGGCTCCCTGCTCATGCGGTCGGCCACCGAGACGATGTCGAGCGTCGGGAAGGCCGAGGAGAACCCGGCCACTCGCGTCGCCAGCTCGTCCGGGACACCGGCCCCGGCCAGCTCGTCGTACACGTGCTGGTACCACTCCAGGTCCGCGCCGCGCAGCAGCTTGGGCAGCTGCTGCCAGACCTGCTCGACCCGCTCGGCGAAGAAGTCGACGGTCTCGGCGAGCTGCAACGGCTGCGGCCGGTTGTTGAGCAGCCAGCGCGTGCCGCGCTCCACCAGACGGCGGGAGTGCAGCCGGATACGGGTCTGGACGGCCGCCTCGACCTTGTTGTCGAGCGCCTCGACCGCGTCCCACACCGGCGCCGAGGAGAAGATCGTACGGGCCACGGTCTGCGCCCGGACGATCTCCTCCAGGGAGGCCCCGGTCTCCTCGCGCAGGCGGTGCAGATACGTCGTACCGCCCGTGTTGACCGTGTCGTTGACCAGCACGGTCGTGGTGATCTCACGGCGCAGCGGGTGGCCGTCGATCCGGTCGGCGAACTGCTCGCGCAGCGCGGTCGGGAAGTACGCGTGCAGCAGGCGGTGCAGGTAAGGGTCGTTCGGCAGCGACGTGTGCAGCAGCTCCTCGGCGACCGTGATCTTCGTGTAGGCCAGCAGGACGGCCGTCTCCGGGCCGGTCAGACCCTGCCCCTGGGAGAGGCGCTCGCGGATCTGGCGGTCGGTGGGCAGGAACTCCAGCGCCCGGTCGAGGTGGCCTTCACGCACCAGGTGGCGGATGAAGCGCTGCTGGGCGTGGAGCATGTCCTTGGACTGGGCCAGCGCGTTGGCGATCGCCGTGTTCTGCGCGTAGTTGTTGCGCAGGACCAGGTGGCCGACCTCGTCGGTCATCTCGGCGAGCAGCTTGTTGCGCTGCTTGACGGTCATGTCGCCGTCCGCGACCAGGCCGTTGAGCAGGATCTTGATGTTCACCTCGTGGTCGGAGGTGTCCACGCCGGCGCTGTTGTCGATCGCGTCGGTGTTGATCCGGCCGCCGTGCAGCGCGAACTCGATACGGCCCAGCTGGGTCAGGCCCAGGTTGCCGCCCTCGCCGACGACCTTGACGCGCAGGTCCTTGCCGTCGACACGGATGGCGTCGTTCGCCTTGTCGCCGACGTCCGCGTTGGACTCGGTGGACGCCTTCACGTACGTACCGATGCCGCCGTTCCACAGCAGGTCCACCGGGGCCTGCAGGATCGCCTTCATCAGGTCGGCCGGGGTCATCTTGGTGACGCGCCCCTCGATGCCGAGGGCCTCGCGGATGTGGGCGCTGACCGGGATGGCCTTGGCGGTACGCGGGAAGACGCCGCCGCCCGCGGACAGCAGCTCGGTGTTGTAGTCGGCCCAGGAGCTGCGGGGCAGCTCGAACAGGCGGCGGCGCTCGGCGTAGGAGACGGCCGCGTCCGGGTTCGGGTCGATGAAGATGTGCCGGTGGTCGAAGGCGGCGACCAGGCGGATGTGCTCGCTCAGCAGCATGCCGTTGCCGAACACGTCACCGGACATGTCACCGATGCCGACGACCGTGAAGTCCTCGGCCTGCGTGTTCACGCCGAGCTCCCGGAAGTGCCGCTTGACGGACTCCCAGGCGCCGCGGGCGGTGATGCCCATGCCCTTGTGGTCGTAGCCCGCGCTGCCGCCGGAGGCGAAGGCGTCGCCGAGCCAGAAGTTGTACGACTGGGCGACCTCGTTGGCGATGTCCGAGAACGTCGCCGTGCCCTTGTCGGCCGCGACCACCAGGTAGGTGTCGTCCCCGTCGTGCCGGACGACGTCCTGCGGCGGCACCACCTCGCCGGCCACCATGTTGTCGGTGATGTCGAGCAGCGCCGAGATGAAGGTCTTGTAGCAGGCGATGCCCTCGGCCATCCAGGCGTCCCGGTCCACGCTCGGGTCCGGCAGCTGCTTGGCGACGAAGCCGCCCTTGGCGCCGACCGGCACGATGACGGTGTTCTTCACCATCTGCGCCTTGACCAGGCCGAGGATCTCCGTACGGAAGTCCTCGCGGCGGTCCGACCAGCGCAAGCCCCCTCGCGCGACCTTGCCGAAGCGCAGGTGCACGCCCTCCACACGCGGCGAGTACACCCAGATCTCGTACGCCGGGCGCGGCGCCGGCAGGTCCGGGATGGCCTGCGGGTCGAACTTCATGGAGACGTACTCGTGCGGCTTGCCGCCGACGGTCTCCTGGAAGAAGTTGGTGCGCAGCGTCGCCTTGATGACGGTGAGGAAGGAGCGCAGGATGCGGTCCTCGTCGAGGCTCGCCACCTGGTCCAGGGCCGCGTCGAGCTCCTCGAGCAGGGCGTCGACGATCTCCAGCCCGGCGCGCTGCCGGTCCGGCGACATCCGCGCCTCGAAGAGGGAGACGAGCAGCCGGGTGGTGTGGACGTTGTTGCGGAGGGTGTCCTCCATGTAGTCCTGGCTGAAGGTGGAGCCGGCCTGCCGCAGGTACTTGGCGTACGCGCGCAGCACCATCGCCTGCCGCCAGGTCAGCCCGGCGCTCAGCACGAGGGCGTTGAAGCCGTCGTTCTCCGCCCTGCCGGTCCAGGCGGCGGCGAAGGCGTCCTGGAAGCGCTCGCGGCCGTCGTCACCGAGGTAGTCCCCGCCGCCGCTCACCTTGGGCACGCGCAGGCCGAAGTCGTAGATCCATGCGGTCGTCCGGTCCGCGCAGCGCAGTTCGTACGGCCGCTCGTCGGTGACCTCGACGCCGAGCCGGCTCAGCACCGGCAGGACCTGGGAGAGGGAGACCGAGCCGCCCTTCTGGTAGATCTTGAAGCGGCGCTCCTCGGGCCCGGCGCCCACCGGCTCGTACAGGCTCAGCGAGAAGGTCTTGTCCTCGCTCAGCTGCTCCAGGTGGACGAGGTCGGCGACCGCGGCGCGCGGCGAGTGGTCCGCCTTGTAGCCCTCGGGGAAGGCGTTGTTGTAGCGGCGCAGCACCTCGGCCGCGTGCTCCTCGCCGCACTCGGCGGTCAGCGCCTCGGCGAACGCGTCGGCCCAGGAGCGGGCGGCCTCCACGAGGCGGGCCTCGATGCGCTCCTTGTCGCTGTCGCTGAGCTCGGGCAGCTCGGTGCCCTGCGGGACGCGGACCACGAAGTGCAGCCGGGAGAGGATCGACTCGGTGTTCCAGGCCGTGAAGTCGACGCTGGTGCCGCCCAGCTCCTCCTTCAGGATGTCGATGATCCGCAGCCGGACGCCGGTGGTGTAGCGGTCGCGGGGCAGGTAGACCAGGGCGGAGTAGTAGCGGCCGTACTCGTCCTGCCGCAGGTAGAGCCGCAGCCGCCGGCGCTCCTGCAGGTACAGCACGCTCGTGACGATGGACTGGAGCTCGGCGACCGGGGTCTGGAAGAGCTCGTCGCGCGGGTAGGTCTCCAGGATCTGCAGCAGGTCGCGCCCGTCGTGGCTGTTGGGCGAGAACCCGGCGCGCTCCAGCACCTCGTCGACCTTGCGCCGGATGACCGGGACCCGGCGGACGGACTCGGTGTAGGCGGCGGAGGAGAACAGGCCGAGGAAGCGCCGCTCGCCGACGACGTTGCCGTCCGCGTCGAACTTCTTGACGCCGATGTAGTCCAGGTACGACGGCCGGTGCACGGTGGCCCGGCTGTTGGCCTTGGTCAGCACCAGCAGCTTGTGCTCACGGGCCTTGGCGCGGGCGTCGGCCGGGAGCCGCTCGAAGGAGGGGCTGACGGGATGCTGCTCGTCGCCGGAGTGGTGCGGGTCCGAGCGCAGTATGCCCAGGCCGGTGCCCGGCACGGCGGCCAGGGAGTCGTCCTCGCGCAGCTGGTACTCGCGGTAGCCGAGGAAGGTGAAGTGGTCGGCGGCCAGCCAGCGCAGCAGTTCGCGGGCCTCCTCGACCTCGGGCGCGGCGAGATCGCCGGGGACGGGCTCGCCCGGCAGTCCCTCGGCGATGCGCAGGGCCGCGTCGCGCATCTTCTCCCAGTCCTCGACGGTCTCGCGGACGTCGGACAGCACGCGCAGCAGGTCGGAGGTGATCTGCTTCAGGTCGGCGCGGTCGGTCTCGCGGTCGATCTCGACGTGGATCCAGGACTCGACGTGCGCGTCGTGCGGGAGCT
Organism: Streptomyces sp. NPDC051636; assembly: GCF_044453765.1. Classification (NCBI taxonomy): domain Bacteria; kingdom Bacillati; phylum Actinomycetota; class Actinomycetes; order Kitasatosporales; family Streptomycetaceae; genus Streptomyces; species Streptomyces sp. NPDC051636. Next base: position 23,326 of record NZ_JBITDA010000009.1, on the reverse strand, counting down.
CGCCGACGGCGGGCTGGGTGGGCAGCACCTCGAGGAGCTTGCCGGTGAGGTCGCGCCGGACGACGAACTGCGGGTGGATGACGACGTGGATGCCGCGCCCCTGCCGGGTCAGCTCATTGGTGACCGAGTCGACCAGGAAGGGCATGTCGTCGGTGACGACCTCGACGACGGTGTGGCTGCAGGTCCACCCGTTCTCCTCCACCGTCGGGGTGTGGACCCGCACGTTGGCCGTGCCCTGCGGGCGGGTCTCGGCCAGGCGGTAGTGCGAGACCGCGGCTCCGAAGACGTCGACCGGGTCGCGGTCGGTGAGGTCCTCGGGGGCGGTGTGCAGGTAGTAGCGCTGGAGGAACGAGAGCACGGATTCCTGGTCAGGGGTGCCCGGGGTGCCCTCGCCCGCGGTCCCGGTCGGTAGGTGCCCCCCGACCGGGCTGTTCTCAGCTACCCGGGCGGCCCTCTCCAGCAGCTCGGCCTTGGCTTCGTCCAGCTTGGTCTGCATTGTCCTCTGGCTCCTGTCGCGCGCCGTTGCGTGACGTAGAAGGAAGTACGGCCTCTTTCCTTCCGGCTCGACGCCACGGCCCGGGGTGTCCGGTCCGGTCCGACGCTATGCCGCAAGGTGAGATGAGCGGGGGGTAATCAGCCATTCTCGGCGCGCCCGACGGGTGTGACGCTGCTCTCCGCGACGCCGTGACCCGGGGTGTGCGCGGCGCCTCGGGGACCCATGCGTCCCCGTCCCGCCCCCGAAGACCAGCGACCGCCGCCCGGTCACGGATGTGGTCCGTGCTCCCCGGGCGCAAGGCGGGGGCACCGGTGCCCCCGCGAACTATCGCGCTGATCACGCCACAAGGCTATCGCTCCTTACCGGGGGCCCGTCATGAGCCGTATGTGTACAAAACCGGGGGTGGAACTTTGACGTTCTGCACAGGCGTGGATGGGGCTGGGGGGCGTATCCGCGCGTAGGTCCTCCTGCCCTCGGAATGCCGGCGCGGGGCCGCTGCCCCGGCAGCCAGGGGGTCGCCGAGGGTGCCGAGTGGCTGGAATCCATCGTGCCTGGGAGTGGGCGCAGCGGCACCCCGCCGGCGCCGGGCCGCGCGGCCTGCCCCCGGCACCCGCACCGGTCACCGAGAGACGCCGGACCACGCCAATCCCGCCGGCGCCGGTCACGAGAAACCCGGCCCACACCAACCCGCTGAAGCCGCGCAGCGTCACGCCGCCAACCGCTCCGCCTCCGCCACAGCCTCCGCCAGCGTGTCCACCACCGGCACGCCCACCGCCTCCAGACTGGCCCGGCTGTGCGACCCCCCGGTGTACAGCACGGCCCGCGCCCCCACGTACCCCGCCGCCACCGCGTCGTCCGCCGCGTCCCCGATCACCACCGTGCGCGTGGCCTCGATCCCCACTCCGCCCAGCGCCTCGAGATGCCGCACCATGTGCTCGGCCTTGCTGCCACCGGACGGCCCGGTCCGCCCCTCCACCCGTATGAAGTGCGCCTCGATCCCGAACCCCCGCACCAGCGGAATCAGTTCGTCATGCACATACATGCTCAGCAGCGACTGGCTGCGCCCCGCCGACCGCCACCCCGCCAGCAGTTCCACCGCCCCTTCGGTCAGCCCGCACCGCACCCGGTGCTCGGCGTAGTACCGGTGGAAGATCTCGTCCATGATCTCCCACTCGGCCTCGGTCGGCAGCCTTCCCAGCAGCCGCTCGTAGAACTTCGGCACCGGCACGCAGTACAGCGCCCGGTACTGCTCCAGCGTGATCGGCTCCAGCCCCAGCTCGACGAACGCCGCGTTCGTCGCCCCGATGATCGCGTCATTGTCGTGGAACAGCGTCCCGTTCCAGTCCCAGACGATGTGCGCGCTTGAGTGCATCCCCATGCCCAAAAACGTACCCGCCGCCACTGACAATCAGGGAGCGGCGAAGAAACCCGCAGGTCACAGGAGGCTACGCCCGTTACCTCGGTTACTGAGTCCCACCAGATTCGGGATCTCCTGCGTCGCGTACCACAGCAGCTCGTGATCCTCGGCACCGTCCACGACGAACTGCGCGTCGTCATCGCCGCCGTCCGCCGCCTCCAGCGCCCCCGCCGCGGCGGCCACGTCCGCCTCCGCGTCGTCCGCGTCCACGTGCACCGCCGCCGCCTTGGCCAGCCGCACCGGCCCGGCCACCCGCACCTCGCCGAGCGCCGCCGGGTCGAGCCCGCGGTCCGGATCGGCGGCGGCCGCGCCGTCGGGCACGTCGACGGCGACCACGACGCGCCGCCGCGCCGCGTCCGGGTCCGCCGCGAGCAGCCGCAGCGAGGCCAGCGCGGCCCGGCTCAGCGCGGCGTACTCGAGCTCCTCAATGTCGTCGGAGAGGTACCACTCGCGCAGTCCGGGCGTGACGGCGTAGGCGACGAGCGGGCCGGTCCCCAGCTCACCCGTCTTGTACGCCTCGGCGAGACCGGAGAGGGTCAGGGGGACGTAGACGCGCATGCCGGCCGCTCTTTCCTGATCGTCGGGCTCCGTTGAGGGCCTTCAGGATACGTGCGGGAGGTCCTCTTTCGGGTCCCGTCCGTGACGCCCCGGACGTCCACCCGGCACCCCTCGACTCACCCGCGCGCCGCCTGCCGGCACCGGGTTCCCGCCCCTCCCGGCCACTCGGATAGGTGAACTTCCCCGCACCCCGACACCGACCGCTCCTTCCTTGCCGCCGCCGTCCATGGACACGTACAAGATCCCCACCAGCAAGTTACCGCCCGGTACCAGCCGGGCCCGCCGAACGGGGACTTCCGTGAACAAGGTCATGACCAGGTCAGCGGCGCAGCACCGCCCGGGCGCCCGCCCCCCGAGCCGCCGCGACCCCCGCCGCCCCGGCGGCACCCCGCCCCGCAACCCGGCCAGGAGGGCGGCCGGTACGACACCGGGCACGGACCCGGCGGCCGGTACGACGCCGGCGCCGTGTCCCCGCCCCACCGACCTCTTCGCCGACCGTCTCCTCGCCGTGCTGAGCGGTCAGCGTCCCGTCCACTGGATGCTCCGGCACACCGTCGGCCGCGCCTACGACGACCTGGCCCGGCTCGCGGAACGCGGGCCCCTGCGCACCCGCGGCCCCCGTCCCGTCGTCCGCGACATCGGCTACTACGTCCCCCGCCCGGGCGCCGTCGAGGCCTTCGCCCGCATCGGTGCCGGCGACCAGCTCCGCGCCCTGGCCTTCCGCCTGGAACAGGGCGCCGACCTCCGCTGGCGCTGCACGGCGGTGGAACTGGGCGGCCCGCGCCCCGCACGGACGGACGACTGACGCCGCGGCCGCCTCACCGCATGCCGAAGGGCCGGGCACCCTCGGGTGACCCGGCCCTTCCATCCGCTACGGCGCCGCAGGCACCGTCACTTCTTGCGCCGGCGTCCCGCCTTGGCCTGCTTGCGCCGCTCGGCGCGGGTCAGGCCGTCGGCCTCGGAGCGCACGGGCTCGCCGTCGTCGGCGAACTCGCCCTCGACGACGCCGCCCTCGCCGTCCACGGTCGGCGCGGAGAAGTGCAGGTCCCGCCGCTGCGGGGCGTCCAGCCCCTTGGCGCGGATCTCGGGACGGGAGCCGGCCTGCGCCGGAACCGTGTCCTGCACCTGCTTCTCGAGCGACGGCGCGGCGTCCTCGACCGGGACCTCCTCGACCTGCTGCTCGACCTGGACCTCCAGGTTGAACAGGTAGCCGACGGACTCCTCCTTGATGCCCTCCATCATGGCCTGGAACATGTCGAAGCCCTCGCGCTGGTACTCCACCAGCGGGTCCTTCTGCGCCATCGCGCGCAGGCCGATGCCCTCCTGGAGGTAGTCCATCTCGTAGAGGTGCTCGCGCCACTTGCGGTCCAGGACCGACAGCACGACCCGGCGCTCCAGCTCACGCATGATCTCGGAGCCGAGCTGCGCCTCGCGCGCCTCGTACTGCTGGCGGATGTCGTCCTTGATGGACTCGGCGATGAACTCGGCGGTCAGCCCGGCGCGGTCGCCGGCCGCCTCCTCCAGCTCCTCAATGGTGACCTTCACCGGGTAGAGCTGCTTGAAGGCGCCCCACAGGCGGTCCAGGTCCCAGTCCTCGGGGAAGCCCTCGGCGGTCTCGGCCTCGACGTAGGCGTCGATCGTGTCGTCCATGAAGTGCTGCACCTGCTCGTGCAGGTCCTCGCCCTCCAGGACGCGGCGCCGCTCGCCGTAGATGACCTCGCGCTGACGGTTGAGGACCTCGTCGTACTTCAGGACGTTCTTACGGGTCTCGAAGTTCTGCTGCTCGACCTGCGACTGCGCGGACGCGATCGCGCGCGTGACCATCTTGTTCTCGATCGGCACGTCGTCCGGCACGTTCGCCATGGACATCACGCGCTCGACCATCTGGGCCTTGAACAGCCGCATCAGGTCGTCGCCGAGGGAGAGGTAGAAGCGCGACTCACCGGGGTCGCCCTGACGGCCGGAACGACCGCGCAGCTGGTTGTCGATCCGGCGCGACTCGTGCCGCTCGGTGCCCAGCACGTACAGGCCGCCGAGCTCCTCGACCTCTTCCTTCTCGGCCTTGACGGCCTGCTCGGCCTTCTCCAGGGCGGCAGGCAGGGCCGCGGCCCACTCCTCGATGTGCTCCTCGGGGTCGAGGCCGCGCTGGCGCAGCTCCGCCTCGGCGAGGTCCTCGGGGTTGCCGCCGAGCTTGATGTCCGTACCACGGCCGGCCATGTTCGTGGCGACCGTCACGGCACCCTTGCGGCCGGCCTGGGCGACGATCTGCGCCTCGCGCTCGTGGTGCTTGGCGTTCAGCACCTCGTGCTGGATGCCGCGCTTGCTGAGCTGCTGCGAGAGGTACTCGGACTTCTCGACCGAGGTGGTGCCGACCAGGATCGGCTGGCCCTTCTCGTGCTTCTCGGCGATGTCGTCGACGACCGCCTCGAATTTTGCGACCTCGGTGCGGTAGATCAGGTCCGACTGGTCCTTGCGGATCATCGGCTTGTTCGTCGGGATCGGGACCACGCCGAGCTTGTAGATCTGGTGGAACTCGGCGGCCTCGGTCATCGCCGTACCGGTCATGCCGGAGAGCTTCTTGTAGAGGCGGAAGAAGTTCTGCAGGGTGATCGTGGCGAGCGTCTGGTTCTCGTCCTTGATGTCCACCCCTTCCTTCGCCTCGATCGCCTGGTGCATGCCCTCGTTGTAGCGGCGGCCGGCGAGGATACGGCCGGTGTGCTCGTCGACGATCATGACCTCGCCGTCGATGACGACGTAGTCCTTGTCCTTCTTGAAGAGCTCCTTGGCCTTGATGGCGTTGTTCAGGTAGCCCACCAGCGGCGTGTTGACCGACTCGTAGAGGTTGTCGATGCCCAGCCAGTCCTCGACCTTCGAGACACCGGACTCGTGGATGGCGACGGTGCGCTTCTTCTCGTCGACGTCGTAGTCGCCGGTCTCCTCGATGCCCTTCAGCGGATTGCCGGCCTCGCCCTTCTTCAGCCGCGTGACCAGCTTGGCGAAGTCGCCGTACCACTTGGTGGCCTGGTCGGCCGGGCCGGAGATGATCAGCGGCGTACGGGCCTCGTCGACGAGGATGGAGTCGACCTCGTCGACGATGGCGAAGTTGTGGCCGCGCTGGACGAGCTCGTCCTTGGACCACGCCATGTTGTCGCGCAGGTAGTCGAAACCGAACTCGTTGTTCGTGCCGTACGTGATGTCGCACAGGTACTGCTCGCGGCGCTGGGCCGGCGTCATGTTGGCGAGGATGCAGCCGACGCTCAGGCCCAGGAACCTGTGGACGCGGCCCATCATCTCGGAGTCACGCTCGGCCAGGTAGTCGTTGACCGTGATGAGGTGTACGCCGTCACCGGAGAGGGCGTTCAGGTACGCGGGCAGCGTGCCGACGAGGGTCTTGCCCTCACCGGTCTTCATCTCGGCCACGTAGCCGAGGTGGAGGGCGGCGCCGCCCATCATCTGCACGTCGTAGTGCCGCTGGCCGAGGACACGCTTGGCAGCCTCGCGGACCGTGGCGAACGCCTCGGGGAGCAGGTCGTCCAGGGTCTCCCCATCGGCGTACCGCTGCTTGTACTCCTCGGTGAGGGCCCGCAGCTCGGCGTCGGAGAGGTCGACGAAGTCCTCTTCGATGGAGTTGACCTGGTCCGCGATGCGGTGCAGCTTGCGCAGGATTTTGCCTTCGCCTGCACGCATGATCTTCGAGAGGACGGACACGGGGGCTGGTCTCCTTGCCGGTCGGGCCTGGGACGGTCGGTTTTCCATTTGACGTACTGAGCAACGGCCATCGTATGCGAGGACCCGGCCACGCCGGGAGGCCTGGCGACGCGAGGGCCGTTCCACGGGGCGCCTTCAACGGGGACAACGGCCTGGCCACGCGGATAGTGCCGCACCGCCGGGAGGAATTGCGCGAAACGTGATCACGCGCTCACGTACGGCGCACAGGACGCGAGCGGCAAAAAGATGGCTTCCTCGCCGGCACCCGAGCAGAATCGGCCGATGGAACCCGTGACGCTCACCACCGGCCGTCTCCTCCTGCGCGCGGTCGGCCCGGAGGACACCGACACGGTGTACGACGCCGCGCAGGACCCCGACATCCAGCGCTGGATCCCCCAGTTCCCCTCCCCCTATCTGCGCGAACACGCGCAGAGCTTCACCGAGCAGGTGGTACCGGACGGCTGGGCGAACGACTCGATGTTCAACTTCGGCGTCTTCCTGCACGCGGGAGACCTGGCGGGCATGCTCGGCATCACGATGCGCGCCCTGGGCGTCGGTGAGATCGGTTTCTGGGCCGCCAAGGAACACCGCGGCAACGGCTACATCACCGAGGCGACCCTCACCGCCTCCCGCTGGGCCTTCACCGAGCTGGCCGTCGACCGGGTGGAGTGGCGCGCGGAGGTCGGCAACAAGCCCTCCCGCGCGGTGGTGGAACGCGTCGGCTACACCATCGAGGGCACCCTGCGCTCCGTGATCAACAACAAGGGCGTGCGCCGCGACTGCTGGGTGGGCTCCCTGCTCCCGTCGGACCTGGGGCTACCGTCAACGGCGCCGTATCTGCCGGCACCGGGGCACTTGGCGTGACCGGGAGCTGAGAGCATCCGCGGCCGCGAGCGGGCGACCGGCCACCCCGCCACAGGCGGCGTACTGCCGCAGTCGTGCCGCTGGGGCGGCACGGGTGGACGCGGCGGCACCCCGCAAGCGCCGGGCTGCGCGACCCACCCCAGCACCAGCCCCGGGTGCCCTGGCAGGCAACGCCCACGGAAACCCCCAGCTCACCCCGCGCTGTCAGTCCCGCCCCCTATCGTCCAGACCCATGACGACCCCGCGCCCCACCACCGAACTCACCGCGGACGAGGCCCGCCGCATCGCCCTCCGGGCCCAAGGCTTCCTCGGCACCCCCCTCCGCGGAGCAGGCGTCCGCGGCGTCCTCCGCCACCTCGGCGCGGTCCAGCTCGACACCATCTCCGTCCTCGCCCGCTCCCACGAACTCGTCCCGTACGCCCGCCTCGGCGCGGTCGGCCGCAAGACGGTCGAAAACGCCTACTGGAAGGACACGCACGCCTTCGAGTACTGGTCCCACGCCGCCTGCATCCTCCCGGTCGAGGAGTGGCCCCACTTCGCCTTCCGCCGCCGCGCGTACCGCAACCGCCCGCACTGGAACCACGACCTCCCCGACGGCGCCTACGAGCAGGTCATCAAGCAACTCCGCGCCGAAGGCCCCCTGACCGCCACGGAGTTGGGCGGCGCGAAGCGGACCAGCGAATGGTGGGACTGGTCCGGCGCGAAGGTCGCTGTCGAGCGCGCGCTGATGTACGGCGAGGTGGTCTGCGTGGAGCGCCGCGGCTGGAAGCGCGTGTACGACCTCGCCGAACGCGCCATCCCGGGCGCGCTGCTGCACGACGAGCTGGACGACACCGAGTGCCTGCGCCGCCTGGTCCGCCTGGCGGGCCAGTCCCTCGGCGTGGGCACGCGCACGGACATCGCCGACTACCACCGCCTGAAGGCCGAGCAGGTCGACGCGGTGATAGCGGACTCGGGCCTGGTCCCGGTCACGGTGGCGGGCTGGGGCAAACCGGCCTGGGCCGACCCGGCGGCCCTGGAGACGCCCCCGCGCGGCCGCCACCGCACCACGCTGCTGTCCCCGTTCGACTCCCTGATCTGGGAGCGGGCCCGCACGGAACGGATCTTCGGCTTCACCCACCGCCTGGAGGCCTACGTCCCCAAGCCGAAGCGGGTGTACGGCTACTTCGCCATGCCGGTCCTGGCCGGCGGCCACCTCGTCGGCCGCGTCGACCCGGCCCGCGAAGGCCGCACCCTGGTGGCCAAGCAGGTCACCCTGGACGGCCCCAAGGCGGTCCCGGCCGTGGCCCAGGCCCTGGTCGAGGCCGCGAGCTGGGTGGACTGCACAGACGTACGCGCGGAACTCGTCGACGCCCCCGAACTCCGCGAGCCCCTCACAGCGGAACTCGCCCGCCTCGTCGCCTGAGCCTGGGCCTGAGCTGAGCCTGGCCGAGCCCGGCTCAGCGGATCTCGAGGATCTTCTCCCGCATCGCGTAGACCACCGCCTCCATCCTGGAGTGCAGCTGCAGCTTCTCCAGGATGTTGCGCACGTGGTTCTTCACGGTGTTCTCGGAGATGAACAGCTCCTTGGCGATATCCCGGTTGTTCATCCCGGTGGCGACCAGCTTGAGCACCTCGAGTTCCCGGTCGGTGAGCCGCGGCGCCGGCACCAGTCGGCGCTCGTCGGTGCGCTGGATCATCGACTTGAACTCGGTGAGGAGTTTCGACGCCATGGAGGGGCTGATCTGCGACTGTCCGTCGGCCACGGCGCGAATGGCGGTGGCCACCTCGTCCGTGGAGATCTCCTTGAGGAGATATCCGGTCGCGCCCGCCTTGATCGCGTCGTAGAGATCGGCCTCTTCGTCGCTGATGGTCAGCATGATGATCTTCGCGCTGGGGGCCACCTCCTTGATGGAGGTACAGGCCTCGATCCCGCCGCGCTTGGGCATCCGTACGTCCATCAGGACGATGTCGGGCAGCAGGTCGGCAGCCTTGTCGACGGCCTCGGCGCCGTCGCCCGCCTCTCCGACGACCTGGATGTCCTCCTCGGCGGCGAGCACGATCTCCAGGCCACGGCGGAACAGGGCATGGTCGTCCACGACCAGGACTCTGATCGGCTCCTTGCGTGGAGTGCCCGCGTCCGGGCCCATGCCGACGACGCCGCCGTCGGCATCCTCGTCCCGCATCGGTCCGAAGCTGTCCGCCATCGTTCCTCCCCCTGAAGGCTGTGGCCTGTGGTCCTGTGCCATCGCCAACCCAAGGCAGCGGCCCACCGGTTGGGCCGGTGCGGCCATGATTTCATGCCCGGACGGCACTGCGGTGACCGAGCGGGGCGTGAACTGGTCGCACACCGGTGCCCCTGGGGGCGCACTCGCGCTCCAGGGGCACCTGCATCAGCTGTCAGCCGGATGATTCAGCCACCCAACGTGCCGCCTGCCGCCCGGGGTTGCGCCTGGGCGACCATCGGGTCCGTGCTGAGGTGGATGACGCCGTAGTCGTAGGCGTGCCGCCGGTAGACGACGCTCGGTTCCTTCGTCTCGGAGTCGACGAACAGGTAGAAGTCGTGCCCGACCAGCTCCATCTCGTAGAGAGCCTGGTCGAGGGTCATCGGGGAGGCCACGTGGGTCTTCTCGCGGACGACGAGGGGGCCTTCGCCCTGCACCTCCAGCGAGCCGATCTTCTTGGTCGGCACTCCCTCCGTCTCTTCCTCGTGGACGGGGCGGCCGTTCCCGTTGAGCGTCGCCGCGCCCGGAACGTGGTCGGGAACCTCGGCGGCCGAGATCCGGCGCGCGCCGCGGCGCGAGAAACGCTTGTCGTGCTGCTTGCGCAGCCGCGCTTCGAGCTTCTCCGCCGCCAGGTCGAGTGCCGCATACGGATCGCTGGCCGCTGCCTCCGCCCGGATCACCGGACCGCGGGAGCGGAGCGTGATCTCCACTCGTTCACAACGGTCGGCCTGTCGAGGGTTGGGCTCCTTGGACACCTCGACATCGAGGCTGATCACCTTGGCATCGAGCTTCTGGATCTTGTCCAGCTTCAGCTTCTCGGCCACGTGCTTGCGGAACCGCTCGGGCACCTCGGTCTTGCGGCCCTTGACGACGATGTCCACGCAGAACTCCGTTCCCGGATCGCTCCGCTTCACCGGCGGAGCGTCTCCCTTTTGCACCAGGTCCCGGATAGCCCCGGAACCTCGGACTCGGTGACGTCCACCTCCTCCTCCCCCGCGGGCAAGGTCTCCACCCCACCGGTGCGGGTGATTGCAGAAAACCCGCAGCACGGCATTCGTATATGAGGGGTATGGCCTGCGCCTTTCCCTCACAACCGAACATATCTCGCCCGGACGGATGTCGTCACCCTCTACTGCGGCGTACCTCCGTTCAGGTGAATTTACCTTCTCACTACCTGCAACGACGCAAGTCGGAAGTCAGTTCCGGTTTATTTCGAAGGAATCGGGCGGGGCCGCGATCACGGCCGCGCGGATCACCGCTCCTGTGGATCCAGCCATCCGTTCCCCCATCTCTTCCCGAGTTGAGTGCGCGTACACGACCGTTCTCCCGCCGCCGCATGTGATCACCTCCCGCAGGGCACGCGCCGCCTCCGTCAGCGACGCGCCCGTCGTGATCAGGTCGTCGACCAGCACGGGACGCCCCCCGGCGAGCAGCCGGGCACCGCCCGCCGTCACCTCCAGGGCGCCCGCGAGATTGGCCCGCCGCCGACGTGAGTCGAGCCCCGACTGGTCCGCCACGGCACGCCGCTGCCGCAGCACCGCGGCCACCCGGGCCGATGTCCCGCCGCGCCGCAGCTCACCGGCCGCGGCCAGCGCGATCCGCCGCACCGGATCGTGCCCGCGCGCCCGCACGGCCCACCGCGCGGAAGGCACCGGCACGAGCAGCACAGGCCGGCCGTCCCGCCCGGCGGACGACAGCCCCGCCCGCACCGCCCCCGCCAGAGCCACCCCGAGGGCGCCCGCGAGACTCAGTGCGCCCCGCTCCTTGTGGGCGAGGAGCGTCGCCCGCACCTCGTCCGCGTACGGAGCCGCCGCGTGGACCTCCGGCAGTCCGGGCGGCTCCGGCACCGGGCGCACCCGGCGCGGTGCGGCCCCGCTCAGGGCGGCACGGCACTCCGGGCAGAGCACCGTACGAGGCCTCCCGCAGCCTCCGCACTCGGCCGGCAGCACCAGGTCGGTGAAGTCCTGCCACCACCCCCGCATGGCCTCCACTGTGCCAAGGCCCGACCGGGTCGGCCACCCCTGTGGAAAACTCCCTGTGGACAACCGTGGACCACCGGCCGCGCGCCCGGACCGGCAGCAGGCGGGAGGTCACCGAGGTCACCTCATCCCGGATAGACCGGCGCGGACCCCTCCTTGACCACCTTCTGCCACTGCGCCCCGGACGGCAGCCGCACGATCCCGTCCTCCGAGTACGCCACCAGAGGCAGCCGATCGTCCTCGGACGCGGTGATCGCCTTCACGCCCGAAAGGGCAGCGGGCGTCGGCCCGTCCGGTGTGGAACCGTCGACCTGCACGTACCGCATCTGCTGCAGGCCGCCCTCCTCCTGCCCGACCACCACGAGCCGGCTGTCCCCCGCCCAGGACATGGTGGTGACCTTCTCCAGCTCCGGCGTCGCCGAGCGCAGTTCGAGGACCGACACCGGGTGCCCCGCGGACTTGTCTTCCCGCTCGACCCGGCCGACGAGCAGGGACTGCTTGCCGTCCTTCTCCACCACGAGCGCTATGCGCACCCCGTCGGCGGCGACCCGCACGTCCTTGATGCGTCCGGGGAGTTCGGGGGTCTGCACCGTGATCGGCTCGCCCCTGCCCTGCTCCAGCAGGATCAGCCGGGGAGCGTGGGGGTTGCGGTCGGCCACCCACAGGTCGCCCCGGGCGTCCCAGCTCGGCGTGGTCAGCCGGTCGTCCTTGGTCGTTCCCTGGCTGGTGACCACGGGCTCACCGAGCGAACCTCCCGAGGTCAGCGCCGTGACGTACAGCGACTTGCCGGCGGTGTCGACCCCCGCCGCCGTGCGCTCGTCGCGCGAGACGGCCACCGAGCGCAGCTCCTTGCCGCTCTCGCCCAGCGCGCCCGGCACGGCAACGGCACTGGTCCCGGGGCTGCCGGCCGCCATCCGTACCAGCCGGTGCCTGCTGTCGAGGAAGTACACGTACTCGGGGCTCTTCGCCGCCGCGTGCCAGGCGGCGGCCTCGGCCCGTTCCTCGGTGAGGTCGCACAGCCTCTTGTCACCGGCGCCCAGCAGTTCGACCGCGTCCACCGTGGGCGTCAGGTTCCGCAGGGTGAGCAGCAACTGGGTCGCCATCTCGGTGCACTTGGCCGTGCCCACCCGGGAGGCCCTGTCGTTCAGCGGCACCGTCAGCTTGTTCTGGTCGTCGGGCGTCAGCGAGGCGGTGCCCTTCCGCAGCGCCGTACCGGTCGGGAAGCTGGACCTGACCACAGGTGACAGCCGGCTCGTGGGCCCGCCGAGGAGCGACCGTACCGTCTGGGTCATCGGATCCACGCCCTTGCGCACGAAGACCGGATCGGCGACGGCCACCGGCTGCCCGCTCGCCCCGACCGAGGTGTTCGAGGCGAAGTAGTACTTGTTGACGGACGTGTAGTTGCGCTGGAAGTCGGACTTGCCCATGACGACGCCCTGCGGCGGCACACTGATGCGCCACTGGTTGGTTCTGGCGTCCCGCGTGAGGTGCAGCCGCTTGCTGTACGGCCCGTCGGCGGGCGCGTACGCCTGATGCGCGTCCACCGTCGCGACCTGGCTGCCGGCCAGCGTGTAGGAAAGGCTGTCGGTGTCCTCCTGGCCGCCCGGCAGCTTGTCGGGCTCGATGCTCGGCCCGTCCGCGAGCACGGTGGTCAACCGCTCCGGCCGCCACTGCCGCGCGGCGTCGGCGGTCAGATACCTGCGCGCCGTGTCGTACTGCGGATCGTCGCTGGTCAGGGCCTCCAGGAAGCCCTGCACGATCTCACCGGGCCGGGCGTCCTCCCGGGGCGGCATCGCGAAAACCCGCACCTGGGTCTCCTGCCGGGGCGTGGACTCGACGCCGCGCAGGTCCCCGCTGTCGGGCATCGAGGCGCACCCGGCCAGCAGTACGACACCACAGGCCGCGTACGCCACCGCGCGCACCGGCCGCCGACGCACGCCCCCCTCGTGGTCAGCGCCCACGAAATGCCTCCCCTGGCTTGTTCGAGTCCTCAGCGGCGTCCGCGCGGTCCGCGCTCTCCTCGCGCGCCGTACCGCCGGCGGACGCGTCGTCCTGCCGCCGTACGCCTCCGTTGGGCCGGGGCACCACGCGCGCGCCGTTGCCGGGCAGCGCGGTCGGGTCGGCGGCGGGAGTCACCGTGGCCAGCCGGTGCGCGATCGGAGCGCGCGGCGGCAGCGGCGGCACCTGCCCACCCGACGGCTGCACCGGGACCGTCGCACGCTTGCCGTCGCCCCCACCCGGCAGGCCGGCGTCGTCGAGTCCGCGGTTGCGCCGCGAGTCCTTGGGCTCCAGGGGTATGGGCGAGCCCCGCAGCGGCTCGTCCGCGGTCCGCGGCAGCGTCAGCCGGAACTGCGACCCGCCGCCCGGCTCACCCCAGGCCTGCAGCCAGCCTCCGTGCAGCCGGGCGTCCTCCAGGGCGATGGACAGCCCCAGCCCCGTACCGCCCGTGGTACGCGCGCGTGCCGGGTCCGCGCGCCAGAAGCGGCTGAAGACGCGGGTCGCCTCGCCGGGCTTGAGCCCGACGCCGTAGTCGCGCACGGCGACCGCGACCGCGCCGCCCGCCGCGGCCAGCTTGACGATGACGTCCTTGCCCTCGCCGTGTTCCACGGCGTTGACCACGAGGTTGCGCAGCACCCGCTCCACGCGCCGGGCGTCGGCCTCGGCCACGACGGGCTGCTGGTCGCCCACCACCCGTATGTGCGTGCCCTTGCGCTCAGCGAGCGGCTCGGCGCCGCTGACCACCCGCCGCACGACCTCCCTGAGGTCGATCGGCTCGGCCTCCAGCGCCGCCGCGCCCGCGTCGAAGCGGCTGATCTCCAGCAGGTCCGCGAGCAGCGACTCGAACCGGTCCAGCTGGTCGGCGAGCAGCTCCGCCGACCGCGCGGTCACCGGGTCGAAGTCCTCGCGGGCCTCGTGGATGACGTCGGCGGCCATGCGCACGGTCGTCAGCGGGGTGCGCAGCTCGTGCGACACGTCCGACACGAACCGCCGCTGCATCCGCGACAGGTCCTCCAGCTGCTGGATCTTCAGCTGAAGGTTCTGCGCCATCTTGTTGAAGGCCTCGCCGAGCCGCGCGATGTCGTCCTCGCCGGTGACCTTCATCCGCTCCTGCAGCTTCCCCGCGGACAGCCGCTCGGCGATCCCGGCCGCCATCCGCACGGGCGTGACGACCTGCCGCACCACGAGCCACGCGATGGCCCCGAGGAGTACGACCACGAAGAGCCCGGCGGTCGCCAGCGTGCCCTTGACCAGGCTCAGGGACTTCTCCTCCTGCGTGAGCGGGAAGAGGTAGTACAGCTCGTACGGGTCGCCGTTGGGGTCGTTGACCTGCTTGCCGATGACCAGCGCCGGCTGGGAGTCCTTGCCGTTGTTGTAGACGATCCGGGTGTAGCTCTGGGCGGCGGTCATGTTGCTGTTCACCCGCGTGCGCAGGTCCTCCGGCACGCTGGACGTGGGGTCGACGTCGCCGGAGCCGCGCGGACTGCGCCCGCCGCCGCTCTCGTCACCGACCGGGAGCGTCACCACGTCGAAGGCGCCCTGGCCGCCGCTGGAGAGCGACGCCACGAGGTCGCTCATCCACTGGATCACGTTCTGGGAGGGCCGTCCGCCCGCCGCGGAGGTCCGGTCGGCGGTGTCGCCCGCGGCCTCGTCGGCCTTCTGCTTGGCCACCGCGAACCCGCCGGTGGCCTGGCTCTGCGACGCGTTCACCTTGGCGTCCAGCAGACCGTTGCGCACCTGGCCGATGACGACGAAGCCCAGCAGCAGTACGACGCCCAGCGACATCAGCAGCGTCGTGACGACGACCTTGAGCTGGATGTTGCGGCGCCACAGCCGCATCACCGGCAGCAGCGGCCGGCGCACCCAGCGCATGAACAGCCGGAGGACCGGGCTGCCGTGGACCCCGCCCTGCAGCAGCCCGCCCTCGAAGAAGCGTCCCCAGCGCGAACCCGCCGCCTTCCGGCCGACAGACCGCCCCGGACGGTCCCCGGACCGGCCGGGAGCCGAAGCGGCACTGTCCCCGGACATGTCAGCTCGGTCCGGCCTTGTAACCGACACCACGAACGGTCACCACGATCTCCGGCCGCTCCGGGTCCTTCTCGACCTTGGAGCGCAGCCGCTGCACATGCACGTTCACCAGCCGCGTGTCCGCCGCGTGCCGGTAACCCCACACCTGCTCCAGCAGCACCTCACGCGTGAACACCTGCCACGGCTTGCGCGCGAGCGCGACCAGCAGGTCGAACTCCAGCGGCGTCAGCGCGATCGACTGCCCGTCCCGCTTCACCGAGTGACCGGCCACGTCGATGACGAGGTCACCGATGGCGAGCTGCTCCGGCGCGGGCTCCTCCGACCTCCGCAGCCGCGCCCGGATCCGGGCCACCAGCTCCTTCGGCTTGAACGGCTTCACGATGTAGTCGTCTGCACCCGACTCCAGGCCCACGACGACGTCGACGGTGTCGCTCTTGGCCGTCAGCATCACGATCGGCACCCCGGACTCCGCCCTGATCAGCCGGCACACCTCGATGCCGTCCCGCCCGGGCAGCATCAGATCGAGCAGCACCAGGTCGGGCTTGCTCTCACGGAATGCGGCCAGCGCCTTGTCGCCGTCGGCTACGAAAGACGGCTCAAAACCTTCACCACGCAGCACGATGCCGAGCATCTCGGCCAGTGCCGTGTCGTCGTCGACGACAAGGACTCGTCCCTTCATAAACGACATCATCCCATTCTCGTAACAGTGACCGGGGCGCTGGTGAGAGAGGTCACTGGCCAGTGACGATAGTCGTACGGGACCGCTACTGTCTGCCCTCGTCCCAGGGGCCCGGCGAGTGCTCCACCCGGGGTGGAGGTCACCGGGCCGGGGACGCCACGGCATCCGGTCAACCGATGGCCACCCCGCGAGGCCCTGCGGACAGCTCCGCCAGAGCCTCGGCCGTCACCGGAGACACGGTGCCCTCCTCGGTGACGATCGCCGTGATCAGCTCGGGCGGCGTCACGTCGAACGCCGGGTTGTACGCCTGGGTCCCCAAGGGGGCGACCGCGATCCCGCCGCCCGCGCCCGTCACCGGCATCTGCGGTGCCGCGACCTCCGTCACCTCGAAGCCCGGGCGCTGCTCGACCTCGATGGACGCCCCGTCCGGCGTGTCCGGATCGACCGTCGTCACCGGCGCCACCACGATGAACGGCACATGGTGGTACCGCGCCAGCACCGCGAGCGGATAGCTTCCCACCTTGTTCGCCACCGAACCGTCGGCCGCGATGCGGTCCGCCCCGATCAGCACCGCGTCCACCTCCCCGGCCGCGAACAGCGAGCCCGCCGCGTTGTCGGTCAGCAAGGTGTACGCCATGCCGCTGCGGGCCGCCTCGTACGCCGTCAGGCGGGCGCCCTGCAGCAGCGGACGCGTCTCGTCGACCCACAGGCGCCGCAGCCGCCCGGCCCGGTGTGCGGCGAGCGCCACCGCGAACGCCGTGCCCTCACCGCCCGACACCAGCGACCCGGTGTTGCAGTGGGTGAGGATCCGGTGCCCGCCGGCGGGCAGCAGCTCGTCCAGCAGCGCCAGCCCGTGCGCGGCCATGCGGGCGCTTGCCTCGGCGTCCTCCCGGTGCAGCGCCCGCGCCGCGGCCAGCGCTGCCGCGGCCGCCTGCTGGGCGTCCCCGCCCTCGGTGAGCGCGGTCCGGTACGCGGACCGGGCCCTGCGCACGCCGACGGAAAGGTTCACCGCCGTCGGCCGGGCACCCGCCAGCGCCCCGGCGGCCTCGTCCACGTCGAAGCCCCGCGCGGCGGCGAGCGCGACACCGTACGCCCCCGCGAGACCGAGCAGCGGCGCCCCGCGCACGGCGAGCGAACGGATCGCCTCGACCAGGGCCGACGCGTCCGTGCACACCAGCTCAACCTCCTCGGTCGGCAGCCTCGTCTGGTCGAGAAGGACCAGGACAGGGCCTTCGGGTGGCTCCTCCCATCGGATCGCCGGTTTCTCGGTCGGCCGTTGGTCTTCGCGGGTCTGCGCGTACTGATCAGCCATGCGGTCAGTCTGCCCCGTATCCGGCGGACAATTGAAGGTGCGCAGCCCATACCTCGGCCGGTCCCCCGAAGACCGCCCCATGGCACGATGGCTGCCAACCTGCCACCGCGACCGCGGACCGGCACCGTGAAGGAGCTTCGATGAAAGACACTCCGGGCTGGGCCTCGCCCGGATCCGCCCCGTCCGACGGGCAGGAACCCGGCGCGTCCGGACCTGCCGAGCCCGCCGGCCGGCCGGGCACCGCACAGCCCGCCGAACAACCGGGCGCGGGCGCGCAGGACCCCGGCTCGAAGTGGTCCAAGGAGCAGCCGCCACCCAGCCAGTGGTCCGCGCCCACAGGCGCTCCCGGCCAGGGCCAGGCACCGCCGCCGCCCCCACCCCCCGGCCCGGGCTGGGGCGGACAGCACCCCGGCGGCGGGTACGCAGGCCCCGGCGGGCACGGAGGACCGGGGGGCTACGGCCCTCCCGGCGGATACGGCGCCTGGGGAGGCGGCTGGGGCGGCCCCCCGCCCGCGGCCAAGCCCGGCGTGATCCCGCTGCGCCCGCTCGGCGTGGGCGAGATCCTCGACGGCGCCGTCTCCACCATGCGCACCTACTGGCGCACGGTCCTCGGCATCTCGCTGACCGTCGCGGTGGTCACCGAGATCATCGTCGTCCTCCTCCAGGGCCTCGTCCTCAACGACAGCGCCGGCACCGCGGCCCTCGACGACCCGAGCGCCAGCGTCAGCGAAGTGACCCGCGCCATGGGCGACGTCATGCTCGGCTCCGGCGTCGTCATCCTGATCTCCCTGATCGGCACGATCGTCGCGACCGCCCTGCTGACGGCCGTGACCAGCCGCGCCGTGCTCGGCAAGTCGGTGACCACCGGTGAGGCCTGGCGCGACGCCCGCCCGCAGATCCCGAAGCTGTTCGGCCTCATCTTCCTGCTGCTGCTCATCGCCTTCGGCATCGCGCTCGGCGGCGCGCTGCCCGGCATCCTCGTCGCGGTCGCCGGCGGCAACGGCGACGGCGCTGCCGCGCTCGCCGTCCTGGGTCTCTTCGGGGCCGCCATCGTCGCGCTGTGGCTCATGGTCCGCTTCTCCCTCGCCTCGCCGGCGCTGATGCTGGAGAAGCAGGGAATCCTGAAATCGATGAGTCGCTCCGCGAAGCTGGTCCGCGGCTCCTGGTGGCGGGTCTTCGGCATCCAGCTGCTCGCCGCGATCATCGCGAACATCGTCGCCTCGATCATCGCCATCCCGTTCGCCCTGATCGCCGCCGCGGTCAGCGGCAACAGCGTCTCCAACCTCCTCAACGGCACCGGTGGCGACCTCGGCTGGACGTTCCTCATCGTCAGCGGCATCGGTTCGGTGATCGGCTCCATGATCACGTTCCCGATCACGGCCGGCGTCACCGTGCTCCTGTACATCGACCAGCGCATCCGCCGCGAGGCCCTCGACCTCGAACTGGCCCGCGCCGCCGGCGTCCAGAACTACGGCGCCGGCACGACCCCGGGGAGCTGATGCGGTGAGCCTGACGGGGGGAGTTCTCCTGTCACTGGCGGGCTCCGGGGACGAGCCACCGGTGACGATCTCGCGCGACCCCGCGCGGGAGGCCGCACGGCGCGAGCTGGCCAAGCGGATGTACCACCAGAACGATCCCAGTCTCCTCGAACGCGCCCTCAACGCCTTCTGGGACTGGGTCGACCGGCTACTCAACGCCGCGTCGGCGGCGACACCCGGAGGGACGCTCGGCCTGGCCGTCGTGGTCCTGGCCGTCGTCGCCGTCGTGGCCGCCCTGTGGTGGCGCCTGGGCACGCCGCGCCGCCAGCCGACCTCTGCCGCCGCCCTGTTCGACGACCGCCCCCGCAGCGCCACCGAACACCGCGCGGCCGCGGAGGCACACGCCGCCCAGGGCCACTGGAACCAGGCCCTCCAGGAACGCATGCGCGCCATCGTCCGCGCCCTCGAAGAACGCGCCCTGCTCGACGTCCGCCCCGGCCGCACCGCCGACGAGGCCGCCGCCGAAGCCGGCCGCGCCCTGCCCTCGCACACCGACCGGCTGCGGGCCGCCGCCCGCGAGTTCGACGACGTGACGTACGGCGGACGCAGGGCGAGCGAGCAGTCGTACCACCGCGTCGCCGAACTCGACCGTGACCTGGAACGCAGCAGCCCCGTCCTCGCGAGCAGCACGCACAGCACGCCCCACAACACCCGCCAGGGGGCCGCCGGATGACCGCCGAGGCCACCACGCTCCCGTCCACCTCGGCCTCGCCCACCGCCCGCCAGGTGTGGACCCGCGCGCGAGGTGTCGCGATCGCTCTCGTGCTGCTCCTCGCGGGAGCCGTCGCTATCGCCGTCGTCCGGTCCGACGCCAGGCACGGCGAGCTCGACCCGCGCTCCGCCGACCCCTACGGCAGCCGCGCCGTCGCCGGGCTCCTCGCCCAACAGGGCGTATCCACCCGCGTGGTCGCCACCCTGGACGAGGCCCGCGCCGCGGCAGGCCCGAACACCACGCTCCTGGTCGCCGTCCCCGACCTGCTGACCCACCGGCAACAGACCGAACTGCGCTCCGCCACCGCCCACTCCGGCGGGCGGACCGTCCTCGTCGCCGCGGGCAGCTGGTCCGTCGAACGACTTGCCCCCGGCGTCACCGCGGACCCCGCCACCAGCCACGACTCGACACTCGCCCCCGACTGCGACCTGCCGGCCGCCCGCCGCGCGGGCACCGCCGACACCGGCGGCATCCGCTACACCACCACCCACCTCGACGCCGACTCGTGCTACCCCAGCGAGCGCCTGGCCACTCTGCTCCGCGTCCCCGCGGCCTCCGGGGGCGGTGACACCGTCGTCCTCGGCGCACCCGACATCCTCTACAACGACCGTCTCGACGAGCAGGGCAACGCCTCGCTCGCCCTGCAACTCCTCGGCTCGCGCCCCCATCTGGTCTGGTACCTCCCCTCGCTCTCCGACGCCTCGGCCACCGACAGCGGCGACCAGAAGGGCTTCTTCGACCTGCTCCCCTCCGGCTGGCTCTGGGGCACGCTGCAGCTCTTCGTCGCCGCCGCCCTCGCCGCCCTGTGGCGGGCACGCCGGCTCGGCCCCCTCGTGCCCGAACGACTCCCCGTCGCGATCCGCGCCTCCGAAACCGTCGAAGGCCGCGCCCGCCTCTACCGCAAGGCCAATGCCCGCGACCGCGCGGCCGCCGCCCTGCGCTCCACCACCCGCACCCGCCTCGCGCCCCTCGTCGGCGTCCCCGTCGCCCAGGCGCACGCGCCCGAGGCCCTGCTGCCCGCGCTGTCCGCCCATCTCCACGGCGACGGGCAGTCCCTGCACTCCCTCCTGTTCGGCCCGCCGCCCGGCGACGACGCAGCCCTCATCGAACTCTCCGACCAACTCGACGCCCTCGAAAGAGAGGTACGCCGTCCATGATGGACCCGACCACTGACAACGCCGGGTACACCGGGGATCCGGGCACCGCCCGGGCCTCCCTGGAAGCCCTGCGCGCCGAGATCGCCAAAGCCGTGGTCGGCCAGGACCCCGCCGTGACCGGCCTCGTCGTCGCCCTCCTCTGCCGCGGACACGTACTACTTGAAGGAGTCCCCGGAGTCGCCAAAACGTTGCTCGTCCGCGCACTCGCCTCCGCGCTCGAACTCGAGACCAAACGCGTCCAGTTCACTCCGGACCTCATGCCGAGCGACGTCACCGGCTCCCTCGTCTACGACACCCGCACTGCCGAGTTCTCCTTCCAGCCCGGCCCGGTCTTCACCAACCTCCTCCTCGCCGACGAGATCAACCGGACTCCCCCCAAAACCCAGTCGTCCCTCCTTGAGGCCATGGAGGAACGCCAGGTCACGGTCGACGGAACGCCCCGCCCGCTCCCCGACCCGTTCCTGGTCGCCGCGACCCAGAACCCGGTGGAGTACGAGGGCACGTACCCCCTCCCCGAAGCCCAACTGGACCGGTTCCTCCTCAAACTGACGATCCCTCTGCCCTCCCGCCAGGACGAGATCAACGTCCTCACCCGCCACGCCGAGGGCTTCAACCCGCGCGACCTGCGCGCCGCCGGCGTACGCCCCGTAGCCGGCCCCGCGGACCTCGAAGCCGCACGCGCCGCGGTCGCCAAAACCACGGTCTCCGCCGAGATCACCGCCTACGTGGTAGACATCTGCCGCGCCACGCGCGAGTCCCCGTCCCTGACCCTCGGCGTCTCGCCCCGCGGCGCGACCGCCCTCCTGGCCACCTCACGCGCCTGGGCGTGGCTGACCGGCCGCGACTACGTCATCCCCGATGATGTGAAGGCGCTGGCCCTGCCCACTCTCCGGCACCGCGTGCAGCTGCGCCCGGAGGCCGAGATGGAGGGCGTGACAGCCGACTCCGTCATCAACGCGATCCTCACTCACGTTCCGGTTCCCCGCTGATGGCTCTCACCGGACGCGCTGCTCTCCTCGCGGCCCTCGGCTCGATCCCCGTCGGTGTCTGGGAACCCGGCTGGACGGGCATCCTCGCGGTCAACGCACCGCTGGCCCTGGCCTGCGCGTGCGACTTCGCGCTCGCGGCGCCCGTACGTCACCTTGTCCTGACCCGCTCCGGCGACTCCTCTGTGCGCCTGGGCGAGACCGCCGACGTCACGCTCACTGTCAGTAATCCGTCCCGGCGCCCGCTCCGGGCCCGGCTGCGGGACGCCTGGCCGCCCAGCAGCTGGCAGCCCGGCACGGAGGTCGAGGCGTCCCGGCACCGTCTCACGGTTCCCGCGGGCGAGCGCCGCCGCGTGACGACCCGGCTGAAGCCCACCCGCCGCGGCGACCGACAGGCCGACCGCGTGACCGTCCGCTCGTACGGCCCCCTGGGCCTGTTCGCCCGCCAGAGCGCGCACCGAGTTCCCTGGACAGTACGGGTTTTGCCCCCGTTCACCAGCCGCAAGCACCTTCCATCGAAACTCGCTCGGTTGCGTGAACTCGACGGCCGCACCAGCGTGCTGACCCGCGGCGAGGGCACTGAATTCGACAGCCTGCGTGAATACGTCCCCGGCGACGACACCCGTTCCATCGACTGGCGTGCCACCGCCCGCCAGTCCACGGTCGCGGTACGCACGTGGCGCCCGGAACGCGACCGCCACATCCTCCTGGTCCTCGACACCGGCCGCACCTCCGCCGGCCGCGTCGGCGACGCCCCCCGCCTGGACGCCTCCATGGACGCGGCCCTGCTTCTTGCGGCGCTCGCATCCCGTGCCGGTGACCGCGTCGACCTGCTCGCGTACGACCGCCGGGTCCGTGCGCTGGTCCAGGGCCGCGCGGCGGGCGACGTGCTCCCGTCGCTGGTGAATGCCCTGGCAACCCTCGAACCGGAACTCGTCGAGACCGACGCCCGAGGCCTCACGGCCACGGCCCTTCGTACGGCCCCGCGCACATCCCTGATCGTCCTGCTCACCGCGCTCGACGCGGCACCGGTCGAGCAGGGCCTGCTCCCTGTCCTTCCGCAGTTGTCCCAGCGCCACACCGTCCTGCTGGCATCGGTGGCCGACCCGCACATCGCTCGCATGGCGACGGCCCGTGGAAGCACGGAGGCGGTGTACGAGGCTGCGGCCGGTGCTCAGGCCCAGGCCGAACGGCACCGGACTGCCGAGCAGCTCCGCCGACATGGAGTGACGGTCGTCGATGCGACGCCGGACGAACTGGCTCCGGCACTGGCAGACGCGTATTTGGCTCTCAAGGCGGCAGGGCGGCTTTGACGGTGCGGCCTGCCGGGAATTTCTCGGGGGCCGTCGGGCTGAAACGGGCTGAAACGCAGAAAACCCCCGCACCGGAGGGTGCGGGGGTTTTCTCAATGATTGTTCGGCGGTGTCCTACTCTCCCACAGGGTCCCCCCTGCAGTACCATCGGCGCTGTGAGGCTTAGCTTCCGGGTTCGGAATGTAACCGGGCGTTTCCCTCACGCTATGACCACCGAAACACTATGAAACTGACAACCGGACCACGTTGTGGCAACGTGGGGCTGTTCGTGGTTTCAGAACCAACACAGTGGACGCGAGCAACTGAGGACAAGCCCTCGGCCTATTAGTACCGGTCACCTCCACCAGTTACCTGGCTTCCAGATCCGGCCTATCAAC